>CAZOUP010000001.1:0-29029 GCA_964583035.1 uncultured Akkermansia sp.
CGATCTCTGCTTTTTGGGTGACCGCTCCAACATTTTTCATCTGCGCCCGGCAACACGGACAGATGGTGGGATCACCTCCCCAAATTCGCTGGATTAGGGATTTCCAATCAGGTTTCTCAGTGTGTTTCTTTTTGGGCGTCGGTTCTGGAAGGATGAACAACGTTTTGTCTGAGAATTGTGAATCGTGTTTGCAGGCGGAGATATTGATGGCGGTCAACTGCGGGGAGTGAATCCGATTTTTTGCATCCCAGCCCCGGCGTTTGTTTGAGTAGCGACCGTAGTAGCGGATGGTTTGCTGTCCCTTGGGAGGAATGTGCTCGACGCTGGCGGCGATGAAATCAGCGGCTTTACTGCTAGGAATTCGCTTTTTCATCCCTTCCGCCACCTTCCCGCCGAAGGCCCGGGGTCGGAGGGGGTTCAGGGGGAGGTAGGGGGCGTTTAGGGCCATCGCGGACGAGAATCGCCCGATTTGGCCGGGTGAGTCAACGATTTTCTCGTGAAAATCGCCCGTAGCTCCTGAATTTGTTGAAAAATCGTGTCCTCTGGGCATGGGTCTCCGCTTCCTCTGGTTTCGCGTTTGAAACCAAGCGGGCTTTTGCGAGGTGGAAACCTTGTGTGGTCAGTTCGTCCAAGAGACCGCCCACCCTTCATCAGGAAACGGATCGGCCGCGTCCAGAACGAGGCGCCGTCCATCGCCGAGATCGAGTTCGGGCGCGGCCCAGGCTGGATCTGCCTCCGTCCATCGATCCGGTCCAAACTCCTCGAAGTCGTCGCGCCAAATCGCGTGGGGCGGCGCCTCGATCGGCTCCATTGTTTCGATGTCGAAGGGTGGATCCGGCGGAGGCGGCAGGGCGACAAGTCCTTCCCATAATCCATGGAGCCTCAAAAAAAACTCCACCTCGCTACGGCGAATCATTGTTCCCACCACCTTCATCGTGCCAGGGCAGCAGGGGCACTTGTGCGGATCCTCGCCCCAAACCCTCATGATGAGATCGCGCCATAACGGACGAAGCGCACGCCCGCTCCGAGGCTCGGGCGCGGGCAAAATGAAGAGCGTTCCGAGAGGAATCGCCTCCTTCCTCTCGGGCTTCTTTGCGTCGGCCATCTCAGGACGCCGCCTCCCGGTCTTCGCTGCCATTCCCCGGCTCTTGTTCGAATAGAGCCCGTAGTAGCGTGCCGTTTGCTGCCCCTTCGGTGGGATATGCTCCACGGTCGCAGCGAGAAAATCGACGGCATCGAAGATCTGAAAGTTGCACTTGGTGTGCCAGCTCCTTTTGGAACGGTAGATGACTTTGCCCGTCGATTCGTTCCAGGTGATTTTTTCAAGGGAGAAGGGCGCGCGGAGCAAATACTCGGCTAGTCTTTTCCGACCCTCGACATCGCTCGATGCGACCGGTTTTTCACTCGCGTTCAAACTGAAGCCGCTGTGGGTCCAGGCGAGGAGCTGGCGGAGTTTCCTCTCGCTGATGAGCTTTTCCCTTCGCAACAGGGCGAGAAAACGGTGGCGGAAAAGTTCAGCGAGCGGCTCGATGGATTTGCACCCCCTCAAACCCGGCCGGACCGACGCCCCGTTAAAAACCCTTGAAAAAGCAAATTCCTATCAATTCTTTGACGTCGCAGGCGAAGGCCCCGTCGGGACCGAATTCCATGATCGGAGAAGTGCAGCCCCGCTCCTTCGCAAAAGCGAGCGAATGGGAATCGCGGAAAAAGACAAACTCCGCCTCGCTGAGAATCCCGATGGTCTGAGCCATGCGATCGTCCGACGTTTCTGTCGTCGAAGTAGAATCTTTGAGTGGCAGCGTGATCCCATAAACGCCGAACGGTTTGCCCGTTTCCTCATGCCACTGGATGACATCCTTTTCCGCAACGAGCGACGGACCGGAACCGTGAAGCAGAAAATCGCATTCCAAAAAGGCCTCCTTGAGTTCCTCCGATCCCCGCGTCGCGATCCGGAGCTTGGGAAATCGCTCCATCAACAGCTCATCGACTCCATTGTCGAGCCGACCCGGCCAAAGTGTCACGACGACGTCCGGGAGATGCTGTTCCAGAATATGCAAGACGCCCGGGGTGTGCGCGATGTCGCCGATGTTCACGGTCTGCCAGGAGGAGCGGAGGAGGATGTGCTTCGGGCGATCCTGAGCGCGGGCGAGTCCGGCCCCTCCCAGCGCGAGACTGAGCTGAGTAATAAAACGGCGACGGCTGTGATCGGGAATATTTTCCATGCCCCCAAGGTTCCGCACCCCGGTCATCCTGTCGATTCCGTCATCACGACGAATTACGGGATGTCCAATACAGCGTCACTTGGTCATCAGGTGCCGCCCCATCACCGCGAGGGAAAGCGCAAGGCCTGCGCAGGATGGACTGCCCAGTCCGTCTTTTCACTATCTCCGCCAGGCTAATCCCCTCGTCTCCGAAGCCCGCAATGTCCGAACGGCGGAGTCTCCGGAAACGGGTAAGGCAACCCGTTCTACTGGATGAACCAGACTGCGAACCCCTCTTGAACCACCCCGGGAATTCGATTATCCGTTCCCCATGCTGAAACCCTCTCTCTTCCTCTGCGCTATCGCGATTTTCGCTCTCTCCACCACGGCTCCGGCTATCGCCGACGAACCCATTCTCCTCACTGATCTCGAAGAGAATCCGGTCAATCCTCTCGACGCGGGCGACAAAAAAGCGGTGGTCCTCTTTTTCATCTCCCCTTACTGCCCGACCTCGAACACCTTCGCTCCCTACATGACGGAGATCACCGAAGCCTTCGGCGATGACTTTGCCTTCTTCTCGATTCACTCGGACACTTCGGTGAGCGATACGGACCGCGCCACTCATGCGAAAATGATGGAGATCACCCATCCGGTACTCAAGGACGGCGAGCAACTCCTCGCGAAAAAACTCGGTGCCACGATCACCCCCGAAGTCTTCGTGATCGATGCCCAAGGCGAAATTCTCTACGCGGGCCGGATCAACGATCTCTACCTCGGGGCGACGCAGAAACAAAAGGAGCCGACGACTCACGATCTGCGCGACGCGCTGAAAGCTATCACTGCAGGCGAGCCGATCGCCGTTCCGAAAACCGAAGCGGTCGGCTGCACCATTAGCGGAGTGTAGCCAGACAAGGTCAATTCGGACGGGGTCGGTCACGCCTCAGCACCGTCCTTCGGCCAGGGCCGCAGCCCTAAAAGAATCTCCGCCCGCTCCGTGAGAGGCTGCTCTGCGAGCGCTACATCAGTGAACTCACGAAGCTGTTCCGCGACGAGATCGTAAACGACCTGACGCTTTTGACTCGTGTCGAGCTCGACGCATTTATCCCGGCTTTTGAAATGCTCGACGGTCGGTAGCGTCTCCGCCTTGAAGGTGTCGAAGCGCTTTTTCACGCTCTCGAAGTTGTCGTCACTCCGACCGGTGTATTTGGCGCGGCTGAGGATGCGCTTTTCGAGAACGGGATAGGGACATTCAAAGTAGAGCATCTTGGGCAGTTCCGCCTCGCCTCCGACGATCTCCTCCCAGGCTTCCAGATTCTCGAGCGAGCGGGGAAATCCATCGAAGAGGAAATTTTTCCTCCCTGTGGTTCGTGTCAAAGTCTCCATCGTGTCCCGAAGCAAGCCCGCGACAATTTCGTTCGGCACCAACTTCCCCGCCGAGAGACACGCTTTAATGACCTGCGCTTTCGACCCGCCGTGCTCGCACTCCGCGCGGAGAAGATCGCCGACTGATAAATGCGTCCACCCGAGCTGCGACTCCGCGACTTCACACATCGTCCCTTTCCCGCTGCCTGGACCCCCGATCACAAAAACCACCTTGGGCTTCGGACAGGGCAATCTTGGATCGAAATGATGAAGCACCACTGTCGGCGCCGGAGCGACGCCCTTTTTATAGACATGCCACTCGCGATCCGTCGGCGGCAGCGCGTCCTCCGTCGTGATGTCATAAGCGAGATGCCCGTCGAGCCGACAGATTCTCCACGAGGTGTAGCTGTTCGAATAGGAAAGCGCCGGACTCCGCTCTGATTTCCCATCGGCCCGATCCCAGGCCATTTTGCCATTCCAATATCCCGGCGTGGAAGCCGTTCCTGACTCCGATTCCGCCGGCGGCGCGGTCGAGGGAACGAAAAGCCCGTCGACCTCGGGCAGGCCCGCTCCGGAGACTTCGATAAAAAGAGTATTCGGCGTGGGAACGGCAGGAGCGGTCATGAGTGGGCTGGTTGAGAGACGAGAGCTAGTCGAGAGAGCTAACTCCCGTAGAACCTCGACCGACAGATGAATCTTCGAATTTTCTCATCTGACTTCATCCTCAACTCGATCCCCTTGCTTCCGCCCTCCTATCGCCATCACGCCAATTGCCGGCCTCAACGCAGCGGCGTAACCTTCGGCACCATGAATTGCTGGAAACTAATCCTGCCGGTTCTCGCGCTTCTTGCTTCCTTCGGGTTGGCGGGCGCTGAGGAGAAGAAAGCACAGTTGGCCTACTACTATCTCGATGGATGACCGATGTGTAACAAAGTGACGGTCATCGTGAATGACCTCAAAGCAGAACACGCCCAAATCGAAATAACGGCCGTGAAAATTGGAGACGGTGACTCCAGAAAAATAGTCGAAGAATCTGATCTCGAAGTCCATGGCATCATTGCGAAAAATGCCGCCGGAGCGATCGTCACCACCGTGGAGGGCCACAGCTACGGAAAAGAGAAAATCGAAGAAGTGATCGCCCTACTCACAACGACGGAATAGAATTTCTAAACAAAAGAGCCTCACCGGGACCGCCCCGTGAGGCTCTTTTTTTGTCCAATGGAGAGAACGTGCACTCGGGCGGAAGCCCTGACGACGATGTCGTCCCGACGCGATCCAAATTAGTTGACTGATCGTTCAACTTGCACCACCGGTAGCGAAAGAACCGGCATGGGCAGGACAAGTCAGACGAAAGAACACCTCATCGAGGCCATGCAGGAGCTCATCTGGGTGGGCTCCTACGCGGGCACTTCGGTGGATGAAATTTGCACCCGGGCAAAGGTTCACAAGGGGAGCTTCTATCACTTTTTCCAGTCCAAAGCAGACCTCGCGATCGCGGCGATGAAATCCTGCTGGGAGGAGCATCGAACCGGGATGGACGGTCTCTTCTCTCCGACAAAACCGGCCCTGACCCGCATTGTTGACTGGTTGGTCCACCTTCGCGAAGAACAGCGCGCGACGAAGGAACTCCACGGCCGCGTCCTCGGCTGCCCGATTCACACGATCGGTTCTGAACTCGGTGGCAACGAAGACGCGCTTCAGGATCTCCTCAGAAATATACTCCGGGAGTATCGCTGCTACCTCGAGTCCGCGCTCCGCGATGCTCACGCCGAAGGAATGATCGGGGTCGCCAATCCCGAAACCTCGGCCCGGCTCGTATTTTTCTACGTCGAAGGTCTCTTAACTCACGCCCGCATTTGGAATGATTTAAGCGAACTCGATGAAATGGAAAGCGGCGTGCGCCAACTCCTCGGCAATCCACTCACCTGGCCCGCACCCTCGTCCCCTCTCACTCTCTCCTCATGAAGTTCGCTCTCTCTTTCTCGCATCCAGTCGGGCCTGCCCTTGCTGTCGCAGCCCTCACCCCCTTTCTCACGCAGTGTGATCGTGCTCCCGCAGGCCCCGATGCGGGGGGACCTCCCCCGCCGACCACGGTGACGGTGGCACCGGTCATTCGCGAGACCATCGTCGAATGGAAAGAGTTCACCGCCACGGTCGAGGCCGTTGAGACCGTGGAGTTGCGTCCCCGGGTTTCCGGCTACCTCGAGGAGGTCCACTTCAAAGCCGGGCAACTCGTCGCAGAGGACGAACTCCTTTTCACGATCGATCAGCGGGCTTTTGAAACGAAGAAACGCCAAGCCGAAGCCGAGGTGCAGCGAGCCGAAGCCGTCCTCGCCGCAGCGAAAAAGGAATTTGATCGCGTTGAACCACTCCTCCTCGCCCGCGCCATTTCCCCTGAGGGAGGAGACGCCCGTGAGTCTGCCTATCTTCAGGCGAAAGCGCAAGCGGCGGCAGCCGCGGCCACGCTCCACAGCGCGGAGATCGAGTTTTCCCACACCGAAGTCCGCTCGCCTATCGCCGGAAAGGTCAGTCGCGCCCTCGTCACGAAGGGCAACTATGTCAGCGGCCTCGCCGGGGGGGCGACCCTCCTCACCGTGATCGTGAAGGTCGACCCGGTTTTTGCCTACGTCCCCATCGACGAAACCTCGCTCCTCCGCCTCCAGTCGCTGCGCGCTGAGAATGCTGTCCTCCTCGATGAAAAAGGCCGCATCCCTGCAAAGATGCAGCTTGGCGAGGGACCTCTCGCAGGGCGGGTGGGCTACGTCGAGTCCTTTGATAACCGGATCGATGCCGCGACCGGAAACATCCTTGTGCGCACGGAATTCCCCAATCCTGACGGCAGCCTCCTCCCCGGTCTTTTTGCGCGGGTCGAGATGCCGCTGACCGCTGCCTATGAGGCGCTTCTCGTCGAGGAGAGCGCCATCCTCACGGATCAATCGAACAAATACGTGCTCGGGGTTTCTCCGGAAAACACCACGGTGTATCGCCCCATCGTAACCGGCCCGCTTCACGAGGGACGGCGCATCGTGCGGGAAGGTCTCGAGGAGGGGGAAATCATCATCGTGAATGGGCAGGCCCGTCTTCCCATGCCGGGGATGCCGATAGACCCGACTCCCGCCGCAGAGGTTTCTTCCGGCGCTCCCGACCAGGTGAGCCCTCCCCGGGATTGATTAATCCGCCCCGAAACGTCCCATGAATTTCGCCAGTTTCTTCATCACCCGCCCCATCTTTGCGGGAGTGCTTTCGGTTATCATCCTCGTCCTCGGGTCGATTTCGCTTTTTCAGCTGCCGATCAGCGAATACCCCGAGGTCGTGCCGCCGACCGTGATTGTGACCGCGAGCTATCCGGGAGCGAATCCGAAAACTCTCGCGGAAACGGTCGCCTCCCCTCTCGAGCAAAGCATCAACGGGATCGAAAACATGCTCTATCAGTCGTCACAATCGACGGCGAACGGAGTCATGACCCTGACCGTGACTTTCCAACTCGGGACAGACATCGATCTCGCCCAGGTTCAGGTCCAAAACCGCGTCGCCCAGGCTCTCCCGAAGTTGCCGGAGGAAGTGAGACGCTTCGGCGTGACGACGGTCAAAGCCTCGCCGGACCTCACCATGGTGGTCCACCTTTTCTCTCCTGACGGTCGCTACGACGAACTCTACCTGAGAAACTACGCGACGCTGAAAGTGAAAGATGAACTCGCGCGGCTCCCCGGTGTTGGCCAGGTCCAGCTCTTCGGTTCGGGCGAATATGCGATGCGCGTCTGGCTCGACCCCGACAAAGCGGCGGCGCGCGGCTTGACCGCTTCCGACATTGTCGCGGCAATTTCAGAGCAAAACGTCCAGGTCGCGGCGGGGAGCATCGGACTGCCTCCGGTCGCCGCTGAAGTTCCTTTCGAACTCGCGATCAACACGCAGGGACGACTCACGACCGAGGAGGAGTTTTCCCAAATCATCGTCAAAACGGGAGCCAATGGCGAAATGTTACGGCTCGGCGATGTCGCCCGCGTCGAGCTGGGCAGTGGCGAATATGCGCTCCGTTCCCTGCTCAATAACAAGCGCGCTGTGGCTATCCCCATTTTCCAGCTCCCCGGATCCAATGCGCTGCAAATCTCACAGGATGTCCGCGCGACAATGGCGCAACTCAAAGAGGGATTCCCGCCGGGAGTGGACTTCTCCGTCGTTTACGATCCGACGGTGTTCGTCAGCAAATCGATCGAGGCGGTCATTCACACCCTCTTCGAAGCGGTCCTCCTCGTCATCGTCGTGGTTGTCCTTTTCCTCCAGACCTGGCGGGCTTCGCTGATCCCGCTCGCGGCCGTGCCCGTCTCGCTCATCGGGACCTTTGCGGTGATGCAGGTCCTCGGGTTTTCAATTAATAACCTGTCCCTCTTTGGACTCGTCCTCGCGATCGGAATCGTCGTCGATGACGCCATCGTCGTTGTTGAAAACGTCGAGCGCAATATCCGCGAGGGACTCAGTCCCATCGACGCGACGCGAAAGGCGATGCGCGAAGTGACGGGGCCGATCATTGCGACGACTCTGGTGCTCTGCGCTGTCTTCGTTCCGACCGCCTTCATCAGTGGATTGACGGGGCAATTCTACAAGCAGTTCGCCGCGACGATCGCGATCTCGACCGTGATCTCGTCCATCGTTTCCCTGACCTTGAGTCCGGCGCTCTCGGCGATCCTCCTGCAGGGCGGGAATGAAAAACCCGACCGGTTTGCGCGACTCCTTCACTTCCTCTTCGGCTGGCTTTTCCGCCCTTTCAATCGCTTCTTCGAATGGACCTCGCGGCGATACGTCGGTCTCGTTCGCCGGGTCATTCGCGGAGCACTCCTCATGGTGGTGCTCTATGCCGGTCTGATTTTCGCGACGAAAAAGGGCTTCGATTTTGTCCCGCAGGGATTCATCCCCGCGCAGGACAAGCAATACCTCGTCGGCTTCGCTCAGCTCCCCGATGGCTCCTCTCTCGACCGGACTGAAGCAGTCGTCCAGAAAATGTCGGAGATCGCGCTCGCCACTCCCGGAGTCGCCGATGCAGTGGGCTTTCCGGGGCTTTCGATCCATGGATTCACGACCGGTTCCAACGCCGGGATCGTCTTTTTCCCGCTCGATGATTTTGAGGAGCGCACCACGCCCGAGCTGAGCGGCTTCGCGATCGCGGGAGCTCTCAACGGCCAGTTCTCGCAAGTGCAGGAGGCCTTCATGGCGGTTTTCCCACCGCCCGCAGTCAACGGTCTCGGCACCGTGGGAGGTTTCAAATTGATGGTCAAAGACCGGGGCAATCGCGGCTACGCGGAGACCTACGCCGCGACTCAGGCTCTCCTCGGAGCCGCCTACGGATCGGGGAAAATCGCGCAACCCTTCAGCGCCTACACCGTGAACGTGCCACAGCTCGAGGCCGGGATCGACCGGGTCAAAGCCAAGGCCCGTGACGTGCCCCTGCGCAACCTTTTCGAGACGCTCCAAATCAATCTCGGGTCACTCTACGTGAATGACTTCAACCGCTTCGGCCGCACCTACCAGGTCATCGTCCAGGCCGAGCCGGAATTCCGTGACGATGTCGAAGACATTACCCGTCTCAAGACCCGCAACGCCTCCGGCGACATGGTCTCCGTGGGCGGTCTCATCGACATTAAGCCGGGCTTCGGGCCGGACCGGGTCCTGCACTACAATGGGATTCTCGCGGCGGATGTGAATGGCGCTGCGGTCCCTCCGCTCAGCTCTGGGCAGGCCGAGGAATTCATCATGGAGCTGGCCGGGCAGGTCCTCCCCGCCGGCTTCGAGGCGGAATGGACCGATCTCGTCTACCAGCGGATCATCGCGGGCAATACCGCGCTCCTCATTTACCCGCTTTGTATCCTCCTTGTTTTTCTCGTTCTCGCGGCCCAGTACGAAAGCCTGCGCCTTCCCCTCGCGATCATCCTCATCGTGCCGCTCTGCCTTCTCTTCGCACTCTTCGGCATCTGGATCACGAACGGCGACAATAACATTTTTACCCAAATCGGTTTCATCGTCCTCATCGGTCTCGCCTGTAAAAATGCGATCCTCATCGTGGAGTTCGCCCGTGAGCAGGAAAGCGAGGGACTCTCTACCGTTGAGGCGGCGCTCGAAGCCTGCCGCCTCCGTCTTCGCCCCATCCTCATGACCTCGATCGCCTTCATTGCCGGGGTTTTTCCGCTCGTGATCGCCACCGGCGCCGGGTCCGAAATGAGGCGCGCCATCGGCACGACCGTCTTCTCCGGCATGATCGGCGTCACCGCGCTCGGTCTCGTTTTCACCCCGGTTTTTTATGTCCTTGTCATGAAATTGAGATGGCGCAAAAAACGCTCCTCCGAAGATGCTTCAACAGAGAGTGGCCCGGCAGAGAAGGCCGTCGCATCCTAACCAAGACACGAAAATGAAACGAGGACTTCTACTTTTCATTGCCGTCATTTTCGGACTCGAACAGGCTCATGCCCAGGTAGGCCCGGACTACGAGGTGCCCAGCTCCATCGTCACAGGTCGTTACAAAGGCGGGACCCTCCGCGAAGTTCGCCCGCTCGATGGCGTCCCGCGTGGCGAGTGGTGGACGATTTTTAAAGACCCTGAACTCAACCGACTCCAGAAAGAAGCGCTGCGCCATAGCCAAACCCTCAAGGGGGCGGTGGCACGCTTCGATCAGGCCCGTGCCGCAACCCGGCTCGCCAAGGCCGATTTTCTCCCCACCTTCGACGGGATCGCCGAGACCGACTACATCGTGACCTCGGAGAACCAGGCCTCCGCCTTTCCTCTCGAAGGCTTTCGCTACGACGGCGGATCCTACCGGACCCCTTTTGACTTCCATTGGGAAATCGATCTCTGGGGGAAAATCCGGCGGGAAAACGAAGCCGTCCTCGCCGAGACCTACGCTTCGGGCAATGCGATGCAACACGCGCTCCTGAGTCTCCATGCCGAAGTCGCGATGACCTACTTCCAGCTCCGCGCGCTCGATGCCGAAGCCGCGGCGGTGGCGGACGCCATCGAACTCCGGCGCGATGCGGTGCGCATTGCCACCGCCCAGGTCACGGCGGGCAGCGCAACCGACTTGCAACAAGTCCAGGCTGAAACCGAGCTCGAACTGGCCCGCTCCGAGGAGACTTCACTCGCAGACCACCGCAGCCAGCTCTTCACCGCCCTTGCGATCCTGACCGGAGCACAACCGGCGGCTTTCTCCCTCGCTCCCTGCGGCGGCGGACCCCGGCATCTCCCCGTCATTCCCGTCGGAGTCCCGAGCGATTTGCTCGAAAGGCGACCCGACATTGCTGCTGCCGAACGTCGGCTCGCCGCCGCGACCGCCCGGATCGGGGTGGCCAGGGCCGCGAGTTATCCCAGCGTGCAACTGACCGGCCTTGCCGGATACGATGCCGGTGATGTCGAACTTTTACTCGATCCCCTGAGTTTCTTTGCCACCGTCGGTCCGCGCATCACCGTGCCCATTTTCTCAGGCGGACGCAACGGGGCCAATCAGGATCGTGCGAACGCGAGCCACGCCGAAATCCTCGCCGACTATCGCCAGACGATCCTTGTGTCCTTTGGCGAAGTGGAAAACAGCCTCGCCTCGGTGCGGCTAATCGGCACGCAATTGACCCAGCTCCGGCGCGCCCGCGCAAGCGCGGGGCGGGCCGCAGAACTGGCGCGGGCAAGCAATCGCGCCGGAAGTGGACTCTATCTCGAAGTCATTCAAGCCGAGCGCTCCGCCCTCGAAATCGAGCGCTCCCTCGCCCTCCTTCAGGGACAGCGCCTCACCGCAACCGTGGCCCTCATCAAAGCGCTTGGCGGCGGATGGGACATACAGCTTCCGATGGTCGCGCCGCCCGTGGAAATCGACCCTGCCGGCATCGAAAGCAAAGAGCGGCAGCAGGAGCGCGAGGCGGGTCTGCGCGCCGAGCCGGTCGTTGACGACAACAAACCAGCCCGGGGTAATCTCTTTGAGAAGCTTTTCGGGAAGAAGAAGTAGCCAGTTCAGATCGCTCACCCTGAGTGAGGCTCGCGATCTTCGCCGCAGCAACAGGGCTCGTCTTCCGGTTCCACCGTCCGAATCGTGAGATACTTCATCGATGGACTGTGATACTTGATTTCGGCGTGGTAGACGCCCGACGGAATAAAGACGACTTCACCGGGTCCCGCCGTGATCGTCTTGCCCCCAAAGGTGTAGTCGGCCGATCCTTCGAGTAGGTAAAAGGCCTCTTCGGCAACGTGATCGTGCTGATAAGGAGGATGAGCCGCCGTATCCGGAATCTCGGTGAGATGAATGTGTAGACGCTTCGCGCCATCGCGAAAACCGACGAGGGATTGATAGTCGAGACTCATGGTTTCTTCTCAAGATGTAATTCTAAAAACCCGGCAACACGCTCCCCGAGAAACTGATTCCCCGGCCCGCTGTAGTGACAATCGTCCGGGTTCTGAAACTCCGCGAGATGCGGCGTGATCGCTGAAAAAAGATCATTCACCGCGACACCGTTTTCCTTCATGACTTCCGCGGCGACGGCATTGCGCTCCACGATCGAAGCCGCGGTCCAGTTCTTTTCCGGAAGATCAGGGATCGGAGTCGAGTTCGCCCAGATCACGGTGGCCCCGGTCGCCTTCATCCGCGTCACGAGCTGTGTGAGACGATCCCGATAGTCATCGAGCGGCGTCGCCCGGTCATGGATTCCGAAATTGAAATGGATCAGATCCCAGCCCCCGTCGCCTAACCAAACATCCAATTTCTTCAACCCCGTTGCGGTCGGCCCGCAGTTCGCGGGAGCACGATGCACGTTCGCTTTCCCTGCGAGTTCACGGCGGACGGTCTCAGTGTAGGCGCGTGAAATCGAATCCCCGATGAGGAGAACGCGGGGCAGTGCCGGATCGTCCCTGACAAAGTCCCACGCATTCGATTTCCCGGCGACTTTCTCCGCTTGATGGATTGGCAGGTAGAAGCTCCCAAGCTCAGACTGAAGCGTTTTTTCCCAGGCCTGCTCTTCGGGGGACAGCGTTTCGACGAGTGCTTCATACTGACGATTCACCTCGGCCTCAGCGGCGGCTTTTTTCGCGGCCGCTTCGGTTGCATTGGTGGGCTCGTTTTTGGTGTCGGCGGCGACGGCGAGAGTCATCGACAGCAGGGCGAAGCTCGCAAAGAGACGGAAATGGGAAATCCAAGAGGGTTGAGTCATGGACCTAACCCTATTGAATCCAGCGGAAAACCGAAGCGCTCGATTGACCCTGAAGAAGCCAGTGGTTTGGGAAACAAAAACCGATCATGGACGCTAAATAGCGCTGATCTTGGCTTCCACAGGGGGACCGAGCATTCGCCGCAATTCGTAGTCAAAATTCCTTCCGAAGCGAGGAACAATATCGACGCCCGCCTTGGCGTCGGGAGAAGGCACTTCCAGACAGGACAACGCGGCGAAGAGCCTGTGCCGGCGTTGCCGCAGCCCCCACGAAAGAATCTTGAAGAGTGCGGCTGAAGTCGATAGAACTCTTCGATGATGAAGCCACTTTCTCTGTTCTTTCTTGTGATCGGATTTCATGGCCTCCTCGCAGCGGAGCCTGTACAAATTCAGGGAAGCAACGGGAGGGTCATTCCCTTCGACGGGATTCGCGAAGCAGTTCCGCAGGGTCTCTGGCTGCGGGTGCAGGAAGGTGGCGAGGAAGTCGCGGTGGCATGGAGCAAACTCGATATCGAGTCGCTGAAAGTTGATCACCCGAAAATTCACGAGGCCTACCTCAACGCTCAGGCCGGTGAAAGCACCCTGCTCGAACTCGGCAGCTACGAACGGGCCACCGTTAGTTTTGAAATCGATTCTGCGGTTGAGAAAGTGACCGCCCACACTGGAGCAAAAGACCATCCTGCCGCAGATGAATTGAATTTGAAGCCCTACCTCTACGCCTCTGGCGGCGAAGATCACCCTCTACCGTTTCGCTTCTTCGCACCGGATCGCGAATTCCGCATTGGCGACGAAAAGATCCCTCTGGTCGTCTGGCTCCACGGAGCTGGTTCAGGGGGTGATGACAACTTCAAAAACGCGAACGTGAACCTCGCTAAGAAACTCACTGACTACGGGCAGGACGCTTTTTTTCTCTGTCCGCAATTTCACGACGAATACAACTGGTGGACCTATGTCAGTAAAAGCGGGGAAGCAAAACGCGGCGTTCCCGGACGTCAGATTCTGGACTTGTTAGATGACATCTGTGCATCGATACCCGCTGTTGATCCCGGCCGGATTTACATCATGGGCATGTCCCAGGGTGGCTTTGGAATTCCCTATCTCGTGACCGCCTATCCGAATCGCTTCGCGGCGCAGGTTCTCATCGCGGGGATGACCTGGCGGGTCCCGTGGAGCAGTAATAATTACCTCCCAACCTATCTTTTCTACAGCAAAGACGACCCGATCATGAATCAAAACGGGACCGACTACGGAGCCGAGATGATCACGACACTCCAGGGCGTCGCCGGGACGACCGGAATCAAAACCATGGTCTACGAAGATGCCGGGCACGGAGGCACGCTCGGTCGCGCCATCGATGATCCCGGGCTCTTCGACTGGCTTTTTGAGCAAAAAAACGAGGAGACTCCCAAGCGCGACAGTGCGGTGATGTCGCAGCATTTTGACTGAGGGCCTCGCTACTCACCCGCCGCGACGGTCTTGTCATCGAGCGAAATCGCTTCGCCACGGAGGTGGTGATTGAGAAATTCCGCGACCGCTTCGTTGACCGAGGGGCCAAAGCCTGCGCCGTGTCCCCCGCCTTCGACCGTGAGGAGAATCGTCGGGACGCCGACCGCTTCGAGGGCTTTTTCAAAATTGACCGATTGTGGATAGGGAACGAGTTCGTCTTTGGTTCCGTGAACAATCAGTGAAGGCTCATCCTCCGCCGAGACCCAGGAAATTGGAGAGGCATTTCGAGCAATGTCAGGATTTTCCTGCAGAGTGCCCCCGACCAGTTTTGACTCCGGAGAGGTCTGCGCGTTGTGATCGATCTTGCTCGGATTATCATTCATCGTCAGCAACTCGGAGGGGCCGAAGAAATTCACAACACAGGTGACTTCGGAAGTTTCGTCGAGATGCAGTCCGACTTCGCCCTCGAGCTCAGGGACGTCGCCTGAAACTCCTAACATGGCCACTAAATGCCCTCCCGCCGAAGTCCCCCAAACGGCAATGCGGTCAGGATCGATTCCATACTCCGCCGCGTTTGCCCGGAGCCAGCGAATCGCCGCTTTGCAGTCGTGAATCTGAGTGGGCCATGGCGCTTCGTCGGTAAGGCGATAGCCGATTGAAGCCCCGGCGTAGTTTCCGCTTTCGACGAATCGGGTGACTTGCCGACCGCCACCGCCTTTGTCCCCTTTCGCCCAGCCTCCTCCGTGAATAAAGACAAGGAGGGGAAGCGCTTCGCTGTCTTTGCCATGTCCTTTCGGCAGATAGAGATCGAGAGCCTGACGCGGATTCTCTGTCCCCGCGTAGTCCATGTCAGGCAGCACCGTGATACTTTCGCTCGATGGACCGCCTTTCCCTTTTGCGCCTCCAGTTCGAAAAGCTCCGTCTTCCTCACGCGAAATGAACCCGTCCTTGTCGCGATCGACCCGATCAAAGCTTTTCCGGATCTGCGCCGGAATCTCCTCACGTGAAACTTTGCCATCCTTGTTCTCATCCCATTGATCAAAACGCGATTGAGCAAAGGCGGAAGAGACGCAGAGAACAGCAAGGACGATCAAACACGGTTTCATCATTCATCCAACCCTGTTTAAACCCGGAAGTTCCAGGAAAATCGCGACGCTAATCGAAATCGTTCTGCAGCACGATCCGGTGGGCGGGACTTTCGTCGTGCAGCTTTTTCATGGCGGCATTGATCTCTGACATGGGGAGAATTTCGATCTGCGGCTTGATCTCATGACGGGCCGAAAAATCGAGCATCTTCTGCGTCGTGACCGGGCTTCCCAAAGGCGAGGCGCCGATGGATTTGTTGCCCGTGATGAGCGGGAAAACGGCGGCACTGACACTGGGAGCGGCCCCGACGAGGTGGAGTTTCCCATTGGGCCGCAGGGCCGCGACATACTTGTCCCACTCGAGCTCGACGTTCACGGTGACAAGGAGAAAATCGAAGCTGTCGGCCACTTTCTCCAAGGCTCCGGGCTCCTTTGAATTGACGAAATGATGCGCCCCGAGGCGGCGGGCTTGCGCTTCCTTATCCGGACTCGTCGAGAAGGCCGTCACTTCGCAACCCCACTTGCTCAGAAACTGAACCGCCATGTGACCGAGGCCCCCGATCCCGACGACTCCGACCCGATCCGTCGGCGAAACGCCGCTTGTGACGATGGGGCTGAAGACGGTGATGCCTCCACAAAAAAGCGGCCCGACCGCTGCCGGATCAAGGGAGTCGGGCAATGGCGTGACCCAAAGCGCATCAGCGCGGACCCGTTCCGCAAAGCCGCCGTGACGACCTACGATCGTGGACTCGTTGTTCGCGCAGAGGTTCTGGTTTCCGCTGAGACACTGCTCGCATTTTTGGCAGGACTTGCTGTACCAGCCGAGACCAACTTTCTGCCCGACTTCGAGATGGGTGACCTTTTCCCCTTTTTCCGCGACGCGGCCTGAAATCTCGTGCCCGGGGACGAAGGGGTATTCGCTCATGCCCCAGTCGTTCGCCCACATGCTGAGATCGCTGTGGCAGATCCCGCAGTAGTCGACCGCGATCTCGACTTCGTCGGGGCCGAGGGCTCCCGGATCGTATTCGATAGGGGTGAGTTTTCCTCCGGATTCTGAAGCGGCGTAGGCTCTGATGCTCATGTTGCAGGTTACGCGTTTATCCGGGAAACGGCAGCGGGAACTTGCCGCAAAAAAGGAGTGAGCCGGATTCGGGATTGAGCTAGAATGGGAATCGATGGAGGAAACGATTCAAGAACTGGCTGATGCGATTTACCGCGACAAGGTGCGGCGGGCGCGGGCGATGTCGGTGTCGGAGAAGATGGGCGACGGTCCCGAACTTTTTGCCGATTCTCTGGAGCGAATGCGGGCGGGGCTGAGAAGTGAGTTTCCGCAGGCGGATTCTGTCGAAATCGAAGAAAAACTCCGCGGTCAACTGGACCGGCTGAACCGCCTTCACGAGCACGGGATTTACGAGAAGAGTTCGCGCTAGGATGACAAACGGGAACGAAGTAGCTAGAAAAGTAATCGACGCACTCAACGAGCTCGAAATTGAATACCTTCTCGCAGGGTCTTTTTCTTCCAATTTCTACGGCATTCCAAGAGCAACAAAGGATGCGGATTTCGTCGCGACCTTCAGCTCGGATGTGATGGCTCTGGCAGAGCAGCTCGGGCCGGAATTTATTCTCGATCCGCAAACTTCGTTTGAATCCGTGACTGGAACCTTCCGAGACATTTTTACGGTTCCGTCAGTTCCGTTCAAAATCGAGTTCTTCCACCTCAGTTCGGATGCTCATGATCAAGCTCGATTCGAGCGCAGGCGAAAGGTTGAAGATAAGCAGATTGGCGGCACCATCTGCATCCCGACAAAAGAAGACGTTGTCGTGATGAAACTGCGATGGGCGAAAGGGGCTCAGCGCGGCAAAGACCGTGAAGACATTCGTGATGTTCTCGCGGTGCAGGGTGACGAGGCTTTCGACTGGGACTACATCCATCGGTGGACGGCGGAACATGGCACGCGCGAGCTGCTCGATGAGATTCGTGCGTCGATTCCGAACCTGGATTAGGGCGGGTGACGGAAATGGAATCCCCTTCTGCGCGCGGGACGCACGCAGCGACCCTGGTGTCGCGACCGGCGCGCGGGAGCCTCCTATTTCACATACTCCTCCGGCACCTTGCGATGTGCTCGGAGGAAGTAGTAGGCAAGGAAGCAGGCAAAAAAGGCGAGGAAGACCCAGGGGAGCCAATGAAGACTTTGGCGGAAGACTTCGTTGTTCGTCTCGGTTTCTTCGAGTCCTTCTGAGCGGAGGTATCGCAGGATCCCGCCGTAGATGAGACTGACGGCACCGAATCCGAGGTTCAAGGCGAGACCACGAAAACTCAGGACGGTGGCGCGGCGCTTCGAGTCGACTTCGGCATTGAGATAGTGCGACCCGAAGAAATTGAGAAAGCCGTAGCTGATCCCGAAAAAGACAACCATCGCGACGCCCCAGTGCGGAATCGCGAGCGAGATGCCGAAGAGTCCGAGGAGAGTGAAGAGCGAGACGAGAAGGTAGTTCGTCCGGATCGAGCGATTGTTCACGAGCCACTCCGCGATCTTCGGAGTGAAAATCCCGAGCCCGGCGAAGGCGGCACCGATGACGCCGAACCAGACCACGGGAATATCGATGAGCCGGTAATATTCGGAGGCCGTCGTCAGAAAAATCCGGACGACGCTGTCGTGCACAAGCGCGGCGAGGATGAGCGCGTAGACGAAGGGATTTTTTAGGATCCATTTTCCCACTTCAAAAATGTCACCCCACATCGAAGTGGATTCATCGTGCCCGGAGTCACTTTTCGGCTCTTTCATGAAGAGGCTCACGATGAGAGCACAAATCCCGGTGATGAGGGTGAGGTAGATCGGAAAACGAATCACGGTTTCTTTCTCGACGGACAGTTCGCTGCCGATCCAGGTGAGCGCTTTGTTCACGAGATTCGGATCGTAGACCGCCGATCCGACTAACATCGCAACAATAAAAGCGCACGAGGAAAGGCTCATGAGGCGTGAGAGCACTTTCGGCCAGCGTGCTTTCTGCTCCGCTTCGGGGATCGAGTCGTAGGCTAGCGCTTCATCGGCACCGCTCGCGGCGGCTTCGGCAGCGCCTGACAAAATGCGGTTGATGACCCAGGCCCAGAAAATGAGGGTGACATTGCCGAAGGGAATAAAAGCGATCACCGCCATTTCGAGGACCATCAAGGCGGCGGCGATAACGACCATGCGCTTGCGGCCGATGCGATCCGCGAGCGCTCCCGAGGGCACTTCTAACAAAACAATCGAGACCGCCCAGATCGCATTGAGGAGCGCAAACTGCGACATTGTGAGTCCGTAGTCGAGCTGGATCACCGCGAAGATCGGGTAATAGAAGCGCGCGTTGAAAAGGAGCCGGAAGGCGATGAAAAGCGGAATGTTGCGAGCCATGAAAAAACGGTAAGGTGGAGGCGGTCCCGGACGTCTGCGATTTTGACGAGGCGACGATCGTTTCCTTTCCGTTTAGTCTATCGACCAGAAAGAAGACGTTGACCACGAATGGACACCAATTCACACGAATAAGTTCTGCGGTGCCAAAAAATTCCTGTGTATCCGTGGTTCTTTTCAAACATCGTCGAGACATCTAGACCTCTTCACTTCCTTTCATGAACGACACTCTTCCTCCCGTCATCTTTGCCCCCGGCGAAGGCATTTGGCTTTCTTTTCACGGAGTCCCTTCGCGCCTTGTCGCGACGGGTGGGCAAACAAACGACGCGTTCTGTGTTTCAGTCGGGACTTCGTTTCCCGGCGGACAGGCCCCGCCCCATGCTCATGGCTTCGGCGAGGGATTCTGGATCGCGAAAGGGACGATGAATTTCATAGCGGGAAATGAGACGGTCGATTTGCCGCAGGGTGGGTTTATTCATATCGAGGGCGGCACTGCGCATTTTCCGAAAAACGAGACCGATTCCGAGGCCGAGCTCATCACGATCTGCGCGCCGGCCGGGTTTGATCGTTTTCAACTCGAAGTCGGTGAGCCGGTCGAAAACGGGGAAGGACCTTTTCCAAAAGCGGGTCCCGATCTCGCGGGGCGGATGGAAGCAGCAGCAACACAATATGGGATCGACTTGTCGCCTTCTCCGGAGGCCTTCGAGCAGGCGCCCGAGATCACGGTGCGGCAACCGGGCGAAGGTGACGTCATTGCCGTGGTCGGGGATGTTTATCGTTTCCTCGCCCGCGGCGAAGACACCGGCGGCGACTACGCGCTCTGGCATGCGACCGTTTACCCAAGGGGCGGACCGCCTCCGCATCGTCACCAGAAAGAGGAGGAATTCTTTTATCTCCTCAAAGGTGAGGTCACGATTTACGATGATGGTAAGGCGGTCAAAGCGACTCCGGGGACAGCAGTGACTTTACCGCGCGGGACTCGTCATTGGTTTAAGAATGAGGGCGAGGAGCCGGCCGAGATGTTGATCCTCGTCGCGCCGGCCGGGTTGGAAGACATGTTCCAGAAAACGGGACGCCCCTGGTCGGTTGAGCAGGGCGAACCCGGTGGGCAGCGGCCGGAAGAGCTGGCGACCCTGAAGCGGATCGCCGGAGATTTTGGGATTGAGTTAGGGTAGGCGGCGACAAGCGGGGCGCTTGCCCTACAATTTCTTCCTGCTCTGTACGGCGACCACTCCGGTTGCCTTTGTGCAGGTGACCCAATCACCCACCGTGCTCGGCGAGATAGGCTTTTCTCGCGGCGAGACTTTCTTTCATCGTCGCGATCTGGGCGCGAAGCTTGTTGAGCTCGTCGTATCGCTGAAAGATGAGGAAAAAGTCGGACCGCAGATCAGATCTCGTGTCTTCGAGGAGTTTTCCAAGATCGTAGGCTTCGTCGCGCCCGACTTTGCGGGTGTCCGGCTGAGCATCAGAAATGAGGAGATCACGCTCTTCCTCGATGAATCGAAGCGTCTTCACGATCCGGGCAATGTCCTCTTCGTAAAAAGACCGCTCCGTGTCGGTGATCGAGTCTCCTTTCAGTTTCTCTTCGAGATACTTTTGGCGCTCCACAAATTCCTTGTGTCGCTTCGCGAGCGCCTCTTCGACTTCCTTCCGATTCACGTTCGTCTTGTGTACATCGCGACGGTTCTGTTTCCATTCCTCGCTGATCTCTTCGCTGTACCATGTCTCGCCCCACCAACCTGCGTAGCTTCCGGTGACTTCGTATTTTTCAACGTCCTCGTTCAAGGTGAACGAAGCAGTCAATGAAACGATTTGTTTGACCCGCTTCTCGATGCGCTCATCGAAGACCTTCAGATCGTTTTCCAAGGTCTCTTTCGGGATCTGAGAGTTTCCGGTCCGCAGTTGTTCGCGAACGAGGTCACGCTTCTGCCGGTAGAAATCGATCATCTTTTTGAGACCGGCGATCGTCTCTTCCTTCACGTTCGCAACGCGGGTCTTGGACTCCGGAGAATCAGCAGCGTTCTCGAGGACGTGCACGAGATCGTCGACACCGTCCTCGACTCGTCCATCGAGATTGTGAATGTCATCGAGCGTCTCCTGCATCCGCTCTTCGCGCTGACCGACGTGGACTTCGAGATTCGCAATCGAAGCACGCATCTCGTCAGGCGTGAGACTGGGGGCCGCGTCCTGAGAGAAGCCGGTGGAAAGGCTGAACGCGAAGATGCCGAGGAGACTGAAAGGGAGTTTCATAACAGGAGGATGGCAGTAAATGGGCCGCAGGACAAGGAGGCTAGAGGGATTTTTTCAGGAAAGCATCGACGGCTGCAACAGTCGGATCAAACCATTCTCGCATCGCCCAAAAAGGATGCGGCCCATCGGGCATGAGGACGAACTCGTGAGGGATCTCCAGCTCGTCCATTTTCTTCCAGAAATCAGTGTAGCGCACACGGGGACGATCCTCTTCCCCATCGATAAAGAGCATTGGAGGCGAGGCTTTACTGAGATGGGTAATCGGCGAAGCCTCGCGATAAAGCGCAGGATCTTTCGAAGGGAGAACGCCCCCCATGAAATCGACCAAAGCGTCACCGGCGGCGGTTTGCGCGCGAGCTTCCGCGCGCTCCGGCATTCCGTCGGAGAGAAGGTCCATCGGTCCACACATGACGATAGACGCCTGCACTTCGGAAGAGGCTTCCTGATGTTCTCCGATTCCTTCGAAGCGCTCAAGTCCATTGCTCGCTCCCATGAATCCTGACAAATGCCCACCGGCGGAACCACCAATCGTTGCGATTCGGTCAGGGTCGATGGTGAGCCGCTTCGCATTTTTTCGCGTCCAGCGAATCGCGGCCTTGGCATCGTGCACCGCTGCGGGGAAAGGTGCCTCACTCGAAAGGCGATACTCGGGAACAATGCACACATAGCCACGCTGCGCCAGGGCCTGCGCGAGAGAGGCAAAAAGCGCGGGCCGACCGTTTTGCCAACCGCCACCGAAATACATCACGATCGCCGGGTAGGGACCTTCGCCGGTCGCGGGCCGATAGACATCGAGCGAGAGGCGGCGGCGCTTCTTTTCATCGACATAGTTAAAGATCGTCGAGCCATCGAGGTGGATGCCCTCGGTCATGTCAGGCTTGACCTTGGAGCGATCAATCTTCTCCTCTCCCAGAGCAGGGAGAGCAAAGGCGATGAGAACGAGGATAGAAAAAAGCTTTTTCATGAGGCGGATTGAATGACATCGTGACTCGTGACACAAACCAATATTTTGTCGAACCGCGCCATCTTCATGAATTTGCGAAACCCCACGCTTCTGCTCCTCTGTTTTCTCATTCTCTCCGGTTGCCGAACCATTGACAAAGAAACGGTCAAAACCGCGAAGATGACGCCAGCTGAGTTTTCTGTCGCAGATACAGATGGTGACGGGAAACTCACCAAAAAGGAAGCCGCAAAGCACCAACATCGCGAAGCACTTGCCGAGTTCGATCTCGATGATGACGGAAAAATTTCGGCGGCGGAATGGGCAGCGGCACGACCTTCCGCAGGCGAAAATGATCCTCATTTCAATGCTCTCGACAAAAATAGTGATGGGACAATTGAAGAAGACGAAGCGATTCTCTTCATCACAGAGCATGTCAGCTTCAGCGATCAGTTCCGCAAACTCGACCAAAACGGGGACTTCAGCCTTCACTGGGAGGAAATTGACGCCGGCGTCCCTGGGTCTCTCAGCGTGACCCTGTTTTCGATCCATCCGGACGCCTGAAGCGGGCCGACAAACGATCCCCGTGTGAAGGACTCCCGCGAGTGTCTCATCAGCACGCTAGACACGCCCGAAACTTCACTTAAATGACGGGTTAGGCAATCCGTCCTGCTTTCACACCCTCAACGTAGGACGGGTTGCCCTACCCGTCTCATCGATGCACCGGAGCGATGGCGGATGAGGCAAGCTACGGCAGCGCGCAACTGGGACATTCATCCCCTGAAATCTAAGTTTTTCTGCAAAATTTTAGTTAAGTATTGTAAAATATTAAAAATAATGTATTTTATTGAAATTATTGCGGGTATCTCCTAATCTAATTTTATTAATCTTCTAACTCCGGAAGCACTTCCAGAATTTTCCTGAACCATCATGGCCGACATCGTTTTCATCCCGGGACTCTGGCATTCGCCTGAAAGCATCCTTCCTCTGAGGGAGTTCTTTGAAAACGAGGGACACGACTTTCACGTTCCTCCGATCCGCGGACATCGAAGTCTGAAACGGCGGGTCCGCACGGTTGAGGCCTTTATTCTCAATGAGCAATTCGAGCAGCCACCGATTGTGATCGGTCATGGACTCGGTGGCCTCATCGCCCAGCTGATTTCGGCTGAGGTCGAGACCGGCCCGATCATACTCGTCAATGCTCCAGCTCCCGGCGGGGAAACGATTTCCGGAACCTGGACGAATGGCCTCAGAATGCTCTTTTTCGCGGCCCCTTCACGCATCGCGACGCCGGTTGCGGGGTGGAAACAATCCTGCCTCGAACTCACGATTGAGAGTCTCACCAGGCCGGCAAGCTTTCGGGTCGATCCCAAGACCCTTGCGGGCCCGCTCCTCGTCCTCTCCGGAACGCAGGACAATCTTATCCCGCTTCGCAACGCGATTGATCTGTATCAATTTTACCCGCAGGCCGAGTTCCACGGCTTCGCCGATCACGGCCACTGGATGCTCGAAGATTCCCGATCCGAGCACGTCTTTTTCGCGATGAAAGAATGGCTCGACTCGCTGGAGACTGACGAGCTCGCCGTCGTCAAGGAATCGTCGCAAGCTCACCATGCCCGCCCTTCGCTCTATCCTGCGGTTAAAAAGGCAGCCGCCTCAAAGCGCTCCCGCCCTCTTCCGGTCTCGCATTTCCCCGGACGGACCCGCCACCGGGCGGAGGCAGATCAGGGAACAGTCCTCCCTCGCTAAGCGTTTTCGCCACAGGCGCGGCCCCATTACGGTGGAAATTCGGCGGAAATCTGTCCTCCAGGTGACTCGACAACTCGCGCCGGTTCGTGCTAGGACTCGCGTTTTATGAATCACTATCAACTCCCCGCTCTGTGTTCTGCGCTCGTCGCGTCCGCTGTCACTTTCGCCGTCATCTCCTGCTCCGGCCCTGCCCAGGTCGCCGAAGAACCGACTCCAAAACCACTCGAATGGTCACCGGTCGCCGACTGGCTCCAGCTTCCCGAGGGCATGGAAACGCTCGGTGCTTCCCATGGCGATGTCGCGGTCGCAAAAAACGGGGACGTTTACATCAGTCTCACCGGCGGCCTCCGTGCCGGCATTCAGGTCTACGATGCCAATGGAAAATTCCTCCGTGTCGTCGAAGGCGCACCAAATGATTTCCACGGCTTTGTCATCCATGAAGATGCCGACGGCGTCGAATACATCTACGGTCCCCGTCTCACCGGCGGAAACCTCCTTAAAATGACGCTCGACGGTGAAGTCGTTCTCGACATCCCTGCCGACGCGATTCCGAAGGAGCACTGGAAAGTTCATCCGAAAACGAAGAAGGCCGGGATCCGCCTCACGGCCTGTGACGTTGCGCCGAACGGCGATATTTTCATCACCGATGGTTACTCCTCCGACCTTATTCATCGCTTCAGTGCAACCGGCGACTACCTCGCCACCTTCGGTGGAAAAGAGGAACCTTACCTTTTCCAGACCCTTCACAAAATCGCGATCGACACCCGCTTTGACCCACCGCGCATTGCGGGCGTGAGTCGCACCGACGGACGGGTCGTGCATCTTTCGCTCGATGGGGAATACCTCGGCAACATCGCGACCGATCTCCTCAAGCCGGCCGCCCTTGTCGTGCAGGGCGACCTCCTCGCCATCGGCGAAATTCTCGGTCGTGTCACTCTTATCGATAAAGACGGAACCATCGTGAAACAGCTCGGTGCGAACGAAAATGCGGACGAAGTCGGCACAAACAAAACCGAGCCGGAGAAGTGGCGCACCGGCATTGTCAATGCGCCTCACGGCGTCGCTTTCAACGCGGATGGCGATCTCTTTGTGACCGAATACAGTCTCTTTGGACGCATCGTCAAATACGACCGCGCGGAGTGAGTCCGCCATTTACTATCCGGAGTGATGAGACGTAACTTGCCGGTGTAGACTTTCCCACCGGCAAAATGCGCTTTTGTTTTCTCCCCCTCATTCTCTGCTCATTTCTCCTCGTCTCGTGCGATGAGGAAGCGAGCGCACCACCTGCCGCCACCGCCGCACCGACCGTTTCCGTCCGCATCGCTTCGGTGGAGAAACGGGAACTCTTTGACGAAACGATCGCCATCGGAACACTCCGTTCACAGGAGTCGGTCGATGTTTCCTCCAGCGTCACCGAGCGGGTCGAGAGCCTCCATTTTGACGACGGCGAAGAAGTGAAAAAAGGTCAGCTTCTCGCGCAACTCGCGAACGAGGAAGAAAGCGCGGCCATCAAAATGGTGGAGGCCGAATTGCAGGAGGAAAAGCGGGAAGTGGCCCGCCTCGAAATCCTCGCGGAGCGCGACGCCGTCGCCGGAGTCACCCTCGACGAACGCCGCACCCGAAGCGAAATCGCGATTGCCCGACTCGCCCGAATGCAGGCGATGCTCGACGACCGGCAGATCGTCGCCCCCTTCGATGGCATCGTCGGACTCCGGCGCATCAGCCCTGGCGCGATGGCGGAACCGGGAACGATCATCACGACGATCGATCAGGTCGATCCCATGAAGCTCGACTTTCAGGTGCCCGAAGTTTTCCTCACCGAGTTGAAGACAGGGACTGCTCTCGACGCTAAATCGGCGGCTTTCTCCGGCGAATCATTCGCCGCGACCGTGAGCCAGATCGATTCACGGATTGATCCCGTGACGCGGTCCATCACGGTGCGTGCCCTCATTCCCAACTCGGGGAAGCGCCTCCATCCCGGCATGTTGATGACCGTCGATCTCAAGCGAAATTTGCGGGAGGCCCTCGTCGTTCCGGAACGCGCCGTCGTCCCCGTCGGAACGGTGCAGTCCGTTTATGTCCTAAATGATGGAACCGTCAGCCTTGTCGGGATTAAACCCGGAGCGCGAATTCCCGGCTACGTCGAAATCCTCGAGGGACTCGCAGAAGGTCAGGTCATCGTCACGGATGGAATCCTTTCCCTCGAAGACGGATCGAAAGTCACCGTGGCCGGTCAATTCGAGGGCACGACGCCCGCCTTTGATCCCACTGCTGCTCCCCAACCCTAAGCGATGGTCCTCTCCGACATCTCGGTTCGCCGACCGGTCCTCGCGTGCGTCATGAGTCTTCTCCTCGTGGCCTTCGGCGCGGTTTCGTACCTGCGACTTCAGGTCCGTGAGTACCCTGACATTGAGCCACCGATTGTCAGTATCGAAACAGTCTACCCGGGAGCGTCCGCCGCCGTCGTCGAGCGAAGAATCACGCAGCTCGTGGAGGATCGCATCAGCACCGTCGAGGCAATCAAAAATATTTCCTCGAACAGCACCGACGAAGTCTCTCTCGTCAGCGTCGAATTTTTGATCGACCGCGACATCGATGCCGCCGCCAATGATTTGCGCGAAGCGGTCTCCAGCCTCGTCGATGTCCTCCCTGAGGAAGCGAATCCGCCGGAGATCACGAAGCAGGACTCCGCCACCGAAGTCATGATGTGGCTCAACCTCACCGGCGAGGGAATGACCCCGCTCGAACTCGCCGACTATGCCGACCGCTATCTTGTGGATCGCTTTTCCATTCTCGGCGGCGTTGCCCGCGTTCAGATCAGTGGTGCCTCCCGCTACGCGATGCGCGTCTGGCTCGACCGTGAAGCCCTCGCGGCGCGGAACCTCACCGTGACCGATGTCGAAGACGCGCTCCGCCAGCAAAATGTGGAGTTCCCCGCCGGCACGGTGCAGTCCCTCGACCGGCAGTTCACAGTCCGCCTCGAGCGCGAGTTCCGCAGCGAAGCCGACTTCCGCAGTCTCGTCCTCCGCCGGGGCGACGACGGCTACCAAGTCCTCCTCGGCGAAGTCGCGAAAGTCGAACTCGGAGGAAGCCAGCCACGCCTTTCCTTCCGCGGGAACGGCGTCCCCATGGTCGGGCTTGGGATCATCAAGCAATCACGCGCCAACACGCTCGATGTCGCCCGCAACGCCAAGGCCGAAGCCGAGCGCGTCCGCGCGACTCTGCCGGAGCACATGAAGCTGGAGCAAAGCTACGACACTTCGACCTTCATCGAAGCAAGTCTCAAAGAAGTCCGCAGCACTCTCCTCATCGCTGTTGGTTTGGTTGTGTTAGTCATTTATCTTTTTCTCGGCAGCGTCCGCGCGACGCTCGTCCCCGCAGTGACGGTGCCGGTCTCTCTCATCAGCACCGCGATCCTCCTCTACTCGCTCGATTTTTCAGTGAACGTCCTCACCCTTCTCGCGCTCGTTCTCGCGATCGGTCTCGTCGTCGATGACGCCATCGTCGTGCTCGAAAATGTCTATCGCCGCATCGAACGCGGGGAGTCGCCTCTCGTCGCGTCTTTCCTCGGGGCGCGGCAGGTCGCCTTTGCGGTCATCGCGACCACGCTCGTTCTCGTTTCCGTCTTTCTCCCGATCACCTTTCTTCCAGGGGAAACCGGGAAGCTGTTCACCGAGTTTGCGGTCACGCTTGCAGTGGCGGTCGGTTTTTCCAGCTTCGTCGCCCTGACCTTGTGCCCAATGATCAGCTCGAAGGTGCTTCGGGCCGGCGACGCGACGAGGTCCAATCCGATCACCCGCGCGGTCGAGGCAATCTTTTCGCGACTGGAAAGGCTCTACCGGAAAGTTCTCGAAAAAACCATCGGCGCGGTCTGGCTCAGCGCTCTCGTCATTCTCGGAGTTCTCGCCGGTGGCTGGTATCTCCTCAAGATAATCCCCAGTGAATTCACCCCGACCGAAGACCGCGGCGCGTTCTTTGTCGTCTCAAAAGCGCCCGAGGGAACCAGCTATGGATACAGCCTCGACATCGCTCACGAAGTCGAGGAGCGGCTCATGTATTTGACAGAAACCGGCGAGGTGCAGCGTCTTCTCATCCGCGTGCCGCGCGGCTTCGGCGACGCGCTCGACTACAACCAGGTCATCACGATCATCAACCTAGAAGACTGGTCCGTGCGCCGCCCCGCGAGCGAAGTGATCGCCGAGGTGAAAAGCAAGCTTTCCGATCTTCACGGCATTCAGAATTTCGTGATCATGCGGCAGGGTCTCACAAGTGGCCTCACCGACAAGATCCAGTTTGTGATCGGCGGCCCCGACTACGAAACCCTTGCTGCGTGGCGCGACCTCATGCTCGCGGAGGTCGCGAAAAATCCGGGAATCGTCGGGATGGATTACGACTACAAGGAAACGAAGCCTCAGATCGGAGTCGATATCGACCGGACCCGTGCCGCCGATCTCGGCGTCCCGATTGATACAATCGGTCGCACTCTTGAGACATTGTTAGGCTCGCGGCAGGTCACGACCTTCACCGACAAGGGCGAGGAATACGACGTCATCCTCGAAGGCCAGTGGGATCAAAAAAGCTCGCCGGGAGATCTGCGGAATATCTTCGTGCGCTCCGACACGACCGGAGCATTGATTCCTCTTTCCAATCTCATCACGACGCGGGAATTCGCCGATTCCGGATCGCTAAACCGCTACAATCGGATTCGTGCGATCACGCTCGAGGCCGGACTCGCGCCGGGCTACACCCTGGGCGAAGCGCTCGACTTTCTCGATGAGGCCGCCCAGCGTATTCTCCCCGAACAGGCGGTCGTTGATTACAAAGGGGAATCGCTCGACCTGCGCGACTCCGGCGGCTCGGTCGCCTTCGTCTTCCTCCTCGCACTCCTCGTCGTCTACCTCGTTCTCGCAGCGCAATTCGAGAGTTTTGTCCATCCGTTCACGATCATGCTCGCGGTTCCGATTGCGGTGGTTGGAGCTTTGTTAGGCTTGTATCTGACGGGACAGGCGCAGAGTATTTACAGCCAGATCGGAATGATCATGCTGATTGGTCTCGCCGCTAAAAACGGCATCCTCATCGTTGAGTTCATCAATCAGTTGCGGAGTGAAGGCACGAGCTTCGATAAAGCCGTCATCGATGGATCAGTCCTCCGTTTTCGCCCCATCGCGATGACCGGCCTCACCACTGTGATGGGTTCGCTCCCCCTCGTCGTTTCGAGCGGAGCCGGTGCCGAGACGCGATTCGTCGTTGGTGTCGTGATTCTCTTCGGCGTCGCCCTCTCCGCCTTGTTCACCCTGTTCGTCGTCCCCGTGACCTATCGCCTCGTCTCAAGGCATTCCGGCAGCCCCGGTGATCGCAGCCGCCAGGTCGATGAGGCGTTGGCGGAAGCGTAGCGGGATTGGGAACAATTCCGACGACGGAAGCCCGGCACGACGCG
>CAZOUP010000001.1:29129-113201 GCA_964583035.1 uncultured Akkermansia sp.
CTCTGAATTTTACCAAATTCAGCTACATGGCTTCGTCATGTCCGCTCCCGATTCATAAAAGTAGCGGATGGCATCAGCCTTCCGACGACGGAAGCCCGGCACGACGCGCTCTGAATTTTACCAAATTCAGCTACATGGCTTCGTCATGTCCGCTCCCGATTCAGAAACGTAGCGGATGGCATCAGCCTTCCGACGGCGGAAGCCCAGCACGACGCGGTCTGAATTTTACCAAATTCAGCTACCTGCTGCTTCTGCTTCCAACGCCGAAATCTTTCTCAGCACCGACAGCCCATACTCGCCGATCATCTCATCGAGGTTCCAGAAACCATGCAGCGGATCTTTTTCGAAATGGATCACGATGGCTAACAAAAGCACATTGAACTGCTGCGCCAACTCGGGCTGCTTATCTTCCATCACATCCTGCACGAGGTGATTCAGAGTGAACTGAATGCGGAGAAAATTCGTGAAGAGGAGGAAGAACGAATTCACGGCCGGCATCGGCGAATTTTCAGTGACGCCGTCGAGGATCTCCTGATTCAAATGCAAATCCTGACGCACGAGAAAGTCATCGAGAAATTTCGCAACCGTCACCTCAACCTGAGTTCGCAGGTCATCATGACAGGCCACTTTTTGATACTGACGCGGATACTTGTTTTTCAAGAGCAGGCAGGTCCGGTCAATGAGACTCTCCTTCAGCGCTTCGCTTTTCGTGTAGGTCGCAATCGTCCGCCGCAGGCTCCTTACAAAGTACCCAAGATCGACCCAGGCGAAGTCGAGCTTGGCGGGATTTTCTTCAAACACCGACGATGAAGGAAGCAGCTTCCGCTCCGCCGGATTGTCGATTTTGAACTTGTACTCGACGCAGTCAGCGGTGAGCTCCGCGACGATGGGAGCAAGCAGTGCCTGAATCCGAAGACGGATCCACTGATCCATGTAACGGGTCGCGAGCGTCTCGTCGTAGCGGATCTCGCCGCGCATGTTCAGATACATGAGGTCGAGCATCGAGAGGACATTCCCGTCCGGGAGAGTGAGGTGCTCGTTCGCATCGACGGGAGATTTGAGGCTCTCCATCGTGTCGTAGAGCTGCCGGAGCCGGGTGAGATCGCCCTGCCACATGTGCCCCCAGGTATCGTGGATAAGATATTTTTCAATCTCCCGGGTTCGCTCAATCGTCGTTGTCGAGTTGAGCCCATCAATAACGTCCGACTCGGTCCAGCGGAGCTCGGCGGCGAGCGAAACCACCAATGCCGGATTCGCATCGCGCGCATCGAAAGAACTGAAGGTCGGGAAATGACTGAAGTATTGAAACGCAAAACGTCCCGTCAGCTTTCGCCAGGCCTCGACTGCTTCGGTCTCTGCCTCGGAATCTCGCGGCTCGACATCCTCCTTCGCCGGGATGCACCAGTAGAGGCAGGTCCGCGTGATCACCATCTCAACCTCGGTTTCGCGGAGCGGATTGTCGGGGAACCACTGATCAAAGACGGCCTTGATCTCGCTTCGGGAGCGCGGCTCCCCGTTTTCGTCGAGGAGCCGACGGCGCACCGCATCGACGAGATGGCGACGACGGGCGAGGCGCTCCCGGGACCGGACAAAGTCTGCATCGATCTTCATCCGGCAAATTTCGCTGACGCCAAAGTCTATGACGAGCTTCTCATAAACCGCCTCCCGCTTTGCCGGATCAAGCCGACGAGCGTGGAACTTGGGCAGGGTGAGCAAAGGGATCGTCGTCGCGGTCTCCTCGATCGGGCCGACCGTGTCGGGGTAGAGTGATTCGAGACGGTAGGCCTTGAGAAAAGTGGCGAGAATTTCGGGGTCGGCGTTCGCGGGGAGTTCCTCATCGAGGTCGTGGCGAAGTTGCTCAGCGAGCGCGTTCTCACTTTCGAAAAGACGCGCGCTGTGCTCATGCTCGCCGCCCATTTCGTCATAGGAATCGACATTGAGCAGGTCCGTCAATTTGCGGATCGAAAGAAAGAGCATCGCGTAATCGTCCGCAAGATCACGGGTCAGCTCATCGTCAATGTCGGCAAAAAATCCCATGTCGTTTATTCCAGTTCGCGCTCCTTCGGCTCATCTTCGCCAAAGGCTTCGCCCCACTCGGATGCCATGCGCTCCCGCACGCGCCCCGCGATCTCATGCTCGCGTTTGAGGCGACTGATCGCGGTATCCAGTTCAAGATGCGAAACGTCCTCCCCCGCGATGCTTGCTGCCGGGTTGAGTAAAGTCCCGAGATTGTCCCAGGTTTCATTGATGAGATGCCAGGCTTCATGCACGCGAGCGGCGACCTCCTCTCGCGAGGTTTCCAAATTCACCCGCTGCTCGTCATTGAGCGGGATCACGGGTCGTTGCAAGCGATCATCGAACTGCGAAAGGCGATGCAACTGATCGGCGACTCCGAAGACAATCGAATCAATGAGCGACTCGATCTCTTTCTTCTCCGGGCTGAGACCCGATCCGTCGCCATGGATCGCCTTTTCCACCTGCTGCTTCTTTTCGAGAAAGCTGCCCAGCGTCGTCGCATAATTTCCGTGCCCGCTTTTCTGGAGATAGCGCACTTCTTTGAGCAACTGGGCATCCTGCTCCGCATTGCTCTCCCGCACGAGATCTTCGATCAACTTGTCCTCGAGTTTCGTGTGATGGCTCTTCCAATACGTGACCACTCCCGCCGTGACCGCAGCAGCCAGACCGATAAACCACCAGACGCCGACATCGAGAAAGGCGAAAGCCCCTGCGGCGGGTAAGTAGGGAGCCCAGGTCACGGGCGACCCAAGCGCGATTTTCCACTTCCGCGCGTTGATTCGCGAAGAGGGAATCGGAAAAGTCGGTCCGGGTCGCGTCTGGGGAGAAGGCATCACTGAAAACTAGACGATCAGGTATCCTCCGCCAGATAAATCCGCGCACGGCGGCAACGTCTTTTCCACGAGCGAATCCCTTCCCCGTCTTTTCTCACGACCGGTTCGTCCCCGCCCATCCCGACGGCGAAAATACGATTCTCGTCGATGGCCCCCTCGCCAATCATGAAATCACGAATCGCATCGGCCCGCTCCTGCGAAAGCTCGCGATCAAGCGCCGCGTCCGACCCCGGCGTGACATGCGCCTGGACGATGATGCGGTGTCCGGGATAGTGAACCAACTTCTGCGACGCCTCTTTCAGGGAGACCTGAAACTCCTCCTCGATCTCTGCCTGACCGACGCCAAAAGTAATCGGCTCTTCGAGAAGGGTTCCGGATTTCAGTTCGAAAAGCGACTGCCACTGCCCCTCGGAAAGAGGCCGGAAAAAACGTCTCATCGGCTGGACCTCCTGGCCGCCTCTCACCACCGTCTCCGGTCCGCCGACCCCGTCGATGAATCCACTGTTGATGACGAGGCGTGGATTGCCCTTGAGCGGGTCGGACGGAAGGTCGCCGACATCGAGAAGAATTTGGGTGATGTTAGAGACCGCGTCGGTGAAGCGAAGGTCGCGGGAGCCGGTCATCATTTCCCGATTGTCCTGGAGGTTGAGAAAGCGGACCCCGCTCAGCATCGCCTCGGCGTCGGCTTTCGATTCGCCGCTGTCATTCCGCGCCAGCTTCGCAAATTCACCCGGTGTCGCGAGGTATTCGTTCAGCGCTTCAAAATAGAGCCGGGTCACGGTCTGCACGACCTGCGGCTTCTCCGCGACGAGCGCGCGCGAAGCAATCGCAACATCGTAGACGACGCCACGAGCCTGCCGCGTGTCCATGAGGCGGGTCACCCCGGGAATGTCCCGCAGCGCTTTGGAAACGAGCGGCTCCCAGAGCACCGCAAAATCGACCTCACCCTTCGCGAGTCGATCATAGGCGGTCTGCGCATCGTCGGTGCGAAAGGAGGCGAGCTTCGGCTTGAGCTGATCGAGTCCAAAGTGCGCGATCTGCGATTTGAGCAAAAACTCGGAGGGGGAATACCCCACAAACGCTCCTTTGATCTCCTCGCCATTGAGGTCATCGAGACTTCCGATGGAGTCGCGCGCGAGGACGGCATCGCCGCCGTAGGACTCGTCGATTCCAAAAACGATCACTGCCGGGAAATTACTCGACCGGGCGTTGACGAGAAAGCTGTCGATCGTCGCGCAGACGAAATCGAACTCTCCTGCCGCGAGCTTATCGAAGCGCTTCTGGAAATCGGCCTCGACCTCAAAGGTAAGCGCGATGCCCTCTTCTTCGAGGGCAGAGCGAAATTTCGGCGAACGGAAAATCAGATAGCCGAGCCATTCATCGCCACCGACGGTGAGGTAATGCTCGATCGTCGCGGCATCACTCGTGCTGCGGAACTGATTCTCCTGCGCGAGCTTTTCACGAAGCGGTTCGCTCACTTTCCAGCCGATCATGGCGAGAAGGAGAAGGACACATAGGAAGACAAAAAATTTCCGCATCACCTGATGGTTTGAAGGATCTACTCCGCTTCCCGGATCGGAGCCGGGGGCGTCGCGATGATCGTTTTCTGAATCACTGCTAAATCCTGTTCACTGATTTCCAAATCTGAAGAATCGCCGATCTCGGCATCGACCTGGGACAAACCGGCGACGAGCTCCTCTTCATCGTTCGCATCGAAATACTGGGTCGTGGCTTCGGCGAGGTAATCGCCCTGTCCCTTGAACCCGATCCCGACCACTTCGACGATTGAACTTCGGAGTTTGATCACTTCATTCAAAACGGCACGATTTCCACCCGGATCGACAGTCTCGGCCCCGTCCGTGAAAACCACGACGACATGCCGCTCATACGGAGAGAACTCGGCGCGCCGCTTTTTGATCTCATCCCGCACAATGCGAAGGCAGTCGGCGATCGGAGTCTTGCCGTAGGCCTGAACATTGGCAACCTGCTGACTGATCTCCACTTTCTTCCCTTGCCCCAGAGGCACCGCCAACTGACCGGCTCCGCGCACGAAGTAAACGAGCCCCAATGTGTAAGTGTCAGGAAGACTCGCAAGCCACGCCGTGAACGCATTCTGCGCCTGCACGAGCTTTTGGTCATCCCGCATCGAGCCGGAGCTGTCGAAAATAATCGAGATCGCGGTCGCGGTCTGACTGTCCCGCTCCGTCATGAGCGCGGTGTCGAGCTCGTCGGCTTGAGCCGCAAACCAACCGAAAGTGACTGCCAGAATAGGTATAAATTTTTTCATGATCTTACTGATTCCTTTCAGGCTCACTGCAAATCGTCGACTCCGAAATCGAGGGGGATTTCGGCCTCGACCGCGTAGATATACATTTCCCCACGCATGTTCGCGGAGCGCTCGTCAGCCGTCGTCGGCTTCGCATGAATCGGATCGGAAATGCCCATCCCTTTGACATCAAACCGAGAGAGATCGATCTCGTCATTCGTCATCCCTTGCGCCTCGCGGAGGTATTTGGCGTAGGCCCGCTTCATTGCAAATGCCCGCTCGTAGCTGAGTTGGTTCGCGGAGTTCACGACCTGCTCCAGCTTCGGAAGCGGGAGCTCCTGAAAGTCATTCGTTCCGGGAATACGACGCTTATAGGTTGATTCTCCCTGGCCTTTTTTCGCAACGACAAAAGTGTAGAAAAAGTTATCCGAGTGACCTCGCAACTGCACGACCGCTCCTCCGTAGCGGCTCACTTTTTCGTGGAGGGTATCAAACACCTCGCGGTGATTCTGCCACTGGATCTCGGAAGCATTCGCCGGAAAAAGAAACTCGGACGAAAAGAGCAAACTCGCGTCCGCACTTTCCGCCGCTTCTCTCACCATCTGCGTGCTCGTGAAGGTCGAATCCGTTTTCTTCGCGACCGGAGCAGCACCGGCTCCGAAGTCCGTCGCAAAATTCCAGCCCGCAAAATCCGGCATTGCCGCCGCTGCGACCATGCCCGTCGCGGTGTAGTAAGCCTGACTCCGCTTGCTGCTCGCAACGAAACCGACCGGGTTTTTGTCGTTCGCGAAAAAGTCGATATTCCCCGACGTTCCTGCGAGATCGAGATCGACGCCGACCCAGGCGATGAAATCATTCACCGCTCCTTCGTCGAGGAGGAAGATCCCCGCGAGCGGCGCACAGGCCTTTTTAAAGGCATCAAGCATGGCGCGATCGGCCTCCCCTTTTTTGGTGATGTTTGCCAGTTCAGCTTCGAACGCCTTTTGCTCTTCGAGCTGCGCTTTGACAAATCCGTGAACGACCTCGCGGTGCTCATTCAAGAAGTCCGCCCGCACCGCGTAGACATCGGCAATGACGCGGGAAGCGGTCCGCGTCGTGAGGATCGGCTTCGCGCCTTTGACGCTGTCCTCCGCTCCTGTCCCGACAGTGCCGCCGGCCGTGAGGGTGAGAATGTCAGGGAAAATACAGGCCGCTCCGGCAAGGCTTGCATCCTCGCGAAACGCACTCGCCGGATCGTGGGCCCGTCCGTCTGCCGCGACCTCTTCGTTAAACGTAATTTCGCTGACGTATTTGATTTCGACATCACCGGGGGCGAGGCCGGCGTCTTCGAGGAGGACCTGCACGAGATCCGCATGAGGCCCTGACGCCTGCACGACGATGGATTTCCCCTTCAGATCCGCGAGATCCTCAATGTCTTTCGCGACAAAGCCATCCGCTCCAGTGGACCAGGAGAGTTGGAAAATGACGACCGGCTCGTAGTCAGGTCCGAAGCTACTGACCGCTTCGGTGACGAGGTTGATCATTCCGGCGGTGCCGCGTAGGAAAGGCGACTGACCTGAGAGATAATTCGCGACCTGCTGGTCGAAGTTATCGACGAGCTCAAGATTCGCGTTCACCCCCATCGCTTTCGCGAGCGATGAGTTGGCATTCGGGGCGAGACCATCGTTGCTTGCGACCGTGACCCCGTCCGCCGCCCAGGTGATGAGGGGAATGTTCACCTCGCCGCGTGAGAGATCGACTTTCCCCGGTGTCACCTCTTTCAAAAAAGGCGAGGCCGAGTAAGGTTTCGCCGGTTCGACATAGGCGACCTCGGCAAGAGTGGTGGCGGGAAACGCGGCAGCCGTGACGGCCGCGATTATAGTAAGGAGTGAATAAGGGGCGAGCGGCTTCATCATAGGAAAGATGGGCTGACTTTATCGAAATACCAGAGAGGTTTCGATTATAAAAGCGTGAGAGCTTTGTAAACTTACTCGTCCTCAACGCGCTTCAGCAGGATCTGTAACGCGCCACCGGAACACCAGATCTCAAGCGCGAGGCAAATCAGGGACGCGCCCATGAGCACAAGCGCGGTCACGAAAGCGACAAGTCCGATGAGGCACTGATCGGCAATCACCGCGACCATCGAGACGACACAAAAAACGAGGCTCACCGCGCCGAGCAATTGCATCCACCGGATGAGTTTCAGGCGCTTACGGATATTGTCGATCTGAGCGCGGAAGGCTTCGTCCTTCAGCTCGATCCAGTCCCGGTGGAGATTCCGCACCAGCGCCGCGAGGTGAAGGAAGCGGTTCGTGTAGGCCAGAAAAAGTAGACTGACCGCCGGGAAAAGAAGGGCCGGTGTGGAAATGTCGAGAGTCATGGAGGGAACGAAACCACTGATGGGCGCTAATATTCGCTGATGAGATCGGGTGGTCCTAACGATTCTACTTCGTAAAATTCTCCACTCCGAGACCGCTTTGCCTAATGATGGATCGCAGGGTTCCGCGCTTCAATTCCTTGTGATTGGGAACCGGAACCGTCACGGTGGTGGATCCCATAACTCGTTGCATGATCATGTGACTGCCACGCTGGCGAACCTTTTCAAACCCGTGTCCAACGAGAATGTCGCAGACTTGTTTTCCCGAAAGAACAGGAAGACTAGGCAACCTCTACCTCCAGCGATGAAACGAAAGACTCGCCTGAGAAGCGCTGACCAATTTCGGCCTCGGAAGCACACTCGAAGAAGAGCTCGACCGCTTCACGCAAGTTTACTTTCGCTTCTTCAATCGTGTCCCCTTGAGACGCCACATCAATTTCAGGACAGAGAGCAACGTAACCATCATCTTCACGTGAGAAGACTGCGGTGAGGGATCGAGTCATGTTTTAAATCTAAGCTGCCACAGCTAATGCCGCAATACTAGAATGGCCCAGCCTTTTCCTGAAAGCTGATGGAGAAAAACCGTCCATAAGTCGTTCACCCCTTCCGCAAGACGCCACCCTCCAAAATTCGCGCCCGCAGACCACCTTTGCCAACGAGAAATTTCAGCGCCCCCTTGCAGAGCGCTTCCTCCATCCAGAAGCAGGGCTTCGCTTCCTCGGTCCCCACAAATCGCACCCCCTGGATCTCGAACTCTTTCCCGATCAGTTCATTCAAATCCTGATCTTCGACGATGACATTGCGACGGTAGCTGTCGGGGCCTTTATCAAAAACGCCGAATTCTTCGCAGAGCCGATCATGGGTGTCCTGCTCGAAAAAGGTGATCTGCCCTTTGAAATCCGGTTTGTGATCAAAGTAGCGATCGTTCTTGATCCCGCTCCCGGCGACGCATTCGATTTCATCGACTTCGATGATCGGATTCGTCCCCGCCGGCTTACCGTAATGGCCGACGTAATTGTGATCCGGCGAAATGAAGAGGCGTGTGATTTTCATCACTTCCAAGGTAGACCTAATTTCCCTGCTGGCAATTCGCCCTCAGGTGGATACGGTCGAACTTAGTTTTACCCTCAATTTCAACGACCATGGCTAAAGGACCCAAGAACGCGATCTCCCCCTCCCGCGAAGAAAATTTCCCGGAGTGGTATCAACAAGTGATCCGCGCCGCCGACCTCGCGGAAAACGCTCAGGACGTCCGCGGCTGCATGGTTATTAAGCCCTGGGGCTACGGTCTCTGGGAGCAGATCCAGAAACAGCTCGATCAGTGGTTTAAAGAAACCGGCCACAAAAACGCCTACTTCCCTCTCCTCATTCCCGTCAGCTATCTTGAAAAAGAGGCGACCCACGTCGAAGGATTCGCGACCGAATGCGCCGTCGTGACGCATCACCGCCTTGAGCTGAAGGATGGGAAAATGGTCCCGGCCGGTGAGCTCACCGAGCCCTACGTGATCCGCCCGACTTCCGAGACGATCATCGGAGCTGCCTTCGCGCGCTGGGTCCAGAGCTACCGCGATTTGCCTTTACTCATCAACCAATGGGCTAACGTGATGCGATGGGAGATGCGTCCCCGTCTTTTCCTCCGCACCGCTGAATTTCTCTGGCAGGAAGGCCACACCGCGCACGAGACCTCCGAAGAAGCGATGGAGGAAGCCACGAAAATGCACGAAGTCTACGAGCGCTTTCTCACCGACCATCTCGCCGTCCCCGTCATCGCCGGAGAGAAAACCGAGGCCGAGCGTTTCCCCGGTGCGCTCAACACCTTCACCGTCGAAGCCATGGTCCAGGACCGGAAAGCGATCCAGGCCGGGACCTCGCACTTTCTCGGACAGAATTTTTCCAAAGCCGCCGGGATCGAATTCGAAGGTCGCGAGCAGGGCCGCGAGCACGCCTGGACGACAAGCTGGGGCGTGAGCACCCGCCTTATCGGAACGCTTCTCATGGCGCACTCCGACGATGACGGATTCGTCCTCCCACCTCGCGTCGCGCCAACGCAGATCGTGATCATTCCCGTCGCGCCCAAGCCCGAGCATGAAGCGCCCGTCCACGAAGCCTGTGAAAAGCTCGCCGCGGAGATCAAGGCACAGCTTTTCCACGATGAAAAAATCTCCGTCGAGATCGACAAACGCGACCTCGGCGGTGGCGTCAAGACCTGGGAATGGATCAAGAAAGGCGTGCCGGTTCGAATCGAAATCGGACCGCGCGATCTTGAGAATGGCACCGTCGCGATGGCACGCCGCGACCGGGCGCCAAAGGACAAGCAGTTCATCGCCAATGAAGAAGTCGTCTCCGGCATCGTCGAAACCTTACAGTCGATTCAGGACACGCTCCTCAAGCGCGCCCGCGATTTTCGCCACGAACACACCGTCGAGATCACCTCGATGGAGGAATTCCGCGCTTTCTTCACCGCCAAGAACAAGAAGCAGCCCGAAATCCATGGCGGCTTCGCTCTCGTCCACTGGGCCGGCAGCGCCGCAGACGAAGAAGCCCTCCAGCAGGAGCTGAAAGTCACCGTCCGCTGCATTCCCAAAGACGCCAAGCTCCGCGGCGGACCCGGCACCTGCGTCTACACCGGAAAGCCCGCTGAAGGACGGGTGATTTTTGCGAAGAGCTATTGATCTCCTCAAGCACTTAGGATAAATCGCTGGAATTGTTCAACGGAACATGTAATCTGCACCCATGCCTGCCCGCGCTCTGCCAGCTCCCAAAGTCGCAAAGGAATCGGGTTTTCTCTTGTCGAATGGAGTTCCTGCGCAGGTTAAATCGCTCCCACAATTTCGCTACATGGGGAGCAAGTTCCGGCTCCTTGAATGGATCCATGACACGATCCATCCTCTCGCATTCGACACTGCGGTTGATGCCTTTTCCGGTTCGGGGGCAGTTTCCTATCTCCTCAAAGCGATGGGCAAAGGAACTTACACCAACGATTCTCTGCAATTTCCATCGACTCTTTCAAGTGCTCTCATCGCCAACAACAGCGAACAACTTGACGAGACAGACCTTTCTACAATCGATAAGGCGAGGGCCCGGCTGGTCAGCGAAAAATTTATTCAACGAACCTTCCCCGGTATTTTTTACACCGATGAAGATTTGAAGTTCCTCGACAATGCCTGGTGTGGCATCCGCGAACTTGGCAATCCTTCGAAACAAGCTCTCGCCATCGCCGCGCTCTTAAGATCAGCGGTAAAGCGCCAACCAAGAGGACTTTTTACGGTCGCTGGAGACCCCGAGAAATACAAAGATGGACGCCGCGACCTTCAACTCACCTTGAAGGAGCATTTCCTCGAACAAGCGCAAATTTATAACGATGCGGTCTTTGACAACGGAAAGCATAATTTCTCGAACCACGGCGATATCTTTGATCTGTCCACGAAAGCTGATCTCGTTTACATGGATCCCCCTTACGTGCCGCGTTCCGATGACAATTGCTACATGAAGCGTTATCACTTCCTGGAAGGGCTCTCCTGCTACTGGAAGAATCAGGAAATCAAACAGGATTCCAAAGTGAAGAAAATTGTAAAACCCTTCACGCCCTTCGCTTATCGACGCACTGCGCTGGAAGCGTTTGACTCTCTTTTCCGTAAATTCGCTGACTCTACCCTCGTCCTTTCTTACTCATCCAATGCGTATCCGGATCTGGCCACCTTGATCGAAATCATGGCCCGCTACAAAAAGAGCGTCGAGGTCGTCGAGCGCGAACATCGCTACCACTTTGGAACTCACGCCCAGGCGAAACGGAACGTTGTTCAGGAGTACCTTATCATCGGCATTTGATGCGGCGAGTGACTCAAACATTTGACGAAATATTCAACTCGCTCGCAGTAGTCGAAGCTAGTTGGATGGATTCTCATGCCGAAGAAGTGATCCTCTTGCTCAAGACAATTCCCTCTCGCGGGCCCGTCACCCTGAGTGAAGTTGCTGCGTTACTCGATTCCGATTTTCCGACCGCCATTTCGGCAATGCGACTCTTTCTGGATTGCTCAAAAGATGAATTTCAGATGAGCATGAAAGCTATCCTCGGACCCGGCGGGATTGGGGTGAAACGCTATCAAACCAATCGAGCAGCTTTTCTTGACGCTCTCGAGAGCCTCGCCCTCACCGAAAAAATTAACGCGACTCTCAATCGTGAGCTGCACTGGTCCGATGTTCTCGTCGAGCGCCTCAAAGGTGGGCGTGGCAGCGCAATCAAAGGTCAGCAGAGAGGTCGCAGCCTCGAAGATTTTGTTGAAATTTTGATCCAATCCGTTTTTGGCGACGATGACTATGAATCGAGATGCCGCTTTTTAGGGGCCTCCAAACTCAGCACGGAAAAAGCCGATTTCGCTATCCCCGGCTCGCAAGATCCCCACATTCTCATCGAGGTAAAGGCTTACGGAGCCACTGGCAGCAAACAAACTGATGTCTTGGGTGACATCTCACGCATTGTCGAACAAAAGCGGGACGACACGGTTTTCTTTCTTTTCACAGATGGAATTTCCTGGCGTGAACGTCCAAATGATTTGCGGAAGCTCATCGACCTACAAAACCGCGGCAGCATTCAGAAAATTTACACGAAGGCGATGGCGGACGAACTCAAAGAAGACCTAACTTCTCTCAAAAGCAGTTTCGGACTCTAGCCATTCCGCGAGAGGCGTAACGGAGTCAGCCCGCTATGCCTAGAATCGCTATCATCGGAGCCGGTCTTTCGGGACTCGCTGCCGCTTTCCAACTCGCTGAAACTGACGCTGAAGTCGTCTTGTTCGAAAAGAGCAAGGGCTTCTCAGGACGCGCCGCCTCGCGCTCGAAAAATGGCTGCCGCTACGACTACGGGGCGAACTATTTCAAAGTAAACTGCAATGATGTCGCGGCACTTCTCTTTCGCGATCTTCCGACCGGGGAGCTCTGCCGCATCATGGGGGACGTCTGGACTTTTTCCGCCGACGGCGAGATCTCTGCTGGTGATCCCAAGCTGAACGCCGGGGCGAAGTGGAGCTACAAAGGAGGCATCAGCACGCTGGGTAAACTCATGGTCGAAGTCGGCGGTCTTCAGGTCGAGAGAGAAACGACAATCACGAAGTTGGAAAATGAGAACGACTCCTGGACTTTGATCGATGACGAACTGAATTCGCACAGCGGATTCGATGCCGTCCTCATGACGCCGCCCGCCCCTCAGACCATCGCGCTGCTCGACCAAAGCACGATCGATTCTGATCTCGTTGAGCTACTCACCTCCGAGCTGGCTCAATCCAAATACCACAGCCAGTTTTGCGTCGCGCTGAATTTCGCCGGAGAATTCAACTTCCCCGGTCAGTCCTACGCGCTCATCAACAGCGACCGCGAGCACGCCATCGCCTGGGTCAGTCACGAGAATCAAAAGGCCGGCCACGTCCCCGCCGGCGAGACGCTTCTTATCGTCCAGATGTCACCGGCCTGGACGCAAGACCACTACCACGAGCCGACCGAAAAAATCATCACGGCGGCTCATGAAGCCGTAGCCGCTCTCCTCCCCGTCGATCTCCCCCCTCTGCAATGGGCCGACACCCAACGCTGGAAATATGCTCACCCTTACTCAGCCGCCAGCCTCGAAGCGATGAAACCGGGCGCTGAATTGGGCCTCTTTTTCGCGGGGGATGCTTTCATTGGCAAAGGCCGGATCCCGCGTGCGATCGAGACCGGGGTCGCCGCCGCAAAACAAATCCGCCACCATCTCGGAATCGGATGAAAGTTCTCCTCACCGGTGCCAACGGCTACATCGGGATGCGGCTCCTTCCCGTGCTCCTCGATCAGGGTCACCACGTCGTCTGCCTCGTGCGGGATGCCCGGCGCTTTCCGGAATCTCAGTTCACCGTCGCGGAAGGTGAACCCGGTCGCATTGAGGTGATCGAGGGCGACCTCCTCGAACTCGATTCCCTGACCGATATCCCAAACGACATCGAGATCGCCTACTACCTCGTCCACTCGATGGGAAGCGGGTCGAAGGATTTCTACGACCTTGAAGAACGCTCCGCGCAAAATTTTGTCGAAGCCCTCAGTGGCACCGAAGCGCAGCAGGTCATCTACCTGAGCGGGATCGTGAACCACCCCAAGGAATCACTTTCCCCCCACCTCGCCTCGCGCCTCAACGTTGAGGAGATCCTCCTCAAGGGTCCGGTTCCCGCGACCGTCCTCCGCGCCGCGATCATCGTCGGCGCGGGCAGTGCCTCCTTCGAAATCATTCGTGATTTAGTCGAAAAACTTCCTGTGATGATCGCGCCGAAATGGCTGCGCAATCCCTGCCAACCGATCGCGGTTCGCAATGTCATCGACTACCTCACCGGCGTGATTGGAAAAGAGGAAACCCTCGACGGCACCTTTAACATCGCCGGTCCGAAAGCCTATTCGTATCAGGATTTGCTCATGCAATTTGCAGAGGCCCGCGGCCTCGGCCGGGTCCTCCTCCCCGTGCCCCTGATCACACCGAAGCTTTCGAGCTACTGGCTCTTCTTCATGACGAACGCGAGTTATCCCCTTGCCCGCAGTCTCGTCGACAGCCTCACCTACGACATGTCGTCGTCCGAAGATCGCATCCGCGAAATCGTGAAGCTCGATCTCATTTCCTATCTCGATGCGGTGAAGCGGGCCTTCTCCATGATCGAGCAAAATCAGGTCAGATCGAGCTGGATCGATTCGCTCTCCTCAGGCCGCATGGATGTCCATCTTCTCCGCCGCGTCAAGGTGCCCCGCCATGGCGTCTACTCCGACCAGCGCGTCCTCCCTTTCGATCGTGACCCCGAAGAAGTCGCGGAGAATATCTGGCGGATCGGAGGCAAGGAAGGCTGGTACTCGATGGACTGGGCCTGGAAGCTTCGCGGTTGGATGGATCGCCTCGTCGGAGGCTCCGGCCTGAGACGCGGACGCCGCCACCCGAGCGAACTCAACCCCGGCGACGCTCTCGATTTTTGGCGCGTGTTAGTGTCGGACCGTGAGAACCGGCGCCTCATCCTCTACGCCGAGATGAAGCTCCCCGGCGACGCCTGGCTGGAGTTCCAAATCGAGCCGAACCGCAACCCCTCGATCAACAAAGCCTGGCGCGTCGTCCAGACCGCGACCTTCCGCCCGCGAGGGTTGCTCGGAAGACTCTACTGGCTCGCGGTGCTGCCCTTTCACCACTTCGTGTTCACGCAGATGGTGAATGAAATCGTGGGGCGAAAGAGGGGTGACTGAACCCTGTTAGGTCAGTGACCTAACCCTCTTGAGTCCCTCCTTTTCTTTTTCCTAATCCTTTTCTTTTTCTCTCACCCTGCACGGGGAAAAGGATAAAGATTAAGAAAAGGAAAAAGAGTTTTCAGCAATGCCCGACGAAGCCACCATCACCAGGAATTTCCGCACGCAGGTCATCGCCTACGTCGGCTCGAAAACGGGTGACCACCTCAGCAAACCCGGTCTCATTCTCACGTGGCTTCTCACCGCCCTCGGAGCACCGACCGCGACGATCGGTCTCCTCGTCCCGATCCGCGAAGCGGGTTCGCTCGTCCCGCAGATGGTGTTCAGCCAGTTCCTGCGCCGTTATGAAATCCGTCGTGGATTCTGGGTCGTCGGGAGCGCTCTTCAGGGGGCCGCGATTCTCGGGATGGGTTTGGTCGCGCTTTTTCTCACCGGCGCCACCGCAGGGTGGAGCATCATCGGACTGCTCGTGCTCTTCAGCCTTTCGCGCGGCATCTGCTCCATCGCGGGCAAAGACCTCCTCGGCAAAACCATTCCAAAAACGAGACGCGGTCAGCTCTCGGGACTCGCCTCCTCGATCTCCGGTTGGGTCGCCGTGGGCGTCGGGGTTTTCTTTGTCGTTAATCCGGCAAAAGAACTCCCCGCGAGTTTCTTCGCCGCGCTTCTCTTCATCGCCGGCGCACTCTGGCTCATCGCGGCAGGGGTCATGATGAGCTTGATCGAAGAACCCAGCGAAACCTCCGGAGATGGAAATCCGCTCCTCGACGCGCTCGAGAGTTTGAAATTTCTCCGTGAGGACAAAGTCTTCCTGCGCTTCTGCATCGCCCGCGCCCTCCTCGCGAGCACCGTTCTCTCGATGCCGTTTTACGTCGTCCTTGCTCACCGTGCTACCAATGGAAGTGCCGCGAGCCTCGGCCTCCTCATGATCGCAGGCAGCCTCGCGACCGCACTGAGCGGCGCGACCTGGGGAAAACTCTCCGATCGCAGCAGCCGGAAGACCCTCGCCATCGCCGGATTCAGCGCGGGGGTGATCGGCTGCCTCACCGCCGGAATTTCCAATCTCGAACTGGATCGCGTCTCCGCCCTCTGGATTTATGGGAGCCTCTTCTTCCTCATCGGCCTCGCCCACACCGGCATTCGCATCGGACGAAAGACTTATCTCGTTGATCATGCCGACAACGACAACCGCGCCCGACTCGTCGCCGTGAGCAACACTCTTATGGGACTGGTCATCCTCACAAGCGGATCATTTGGTTTGCTCGCAGGTGCAGTCGGAGAGCAGGTCGTGATTCTCGTCTTCGCGGTCCTTGGAATTTTGGGGAGCGTCATGGCGTTTCGATTGCCGGAAGTGGAGTAAAAACTCCTGGTCTTGCTCTCTCATCAAAACACCAAGTCAGGAACGAACCCTTCTTGATTCAAATCGTATGCCTGAAGCGGCTCGACTCTAGCTTCGGAGTAGTCCTTTCAGTGCTTTGGGATTGGATTTCACAAGCTGAGACATCCATACCCAGAAGACAATTTGCCTTGAGGTAAATCAGGGTTCGAATCCGTTGCAGCGCACCGACCAATAGTAACTCGGAGAAGAAGGCCCCAAGATCGGCGATGGAGTCCTCACGACCCTCGACCCGTGCTATTTAGGTCTATCCCTTAATTGCCGTGTCGTCCCTCAACTTCCGAGCACTGATCATCAGGATTCTATGCATTCCCGCAGTCTTGCGCGGGTAAACCGCTGCAGAATGAGACAGGGAATGTTGGAGAGGAAGGCGTAGATGACCATGACGATGGCAGCGACGGGCCAGGGGTTCCAAATGAGGGTCAGCATGATCCCGGGAATTTGGGCGTAGTGGGCGGCTTCACCCCGGCAGGTTTCGGCGATAAAAGCCCGAAAATAAGCAGGATCGCGATGGCTGAGTTTGCCTTTCGCAAATCCATCGAACCAGGGCGCAGCGTCAGGAAGAAGGTTTTTCCATTGCCTGATTCGGAAAAGCTTCTGGTAGATCCGTCCTCCCTCTTCCCAAGCCCGCGGCTTGAAGAGAAATGATTGGGGATCAAATTGGTCTCGCGACATTCGCGTGTAAAACCAAGAGATTCCGAGGTGGATCGCCGGAATGCCGATGACATTAAGAATCACGATCCAGAGATTGGAAAGCTCAAGTAACATCACGCCCTTTCCACGTCACAGCTCTGCCTTCTTTTCTCCGCCTCAGGGCGCGGAAAAAGACCCCCTGATAAAAAGCCAATCCAATCGGAAAAAGGAGCGCTCCGGCAATCCAGAAGTTCCCCGCACTCTTAAACAGGTAGAGCGATTGGATCACGCCAAGGAGATAAAGACTCGCGATTCCGACAAGAGCAAATGGAGATGCGAGCGGGACAAATGTCAGGGCGATGACGCTCATGATGAGGCCTGAAAGCCAAATCGAGATTCCGACAAGGGCACTCTTCGGCGTGTTATCGGCACCAGAGACAAAACCTTTGCTCCAACCGGCGATGAGGTCTTTGAGATTGGTCGGGAACATCCGCATCCACACAGTGCCGCGTCCGAGGTAGCAGCGGCAAGTGTATCCGGCAGCGGCGAGGTAGCGCGAAAGGTGAAAATTTTCGAGCACTTCCTGTTTCACGGGATCGTGCCCCCCCACCGCGTCGTATTGCTCGCGGGAAATAAATAGCGCCTGACCAAAAAGACCGACGCTTTGCGCTTTCGATCCTTTCACAGTGAAGGCGTTCATGCCGAGAATCATGATGACATTAAAGAAGGCGGAGAGCTGCTCGTAGGCGCGCTCAACGCGGTGGTAGGGGCAGATGGAATGCACACTCGCGGGATCGCCAGAGAGATCAGCGATCCGGAGAAGTCCACCCGGTTCAATCACGGTATCGGCATCGAGAAAGAGAAGCCAGTCTCCGCTAGCGGCGCCTGCTCCCTGCTGACAGGCCCACGGTTTGCCATACCACCCGGCGGGAAGGGCCTCTCCATCAATGACGCGAGCACCGTGTTCACTCGCGATCCCGGCGGTGCTGTCACCTGATTGATCGTTCACGACGATGATCTCGTGGGCGACGAAGTCTTGGTTGACGAGAGAGGGAAGGAGACGGGAGAGGTTTTCCTCCTCGTCCCGCGCGGGAATGATGACGGAAACCCTCACGAGAGGTTTGGGTGCACCTGGAGCGAGTTGCGGCACGGGGCGAAATCGGGCGGACATGACCCAGCCACTGGTCCAGCAGAGGAAAACGATACCGAGATAAGTCCAAATGATGAGGTCCATGGAACGGGTTGCCCGGCGTTATTACGAATGCAACGGGAAAGGCGAATCGGCATTATTTCCGATGCCGAGAGAGGGCTTCTTCTCAGGACATCCTTGCTTCCTGCTTGAGGACGCGGTCGGAGACCTTCTGCCCGCAAAGAATTGCCATGGGCATGCCCCCGCCGGGGTTAACGCTGCCACCAGTGAAAAAGAGATTTCGATACTTCGAAGATTGCTTCGGCGCTTTGAAAGCCTGGTTCTTTTTCCAATCACTGACGACGCCGTAGATAGAACCGCGATTCGAATTATACATCGCTTCGATATCAACGGGCGTGAGGACATCTTCGACGACGGTGTGCTTGCGAAGATCGGTCAGGCCCATGCGCTCAAGCTTGTCGATGACGCGTTCTTTCAAAGCCATGTATTCCTCATGCGTGTGCGGCTTGTCAGGGTTGATCGGCGGGATGTGAGGAAGAATCTTGATGTTGTCATGACCTTCCGGCGCCTTCGACGGATCAGTCCGAGTCGGGGCAACGAGATAAATCGTCGGGTCCTCGGGGAGTTCGCCTTGTTGAAAGACAGTGTCGAAGTGCTTGTTCTGATTCTTCGAGTAGAAAAAGTTATGGTGCGCGAGCTGATCGTAGATCTTGTTCGTGCCGAGGTGGATGACGAGACCGGAGCAGGCGGGAGCAAACTTCTCCAGCTTCTTCATGAATTCGGGCGGCTCGCTGAGGAGCTTCTGATAAGCCGGAAGGACCTCCATGTTACAGACGACGTAGTCGGCCGCAATCGTCTCTCCGTTTTTCAACGTCACGCCGCTGACGTCTTTACCCGCTTTGTTAATCGTCGCGACTTCGCTGTTGAAACGGATCTCGATCCCGATATCGGAAACGAGCTTGTCGAGTCCGCGGGCGAGGTTATACATGCCGCCTTTCACATACCAGAGTCCGTAATCGAACTGGATCAGCGACATCATGTTCATGTAACCCGGCGCGTCCTTCGCGGAGGAACCAACATACTTGATGAAATATTCAAAGATGAGACGGAGATACTCGTCGTCGAACTTACTATAGATCGACTCCGACATGGTATGGCCATGATCCATTTTAAAAATGAGACGCCAACCGTAGTGGCGCAGCATTTCCCAGACATTGTCGAGACCCTTTGCAAAGTAGCCTTCATCGGTGAGGGCATACTGCTCCCGTCCATATTCTAAAAATGCCTGAAACTGAGCCCAATTTTCGTCAAGATCTCCGGGGAGCTTTTCAAGCTCCTTCTTCATGAGATCCATTTCTTCATAAAGATCGAGGGTGAGGCCGTCTTCAAAGAAATTCCGCCAGTGAGGAGTCACGGACTGAAGTTGGACATAGTCCTCCATCTTCTTCCCGGCGCGTTCCCAGAGGCTTTCGAAAAACTGAGGCAGGGTGAAAATGGAAGGGCCGAGGTCGAAGCCGAAGCCATCGATCTCTTTAAAGTTCAGCTTGCCGCCGACTTTTTCATTCTTCTCGACGATCTCGACATCGAAGCCTTCGCCGCGCAATGAGATGGCCGCGGAAAGTCCTCCGAGACCGGCCCCGACGACGACAACTTTTTTCCCTCTCGGGGAGGCGGTTTCGCTCATACAGAAACTTTAGTTTTGGAATAGGAAAGACCGAAGGAATTGGAAATCAAATTTGACGAGATTCGCGCCGACTCAAAGATCGTAGGAAGTCCGCTCCCGGGATGAGTGCCACCACCGACGAGGTAGCAGTTTTTGAATTCCTCGAACCGGTTGTGCGGCCTCATGAAGGCGAGCTGACTGAGGCAGTGGGACAAATTGAAAGTCGCGCCTTTGAAGATGTCGAGTTCGGTCTCCCAGGTCTTCGGGGTATACATTTTTTCCACCTCAATATGCTCTTCGAGGTCATCCATGCCAAGGCGCTCAGCGAGGGCACGCATCGTGAGTTCACGGTAACGGGCCTGCGCTTCATCCCAATCGATATCGCCATCGAGATTCGGCGTGGGAACGAGGACGTAGAGACTGGACTTACCTTCGGGGGCGAGCGTTGGATCGGTCACGCTGGCGTTGCGCAGATAAAAGGAAATGTCAGCGGACTCCTGACCCGAGTTGAAAATTTCGGTGATGTTCTTTTTGTAATCCCTCGCAAAAACGATGGTGTGATGCGGGAGGTCGTAGGTCTTTTTGACCCCGAGATGCATCATGAAAGTCGAGCAGCTGTACTTCATCGAATTCAGCTTCTCGGTCGTGTATTTTTTGAGCGCACCATCGGGCACGAGCTGCGACATCGCTTGAGCAAAGTCGGCGTTGATGACGACGCTGTCGGCCATGACTTTTTCGCCGTTCTCCAACTCGACACCGGCAACTTTCCGCCCGTCGAGAATGAGTTCCTTCACCGGAGTGCCGGTATGAATGTGGGCCCCGCAGTCGGCGGCTGCTTTTCCAAGCGCCTCCGGAATTTTACTGAGCCCGCCGATGGTATGGAAAATCCCATGCTCGTGTTCCATGTAGGAAAGCATCGCGAAAGCGCCCGGGCATTCCCAGGCTGACATGCCGAGGTATTTGGACTGGAAAGAAAAAAGGAGCGCTAACTTGTCATCGGTAAAATACTTTTTCAGGTTATCGAAGACCGTGGTGCCGAGCGAAAGGTGCGGCAGCGCCGGAAGCAGGGCAGGGTCGAGAGTTCTCGCCGGATTGGAAAAATCGCGCTCGAAAGCCGGGAGAAGCTTGTTAAGACGCGCCTTCTCGCGACTGAGAAAACGGTCCATTCCCGCGGATTGACCGGGGAAGAGGCGCTCGATCTCTTTTTTCGTATCTTCAACATTGTCTCCGGCACGGAAAACCTCGTCGTCATAGCGAATCTCGTACATTGGGTCGAGTCGGACAAAATCGAGGTAATCCTCAGACGACTTACCAGCCTCGGTAAAGATCCGGTCGAGAAGTTCCTTCATCATGAGGAAGGTCGGACCGATGTCGAATTTGTAGCCCTCGATCTCATGGGAGGCAGTGCGCCCTCCGAGACGGTCGTGCTTTTCGTAGAGATGCACTTCAATGCCACGGCTGGCGAGGAGCAGGGCGCTGGCAACACCGCCGGGACCTCCCCCGATGATGATCACCTTTTTCCGGCTTCCGCTCGATCCGTCAGAATCTGGTCCTCTCATATTCTCTGAAATAGCTGTCTCGTGTCTCCCTTTCATCCTCTTTCTAAGGCCAATAGGGCTGGTTATTCTTCGATTCGGGTCAGCGCGAAGTCGACTATTTTTTTCGACTGGAGAGCGGTTCAGGGCTAACAATGGGAAGCTTTCTCCACAATTAGCTCAACTCCCGCATGCCCGATTCGCACACTGACTCAGTCGATTACGATTTGAAGGCCCTTCTGGAAGCTCAGCGGGCATATTTTCGCCTTGGATCGACCCGTTCAGTCGATTTTCGTAAAGAGCGCCTCCTTGGTCTTGAACAGGAGCTGGTTAAAAGGAGCGACGATATCCTGAAGGCACTCGCGTCAGATCTCGGAAAACCGGCGCTGGAAGCCTACGTTTCCGAGGTTTTCTTCAGCATCGCGGAGGTCCGGCTCGTCGTGAAAAAACTTTCCCGCTGGGCAAAGCCGAGGCGGGTCGGGAATCCTTTCTACTACTGGCCGGCCCGCAGCGAAATCCGCCACGAACCCTACGGGAGCGCGCTGATTGTGGCACCGTGGAACTACCCGATCCAACTTTCACTGAGCCCTCTCATCGCAGCGGTGGCAGCAGGAAACACAGTCGTGCTGAAACCCTCCGAGCTTGCCCCCGCGTCCTCCACTATTTTGGCGGAGATCATCAAGGCGGTCTTTAACCCCCAGCACGTCGCGGTCGTTGAGGGCGGAGTGGAGCTCGGAAAAGAGCTCCTTGAACAGTCTTTCGACTACTGGTTCTACACCGGGAGCGAGCGGGTGGGACGGCTTTACGGAGAAGCGGCCGCAAAGTGCCTCGCCCCGATCACGCTGGAGTTGGGGGGGAAATGCCCTGTCATCGTGGCCCATGATGCTCCGATTGAGGCGACGGTCGAACGAATCATCACGACGAAATTTTTCAACGCGGGCCAAACCTGCATCGCGCCGGATTTCGTGCTCGTACCCAGCCATCGCCATGAAGCCTTTGTGAACGCGGCGAAAGTGGCGCTAGAGGCCGCCTTTGCCGGGAATCCCCGCGAAAACCTTGCCCGCATCGTGAATCAGGAGCACTACGAGCGAATTCGATCGCTGATTCCGCTCGAAGCGATCCGCGTCGGCGAAGACAACCCGGATGACCGTTTCCTTGCACCGACTTTAATCCCGTATTCGACCTGGGAATGCCCCGCGATGCAGGAGGAAATCTTCGGCCCCGTCCTGCCGATCATCCCCTACCACGACCTTGATGAGGAAATCGGCCGACTCAGCCGAATGCCCTCGCCACTTGCGCTGTATGTTTTTTCCAGAAACAATCACTTCCTTGAAACCATCGCCGGAGCAGTGCCTTCGGGCTCGGTCTGTTTCAATGATGTCATCAAGCAGGCGACCAACCTCGAACTACCCTTCGGTGGCGTAGGGGCGAGCGGGATGGGTCGGTATCGTGGCAAAGCAGGGTACGAAGCATTTTCCTACGAGCGGGCGGTCACGAAGCGATGGTTCTGCAAAGACCCGTTTCTTGTGAAACCGCCCTACGGCGACAGGCTCGAAAGTCTGCGAAAGCTGATGAAATAGAAACCGATCCGGCATCACGGGGTTCCAACTCCCATGACGGTTCTAAAAATCTACTTACTCGCCGGCCTCACCACCTCTCTTTGCGCCGCCCTTCCCGCTCAGGAGCGGGGCCCAAAAGGAAAAGGTAGCCCGATGTCGCTGCAGGGCGAAGCCCTACCCGATGTCGCCGGATTCGATGAAGAGGGCAACGCTTTTCCCCTCCAGCAGAAACTGAAAGGCCGTCACGGCGTCATTGTTTTCGGCTGTCTGACATGACCCCCTTTCATCAGAAACGTCCCCGGTCTGGAGGCGATCTATCGTGATTATCAAAGTAAAGGCGTCGATTTCTACTTCGTTTATAAAGCGCTCGCCCACCCTGAAAAGGATGGCCTCGTGCAACCCGTGACGATTGACGAACGGCTCGCGCACATCGCGAGAGCAAAAGCACAACTAGGAACGACTATTCCCTGGATCGCCGATTCGATGAGCAACGAGCTGAAGAAGTCGCTCGGAGACCGGAACAACTCAGAGATCGTCGTCTCGCCCGATGGCACCATGGTCGTTGCCCGGGACTGGAGCGATCCGGCGTCGCTGCGACTTGATCTTGAGCGGCTCGTCGGAAAAGCAGAAACTCTGACTGAGATTTCCGACCTCGAAATGCATTCCACTTCCCCGAAGGGCGATCACACGAAGATCCCACGCGGAATAGTTCCCCGCGTCGCACGCCCCGACTCATCCGAGCCCCTCATCGTCGCGACAAAGGGCGATGAACCTTTCTATCTCAAGCTCCGGGCCGAGGCGGAAAAGGGTGTCGCGAGAGAAAGCAAAGGTAAGCTGCACCTCAGCTTTCAGCTTGATCCAATTCACGCAGTGCATTGGAACAATCTCGCCCCGCCGATGAAGTATTCGATCGCGGTTCCGGAAGGCTCAACGATCACCCCCTCTTCCGGAGAATTCGAAAAGGTGACCGCTGCCGAAGCAGACATGGACCCACGTGAATTTCTTGTCGATGTCGACCTCAGCACGGACGATGCCGGCGCGCCGATCACGGTGACCGTCGACTATTTCGCCTGCGACGATGCCGGGAGATGGTGCAAGCCGGTCACACAAACTTTCGAGATCACCCTTGAGACCGATCGCGACGCCGGGAGGATTCAAAGCCCCGGTGGCGGGCGCGGTGGCGCGAAGGGTGGAAGCATGAAAGGCGGCGGAAAAGGATCTGGTGGCCCCGGTCGCGGAACGCCAAGCGTCGAGAATATCCTCAGCCGGTTTGATACCAACGAAGATGGTGCCCTTAGCAAAGACGAAGCGACCGGCCAGATGGCACAGCGCTTTGATCAGATGGACACGGACAATGACGGAGTCGTGAGCAAGGAGGAACTCGAAGCCCGCCTTGCTAACCGCTAGCTGACGGTCTTACCCGCGCGAACGCTCTAACAAAACCATCATGAGAGTCGATAGCATGACGCGCATCTGGTCGCCATCATCAATGTTCCCAACTTGCTCAAGGATGAATTTCCCCTCCCAGAACGCGGGCTGCTTTTTGACCCTGACCATGACCTCACCGGTGTCGATGCGCTTGATGAGGTAGGTCGGATTAAAGAAGTAACCCGCGAAAGCTCCGATGATGGGCAGCTCGCCGAAGAAGCTATCCATCACTTTGACCCAGCCGTTTTCCTCACGGATTTCGAGCTCGGGCGTTTCGTGATCGAGGATCTCGTAGTGAGCTTTCCAGATCGAACGCATCCCCTTTCGGCGGATCGCGCCGAAGGCTTCGTCATTGTTGGTGAAAAAAGTGTACTTCGCTGAAAAATCGATGATGCGGTCAGCCTTGATCTCACAAAGCTTCTCGGCGCGAGTGTCATCAGTGAAAACCTCGACCGCTTCCTTGAGCTTGAACATCTTCTGCTTCACATAGCAGACCGGCTCACCGGCAGCATCCGTGACCTTGAGCTGGGGGGCGAGGGCAACGATTTTGAAAGAAAGCTCAAGGGGGTAGTTCATGACGAACTGAATCACATCGAGTCACGAAAAGCGATTTCCAATTTTGTTTCACCGCTCAATCTGCTATGACAACTTCATGCCGGATCCAACCCTGTTCACTCCCCGACTCAACCCTGTTAAGTGCCTGCTCCTAAGCTTCTCTTTATTTGCGGCCTCACTGACGGCGGAGGAAAAACCGAACGTTCTCTTCATCTCCGTCGACGACCTTGCCTCTTCGCTCGGCTGCTACGGTGACCTCATTGCGAAGACGCCGCACATCGACCGTCTCGCGGCGACGGGGGTGCGCTTTGACCGGGCTTACAATCAGCTCCCGCTTTGCAACCCGACGCGGGCGAGTGTCATGACAGGGCTGCGCCCGGACACGATCAAAGTCTACGATCTCGACCGGCACTTCCGCGACGAAGTGCCGGATGCAGTGACGCTTTCTCAACAGTTCATGAAGGCCGGGTATTTCGCAGGGAGGGTCGGCAAAATTTATCACTACAATGTGCCGGCGAGCATCGGGACCGACGGCTTTGATGATCCGCCTTCGTGGCAACTCACAGTCAATCCCAAGGGCCGCGATGTGACCGAAGAATCTCTCATTTTTAACGCCGAACCGCATCGCAAGATCAGTGCTGCCCTGAGTTGGCTCGCCGCCGACGGCACCGACGAGGAGCAGACGGACGGCATGATCACGACGGAGGCGATCAAGATCATGGCGGAGAAAAAGGATGAACCCTTTTTTCTCGGGGTCGGCTTTTTCCGCCCCCACACGCCCTTCGTCGCGCCGAAGAAGTATTTTGAAATGTATCCCCTCGAGGAAATGCGGCTGCCCTATGCACCGGAAAATGATCGCGATGATATCCCGACCGCCGCCTTTGCCCACAACTGCCCGATCCCGAACTACGGGCTCGATGAGCCGACCCTTCTCAAAGCGCTCCAGGCCTACTATGCCTGCGTTTCATTCGTCGATGCCCAGGTCGGTCGCCTTCTCGATTCGCTTGATGAATTGGGAATCGCCGGGAAGACGATCGTCGTGTTTTGGAGCGATCATGGCTACCATCTCGGCGAGCACAATGGCGTCTGGCAAAAGCGGACCCTCTTCGAGCAGTCGTCACGATCCCCGCTTATCTTCCGCGTTCCGGGAGCAGCGGGGAATGGCACGCCGAGTCACGCCATCGTCGAGTTTGTCGATATTTATCCAACCCTGACAGAAGCCGCCGGGATTGAGAATCCCGATGGCCTTGAAGGAAAAAGCCTCATGCCGCTGATGACTGATCCGGGCGCAGACTGGGACGGCTACGCGATCACCCAGATTTTACGCCCCGCTGATGACCGTCTCAAAACGCCGGTCATGGGCACGAGCATTCGCACGGATCGCTGGCGCTACACGGAATGGGCCGAGGGGGCGGAAGGGATCGAACTTTACGATCACTGGGCAGACCCGATGGAGTTTGATAACCTCGCCGTGGATGCGTCGGAGGCAGACGAGGCGATCATTGACGAATTGCGGCCGCTCCTCCGGGCCAAAGCGAGTGGGAAAATCCCGACGACGCCCTTCAACGAGCCTAGATTGTAAGGAAAGCCCTAGCCGATGGGGTGAAACCTCCGGGAGATTTCGAACGGCTCAAAGCTCTGCATTTTTAGCTAATGCAGCGACGCGGTCGAACTACTCCGGGGTCGTCGGAGCGGAAGACGGCGAGCGAATGATAAGCGGAGCGCGCTTCGAATCATCCAGATCGATCGTGGATCGAAAATCGCCCTTTGCGGGGGGGATATAGTAGACGCTCGATTTCGGCATCGGATACTGCATGGGAAATCCGACCGCACCGGCAGGAGCGATCTCGCGCTTGCGGGCTTCGAGGGCGACGCGGGTGTCCTGACGCTGGCTAAACTTTGACTCGTCGAGTTCGATCGAGTCGTTCGGACGCCAGCCATCATTGATCACCACCTGCCCGGGGGCGATGCGGCGCTCATCGTGAGTGTCGATCGGGACGCCGTTTTCAAGGCTGCTTTCGTCGGCATTACGCGATTCCTTCGGGATGCGGACATCATCGGACTGGTGATAGGTGATCTTCTCTTCTGAAACGTGCTGCTCAGGCCAGAGCTTGCCTTCGACTTTGGCGGACATCCGGGCGATTGCCTCGCGAATACCGTCTTCAAGATCATTCGCCTCCGGTGGAAGTTCCACGAGGGCAGGAGCCGTTGGAGTCGCCACGAGAGCAGGTGCCGCCGGAGCAGCGGGTTCGGGATTCGAAAAGAAGGCTTCACGAATCAAGCTGGACTGATCAGGGACAACGGAAAGAGCAAGCTCAGCGAAGGAGGTTTGCTCACCCGGAAATTCCTGCCGGGCGATGAAGAGGATTTTTTTTAAGATTTCGGGATCGTCCTTCGCGAACTGCATCGCGAGACGGAGGAGGTCCCGCCGACAACCCGGGTTGGTCCGCAGCGAGTCGAGAAACAGCATCGCCGCCTGCTCGGGCTGCGACATTAAACCGGCGACAAGCGTGTTCTGGGCGGATTCACAATCGGACGCCGATTCCGAGGCGCGAAGTGAGGACAACGAAAACAGGGCCGTGGCCAAAAAACAAAATGCGAGCTTCATGAGATTGATTGAAGAAGTGGAGCGGGTAGTGGGAATCGAACCCACATAACTAGCTTGGAAGGCTAGGGCTTTACCACTAAGCTATACCCGCACTCGCATACGGTGCCTGAATTTTATAAAACTTTCAATTAAATTTTAGAAATTCTAAATATTAACCAAAGTTCTTAGATTCAGAACCGACTCCGGTTTGAGGCCGGAGAGGACGTGAAATGTAGCGATGTCTTTGAAAAAGCCAACTTCATTTTTTGAGAAATCTTCATCCACGATTTCCTCTGTCCGTGTGAATCGACTGAAAAGCCTCATGATACGCGCGGAAGTTGCCGTGCGCCGAACTCCGCTCGGGGTGCTCGCGATTGCAGCGATGAGTGGAATCTTTCTTGCCGATCGTGGTAGCTGGGCCGTGGCGGGGCTGATTCTCGCTTTGGGACTTGGGTTAATCGGCCTTCGCTGGCGGCAGCGGGGGCCGGTCTTGGTGGTTTTTTTCTCCGGTCTCCTATGTCTGGCCTTCTTTGCCGGGATTCATCAGCAACGACTCTCATCGATCAAAGCATTTCCGCTGGCGGCAGAACTCGCGAAAGGAGAGAGCATTGAAATCAGTGGAAGCGGTTGGATCGCCGACCGGGTCGAGGAAGGCGAAAGGAGCGCTTCAAGCAAACTCCAGATCGAATTGATCCAGCTCAATGAGGTCAAGGTGATCTGCGATCATCGCGTCCCGCTCTGGATCGACAAAAGCGGAACGGACCTGCACTACGGTCAACGCATTGAATTCACCGGGCTGTTGCGTCCGCTCGAAAGGGCGAACGCGCCGGGCGGGTTCGATCCGGCGGCGTTTTACTTTCGTGAATCAGGATCACTTGCCCGGCTTGAAATCCGGGAAGGAGACGCCCTCGATCAGATCCCCGAACCTGCCGGATCCGCGCTCATCGCTATCGCGCAGCGGCTTCGGGACCATCTTGAAAAGGGAATCTTCGCAGGTGTCTCGACTGACCAGATTCCCTACGCAAAGCTGATTGCAGCAATGTCGCTCGGAGCTCGCGAAAACACGCCGGAGGATCTTGAGGAATCCTTCCGCCGGAGCGGGACGATGCATTTGTTCGCCGTTTCCGGTCTGCATGTCGGAGTCATTGCCGGGCTCGTTTTCGGCACCCTCCTGCTTTGCAGGGTGCCGCGCCGAACGGCGGTGCTTATCGTGATTCCGCTGGTGTTGTTTTACGCCGTTCTTACCGGACTGCGACCCTCGGCAATCCGGGCCGCGCTCATGCTTTCAGTGGTCCTCGCCAGTTTTGCGGTGAAAGAAAAACCGAACTTGCTGAACAGTCTCGCCCTCGCCGCGCTCCTCATTTTGGGCTTCGACACGCAGCAACTTTTTCTCCCCGGTTTTCAGCTGTCCTTCGCCGTCCTGCTCTTCATTGCGCTCTTTGCGGCGCCCCTTCAGAATCGCATTTCTCTGCCCTGGCTCACCGATCCTTTCGTTCCGAAAACCCTTCGGGGACCGATTCGGCGGGCGAAGGACAAATTTGTCACCGGACTCGCGATGGCTCTCGCAGTCTCGCTCGTTTCCTGGCTCGGATCGCTCGGACTGCTGGTCTGGCATTTCCAAAGTTTCGCCCCCGTCGGAGTCCTTGCGAATATCCTCATGGTGCCCCTCGCTTCGCTCGTGGTGAGCCTCGCGGCCATCTCGCTCGCCGCCTTCGGCCTCCAGGGGGTCTGGCTCAGCGGGATCATTAATCAGGTGAATGTGGGACTCACGATCCTCCTCACCTCGCTGGCTCAGATCTTCGGCTCTCTCCCCGGGGCCTATCAAAACAGCGGCCACTTTTCGGAAATGAATCAGCCGGGAGCCGATGTCCTCACTCTCGATGTCATGAGTGAAAGGGGCGGCAGCGCGATGCTTCTCGAATTTCCGGAAGCGGATTACGGCCGTCGTTCTCTCTGGATGATTGACCCGGGAGGGTCGGAAACCTACCGCCGCCAAATGCTGCCGCTCCTGCGATCTCGCGGCATCAATCAGCTGGATGCCCTCCTTCTCACTCATGGCGACGTGCAACACATCGGAGAAGCCGCCACCGTAATCTCGCAATTCCGACCCCGGGTTTTGTTCGAGTCCTCGCTCCCGAACCGATCCCCCGTCTATCCGGAGATCAATCAAATCGCAGACACCCTCTCCCTCCAACGCGTCATGCTGGAGGAGGGGCAGCGATTGAGACCACACCCGAATACAACGATGCGTATCCTCGCCCCTGATCCGGATCGTGCCGGCCGACTGGCCGATGATCGGGCGCTCGTCCTCAAACTGCAATATGGCGAAATGCGCATTTTGATGACCTCAGACAGCGGGTTCGAAACCGAAAAGCAACTTCTCGAATCCGGCACCGATCTCGATTCTGAAATCTGGATCCGTGGCCAACATATCGATTCCCCTTCCGGCCTCCCCGCTTTTGTGGAAGCTGTTTCGCCTCAGCTTGTGATTTCGACCTCGGCAGAATTTCCCGCGACCCAGATCATTCCAGCTTCGTTGCGATCCCTTCTCGCAGATTTTAATATCCCTCTCCTTGAGCTAAACCAAACCGGAGTCGTGACCCTTTCACTGCGCCCCGACGCTATTGAAGTGGTTCCTTTCACTGCTCCGCAAAATCGCCTCACCATTCCAAACGAAAATTTATCTAAGAAGTGACGGTTTTGCCCCGTCCTTACCCCGACCACTTTGATATCGGAAGGCGGAACTCGGGATTCCTCCTCTCACAGAAAAGAGATTAGACCCCTCGATGATTCGAGATTACCTTCAGGGAACGGAAAGTGAAGCCATTGACTTTTCGCCGTTTCCGAATAGGAAAGAAACGCCTAAAGATGCGAAGTGACACCCTTCATGTTCCTTACTGGATGCTTGCCGCCGGAGCGCTCCTCGTTCTCCCGCTGACAAGCTGCACGACGACGTCAAATCTGGCGGCGCACACCGCTCCCAGCGCAACGCCCGCAGAGAACTCTGTCGATGTTTCCGCGCCTATCGAATTAACGGGTGAAGCCGCCACCGCCGACGACCTCAAAGCGGCAGCGCCCGCGATTGAAGAACAAGTCGCCCAACGTCGTCCTGTCGAGGCCGGTCCTCCCATCGTGCTCACTTCAGTTCCCCGCACTTCGGTGGAAAACCGTCCCACCAACCAGATCATGATGATCCGGACGACGGCTTACAGCCACCTTCAAGCCGATAGCCTCCCTTATGGTCGCAAGAGCGCGGCCGGGAATGATCTCATGTATGGCGCTCAAGTGCGAAGCGCGGCAGCGGACTGGTCCAAGTATCCGCTCGGCACCAAATTTCAAATTGAAGGCCTCCCCTACACTTATGTGGTGGACGACTACGGCAGCGCGCTTTGCGGCACGGAGACGATTGACATTTACAAACCTGATCTGGGCGGCATCGGAGATTGGGGCGTTCGCAATTTACCGGTCCGCGTTCTCGAATGGGGCAGCTTTGAAGAGAGCGCCAGTATTCTCCGGACCCGCACCCACGTGAGACATGCCCACCATGTCCGGACGATGCTGAGTGAGATCGAGAAAAAGGGTAAAGCCGGTTATCTGAGCAAGCCGAGTGGCGGCAGCGCCTGATCCCGCGTCATGACGAAAGCGGAGCGGTCGGCGCACGTCTTTGAGCGACTCGAGGCACTCTATCCTGAGACGCCAATCCCCCTGGATCACACCGATTCTTACACACTGCTCATTGCGGTCCTGCTCTCGGCGCAATGCACCGACGAGCGAGTCAATAAGATCACCCCCGCTCTTTTCAAACTCGCCAACACCCCTCAGGCGATGGCCTTGGTCCCCGTCGAAGCGATCCGCGAAATCATCAAGCCCTGCGGTCTCTCCCCCCGCAAATCGGTCGCGATTTCCGAGCTCTCGAAAATTCTCGTCAAAAAATATGACGGTGCCGTGCCGGAGAACATGGAGCTGCTCGAGGAGCTCCCCGGTGTTGGACACAAGACCGCCTCGGTCGTCATGAGCCAGGCCTTCGGCGAGCCCGCCTTCCCCGTCGATACCCATATTCACCGCCTCGCGCAGCGCTGGAAGCTCACGAACGGGAAGAATGTTGTTCAGACCGAAAAAGACCTGAAGCGATGCTTTCCCCGCGAAAGCTGGAACAAGCTACATCTCCAGATTATTTTCTACGGCCGTGAGTATTGCTCGGCACGAGGGTGCGACGGAACGATCTGTCCGATTTGCCGCGAACTCTTTCCGGATCGGAAACGTGGCGTGAAGACGAAGAAGTGAGCGAAGAGATTTTCTAATCTTTACTCGTCAAGCTGCCGGGATGGCGGAAGATTGGGATATCATGCAACCCGAGGCTGAATCCTTTTCGCTGAAAGAAAAAATCCAACACTGGAACAAGGCGTTTGCTTCTGAATTCCCGGAGGAAGTTCAGCAAATTTTCGCCGCGAAAACTCAGGAGATCATCCGTTCCGGGATTCTCTCGAAGTGCCTCACGACTGGCGACGCGGCCCCTGATTTTTCGATCGCCAACGCCAGAGGCGAAGAAGTTTCCCTGAACAAAAAATTAAAGAATGGTCCGGCGATCCTCAGTTTTTACCGGGGGACCTGGTGCCCCTACTGCAATCTGGAATTCCGCGAACTGCTTGACCAGCTCCCCAAATTTCGCTCCCGCGACGCCGTCGTTCTCGCCCTCAGTCCTCAGGTCTTGAATCGCAACGAAGTGCCAACGGAACAGGGATTCGAAGATCTCAGCGATCGTGGCAACGCCGTCGCACGGAACTACGACCTCGTCTATCCGCTCGGCGAAGAGATAAAACGCATCTACGAATCCTTCGGAATTCGGATCGACGAAATCAACGCCGACGAAAGCTTCGAACTCCCCCTCCCCGCGACCTTCATCGTTGATCGCGATGCGCAGATTCGCTACGCCTTCACGAGCGGCGACATCGGCGAACGCGCCGAACCCGGAGAACTGGTCGAGGTGTTGGCGGGGATGTGATGCAGCCCCGAAATACGCGCTTTTCCAGTCCATTGAATCGAGTTATACTTTCGGCATGTCCGTCCTCGATCACTCCCCAATCAGCTCAAAACCGGGCGTGCTGGGTGGAACATTGGTCTTTTCAGAAACCAGAGTGCCCGTACAGTCGCTTTTGGATTATCTGAACGACGGGTTTAGCCTCTCTGACTTCCTCGATTTTTTCCCCTCGGTGAAACAGTCCGATGCCGAGGAATTTCTGAGGCTGTTAGAAAATCCTGCTCCATGAAGATCGTTTTCGATGAAAACGTTCCATGGCCAATGAACCAATTTCTTGCAGAACACGAAGTCACCAGCGTGCAGAGGGAAGGCCACGGCGGGAAAGAAAATGGGGAATTGCTCGATTGTTTAGAAGGGCATTTTGACGTGTTCGTGCTGGCCGACAAGAACCTGCGGTATCAGCAAAACTTAACTGACCGCGAAATCGCGATTGTCGAACTTCCAACCAATCGCTGGCCTTTACTCAAGAGCATCGAAACTGAAATACGATCTTCGATTGAATCTGCAATCCCGGGATCATATATCGTGATTTCTTCGGCGCTGGAGTGAGGCCTTCAGGCCTTTTCTCATCAAAGCGCAAAACGGCTAAAGCCATCACTCCAACGGTTGCACTCGCGACCGGCGCACGTAAAATGCGCACAGCGAAACACGCGCCTTTTTCTCATGAGCGAAAACATCAATAAAATTGTCGTCGCCTACTCCGGTGGGCTGGATACCTCTGTCCTTCTCACCTGGCTGCGGGACACGTATCAGGCCGAAGTGATCGCTTACTGCGCCGATGTCGGTCAACAGGAGGAGCTCGACGGTCTCGAAGAGAAAGCGCTCAACACCGGGGCTTCCGCCTGCATCATCGATGACCTCAAGGACACTTTTGCGAAAGATTTCATTTATCCGATGATTCAAGCCGAAGCGATCTACGAAGGCCAGTATCTCCTCGGCACCTCAATCGCCCGCCCCTGTATCTCTGAAGGCATGGTCAAAGCAGCCCGCGAGCACGGTGCTACCGCAATCGCCCACGGGGCGACGGGAAAAGGAAACGATCAGGTTCGGTTTGAACTTTCCGTCGCCGCGCTCGCTCCTGACATTGAAATGATCGCCCCCTGGCGCCAGAAGCGTTTCCGCGAGCAGTTCCCCGGTCGCGCCGAAATGATCCAGTATGCTGCCGATCACAATATCCCGGTACAGGCTTCCGCCAAAAAATCCTACTCGATGGATCGGAACCTTCTTCACATCAGCTTTGAAAGCGGTGTCCTCGAAGATCCCTGGTACGATGCCACCGGCGATGCCGATCGCGACATGTATGTCCTCAGTGTTTCCCCCGAAGATGCTCCCGACACTCCGGAGCACATTCAGCTTCTCTTCGATCAGGGAAACTGTATCGGTCTCGCTCTCGACGGGATCGACGACGTCATCACTAAACTCGGCGATGTGACCAAAGAGGGTTCGCAGGGTGAGTATACCCTCTTGACCCCCTACGGCGTCATGCGCGTCCTCAATTTACTCGGCGGCAAACACGGGATCGGGCGCGTCGATATCGTCGAGAACCGTTTTGTCGGCATGAAAAGTCGCGGCATTTACGAGACTCCGGGCGGCACGATCCTGATGGCGGCCCACCGCCATATGGAAAGTCTCACCGTGGACCGCGAGGTCATGCACATCCGCGACAGTCTCATTCCCAAGTATGCACAGCTCGTCTACAACGGCTTCTGGTTTGCTCCTGAGCGCGAAGCGCTCCAGGCTCTCGTCACCGAGACCCAGAAATCGGTCACCGGCGAAGTCCGTCTCAAGCTTTACAAAGGGAATACGATGTCCGCCGGACGCCGCTCCCCGCTAAGCCTCTACAACGAGGACGTCGCGACGATGGAAGGCGGAGCCGAACACGCTTACAATCAGGACGACGCGACCGGATTTATCCGCCTCAATGCCCTGCGTTTGAAGAGCGAAGCGAGTCGGCGTTTGTCGAAATAGTGCTCTAAAAGCGAGGTAACACCTCGCTTGCAGCCCAGTCTGTCAATTGACAGGCTTTGACGCCGAAGAAAGCTCAAATCTGCCTTTTCGTAAGCGTTTTTACGACAGCGGGTCGATTCGTAACTGTTTCTGTACTTTCGTAAACGTTCTTGCGTAGATTTCTCCATTCGTAAACGGTGAAGTATTTATAATGGCGATGGGTCGGTGCGAGATGCTACCTTCCACCCATCATGCGATCCACCCTCATGCTGCTGATCGGAGGAAGTGCCTTTGTCGGCCTCGTTCTCATTTTCATTTACAACAGTCTCGTCGCGAAGCGGAACATGGTTCGCAATGCCTTCAGCAGCATTGATGTGAATCTTCGGAAACGGCATGACCTCATCCCGAACCTCGTCGAGACAGTGAAAGCCTACGCTGCTCATGAAAAAGAAACCTTCACGAAGCTGATCGAAGCGCGCCGGGAAGCGGGGAGACATGATATTTCAGAAAAGGAAAGGCTTCGGCTCGAAGAACAGATCGGGCCTCAGGTGCAACGAGTGATCGCCCTCGCCGAGAACTATCCGGAACTGAAGTCGAGCGATCACTTTCTCAATCTACAACGTAGCTTGACCGAGGTCGAAGAGCAGATCTCAGCGGCGCGACGAGCCTACAATGCCGCAGTCTATCAAATCAACAATTCCATCGAGAGTTTCCCGTCAAATCTGATCGCCAATTCCTTCGGCTTCAAACGACACGACTTCTTCGAAGCGAACGATTCTGAAAGGGCATCGGCGAAGGTCTAGGCGGATGAAAGATTCTCACCTCGTGATTTCGGAACTCACTCCTACACTAAAGGAGCTTGAACCGGAACGGCTTCTCTATCGCAAGAAGTCATCGGTCTACCTTCTCGTTATCCTTCTCCCGCTTGTCGGGATCGCCATCATCGGGATTGCTCTCAAAACAGGGATGCCTTTCGTCATCGGCGGGATGGTTTGGTTAGTTATCGGAGTGATTCTTTATCAGATGAAAGCCGGGAAACTGGCGGGGGCGTACAAAGCTAACTACAAGTCCAGCGTGATTCCCCGGCTGCTTGACACGATTGATAATCAACTCACTCACACTGCCGATCGCGGGATCCCTTCAGGGACTTTTGTCGAAAGCGAGTTGTTCCGCACGAGACCTGACCGCTATGCGACTGAAGATCTGATTGAAGGCCACTATGGCAAAACCTTCCTCCAGCTCGCTGAAGTGAACGCCCAACAGCGACAAACGACAACAGACAGCAAAGGGCGCACACAGACGCGATACGTGACCTTCTTTGACGGCTTGTTCCTCATTGCAGACTTTCACAAACACTTTCAGGGACGCACTTTTGTTTTTCCTGACAAAGCCGAAAAGACTTTTGGCGGCCTCGCAAGGTTTTTCCAGAAAGCAGGAGGCCGCCGCGACACCGACTTGATCCAGCTCGAGGACCCGGAATTTGAGCATCAGTTTAAAGTCTACGCAACCGATGAGATCGAGGCCCGTTACGTTCTCAGCAGCTCCATGATGCGTCGCCTCCTCGACATGCAGACCCGCTTCGGAGAAGATGTTCGCATCGCCTTCAAAGACTCCTCCCTCATTCTCGCGGTGCCCCACCGCAAAACGTTTCTGGAACCTTCCACCAGCATTCCGGCAACGAATCCGGAGCAAATCCGGGACATGCTGACTGATCTTCGATTTTTTCTCGAAACGATCGAGGAACTGGACCTCAACACGAGAATCTGGACGAAAGAATGACCGCCTCTTCACGGCTTCAAATTCCAGAGATGGATCTTCTCAGCTTTCATCGCCATCCCGCAAATATGCACCGTTAGCGCCATCCCTTTCGGCTGTGCATCAACGGGGAGATGCAAATAGCAGATCCCATTGACATAGGCTGCGATCTCATCCTCCACTTTAACGATATCGATGCGATGCCGGGGATACGCTCCGTTTAGAGGCTCTCGAACGACGCCCTGCCCTTTGATCACGAGGGGAAGGTTTAACATAGGTTCATGGAAAGCACGCGTGTCTCTCACATGCCCACCTTTGATAGCAACATGAGGACCAATAAACTGACTGTCTCCCAACCCAACATCGACAAGTGTCTTTCCGACCGGGATACTCGAAGAGTCCCGATCGCGATCACTGAGCACGACTCGAATTAACGATCCCCACCGCTCATCATAACCAGTACAGTGAGCGCTGAATGTCATCGAGAAATGAAAGTCTTCCAAATCTGCCGGCAGTAACATGGACGGGTTATTGAAGTGGCCCGGAGGTGCCCCGAGTCCTTTTTTGTCGAGCAATTGCGGAAGGTAGTCGCGCTTAACATCGCTCGGAGCACTGACCCGGTCGATCTGGTCATCGCCCCGAAGGTCCGTCGCGACCCGCAGGAGGTTGATTGGCGCAGGATCCTGAACCTCCATGAGATTCCAGGCTTCTAAATAGGCTTGGGAAACGAGGGAGCTGTCCGGATCAAGCTCTCTCAATTGTCTTAAGAGAGCGGTGCGATGGGAAAAAAAGGCGAAATCCTCAAGACGGGTCGCATAGACGGCGGGCAACACTTCAAATTCTTCGAAGACTTTATCAAAGGTCTCCTGAACCGGGATCACCTCTCCCCTTCTCCAGCCGAGATATGCATTCACAAAGGCATCCAACTCATCTTCGGGATATCCCTTCGCGCGAGCATCCTTCCACCATTGCCCGGCCAAGTCTGGATCGTCGTGCATCGACTCGAGAGCGGCGACGACTTCTGTATCCCAACCGGTATCCTGACTTCCGATTTCGCCACGATAGTAGTCAAGCCACGGCATAAAAACATAGGAGCTTCGAAAGCCGATTTTTCCCGCCGGCACCACGGCGGTCTCAGTGAATCCTCCCTTTCGAACAAAGAAGAGGACTTCTTCCTGCTTCGGATCTTTTTTTCCAAATCCGCGGATGCGCTGCTCGCCAATCTGGTGAATGAAATCACCGGGCTTAAGACGGAGGTTTTCGGCAGTCGATCCGGGTTCCACTTCTTCGATCCGGATTCCTACCGAAGGCTCGTCGGTTCCCAGGGCAATGGCCTCCCAGTCTTCGCCAAACGACGGCGTTGAAAACACGAGGGCAAAGATTGCGATCCGGCAAATTCTCATGGCACCGTTATCTTTCCGAAGTCGGAAGATGCCAAGCAAAAACATCGACTCCTAGAGTCCCCACGTTCCGAGATCCGCCTTTTGCGCCTTGCGCTCAAGACTCTCAAGCATATCGCGATGATCGAAAAACTTCTTTCCGTCCGGTGTCGGGACAGGATTCTCTTTCGATCCCGGTCCCTTCGTATGAATCCGCGCGAGTCCGTTCTCGATCAGCTTATTGCCGAGGTAGCCTCCATCCGCCAGTTCGACAAATCCGTAGTAGCGATCTCCATCGTAAACCTCTTCCCAGTAGGTATAGACGGTAAAGGTCTTTCCTTTCAGCTCACGCTCCACAAAGAGCTTAGCGGCTTTACCTACTTCAACAATTTGTTCGGAGGTCACGCCCCCCATTTCCCGTGCCTGTTCGGCGACTCGACGCTGCTGGTTTTCATAGCGGTCGCTGATGTACTTCTCCGGGGCGTCGACGAAGTAGAGGCGAAGCTGAACTTTCCGACCATCGAGGTCAACATAGAAGCTATCCCCGTCGTTCCCGTCATCATTGATGAGCGTCGCGCCGACAAACTTGTCATAGCCGTTGACCTTTTCTGAAGAAGCGTTGCCTCCCAGCGGATTACTTTTCAGAACAGCGGAGCCACTCTCACTCTGCGAAGTGGTGCTCGTCGTTCCGGATTCCTGCCCACGCTTGAAGTAAAGAAAGCCGGCGACTCCGAGAATCACGACGATACGGATGAGACGGGCATTCTTCATGACTCTTTCTTCTCCTGCACGGTCGACTTCACATACAGCTCACGGAGCTGTTTGAAGTCCACTTCCGCCGGGCTTGATGACATGAGGTCCATCCCTTTGTTGTTCTTCGGAAAGGCAATCACTTCACGGATGCTATTCTCCTGGCATGCCAACATCACGAGGCGGTCGAGTCCGAGGGCAAGACCGCCATGAGGAGGCGCCCCGTATTGGAAAGCCCCGAGAATGTGTCCGAAATTTTCCGCCTGCTCTTCATCGCTAATCCCGAGGACGCGGAACATCTTCGCCTGGAGGTCGCCTTCGTGAATCCGGAGACTGCCACCACCGAGTTCGTTTCCGTTAAGGACAACGTCATAAGCTGCTCCGCGAATTTTTCCCCACTGGGATTCGTCATCTAACAAAGCCAGATCATCAGCGTGCGGACGGGTAAAAGGATGGTGGACCGCGTTCCATTTTCCCTCTTCCTCATCGTAGTCGAGAAGTGGGAAATCGACGACCCAATGGAAGTCGAGTTCATCGTCTTTGCCTTCGAGCCAATTGTTCATTTCACAGCACTCGAGACGAAGTCGTCCGAGGACATCGCAAACCGTGGACCACTTGTCGCAGCCGAAGAGGATCAAGTCGCCCTCTTCGATGTTCAGGTCTTTCTCAATCGCCGCGAGTTCCTCTTCGCTGAAAAATTTCACGATCGGAGAACGCCAGGTATCGTGCGCCGCGCCACGCACCTGGATGTAGGCGAGACCACCCGCACCAGCCTCTTTCGCGATCTCTTCGAGACGCTTGATCTGACCGGTGGAAACCCCGGCAAAACCCTTCGCATTGATCGCACGGACGGTGCCGCCACCTTCGATGGCGCGCTTGAAGACACCGAACCCGGAATCTTTGAAATGCTCCGAAACATCCACGATCTCACAACCGATGCGGCGCTCCGGCTTGTCGCTACCGTATTTGTCCATCGCTTCCTGATGGGTGATGCGTGGAAACGGCGTCGGCACTTTGATCCCGCGAGCGGTTTCGAAAACACTCGAAAGCATTTCCTCAATGATCGTGTAAATCTCCTCCTGTGTCACAAAGCTCGCCTCGATATCGACTTGTGTGAATTCCGGCTGGCGATCCGCTCGGAGATCCTCATCGCGAAAGCAACGGGCGATCTGGAAGTAGCGCTCGACTCCGGCAACCATAAGCAACTGCTTGTACTGCTGCGGCGCTTGCGGCAGGGCGTAAAACTTACCGGGGCTGAGTCGTGACGGAACAAGAAAGTCGCGGGCTCCTTCCGGAGTGGATTTCGAAAGCACTGGCGTCTCGATTTCGAGGAAACCCTGCTCGTCGAGGGTGTCACGGATCGCTTTAGTGATCGTGTGACGGGTGCGCAGGTTCTTCGCCATGCGGGGACGGCGGAGGTCGAGGTAGCGGTGCTTCATCCGCAAATCCTCGTTGCTGAGTTCTTTATCGAGTTGAAAAGGAAGAACTTCTGACTTGTTGAGAATCTTCAGCTCCGTCGCGACGATTTCGATTTCGCCGGTCTCAATTGAATCATTGAAGGTCGATTCCCCATCGAGCTCAGGACGGACCTCCACCTTGCCGATGATCTGCACGACATCTTCACCGCGGAGTTTGTGGCTCAATTCCGTTGCGGCGGCACTTTCCTCGGAACGAAAAACGCACTGCGTGACGCCCTCGCGATCTCGGATATCGATGAAAATCACGCCGCCCTGATCGCGCTTTGTATTAACCCATCCCACAAGTGTCGCGGTTTCGCCGGCATCAGATTTCCGGAGTTGGTTGCAGTGGTGAGTTCGGTACATGGGATTCCTGAGTCAAATAAGCCGCGGTTCGCGGAAGGCCGGGAAAATACAGCCCCTGAGCAAGGGTGCAAGCGGGGTTTAAACGCCGGAAAAGCCGCCTCAGTAATCCCCGAGGTTCTTCCCAACCGAGTCGTCGGTCCACCAGTAAAGGATGCGGCCGCAGTTTTCGCAGGTCGCGATTTTCTTCTCTGCTTTGACTTCGACGACGGTGGATTTGGTTACCTTGGTGTGACAGCCGTTGCAGACTTCATTGATCAATCCGACGACGGCTTGGCCGGCTTTGGCTTTGAAAAGTCGATCGTAAGTGTAGAGAAGATCCTCATCGAGTGCTTTGGCATGGTCTCCGCGGGTCGTTTTTTCCGCTTCGATGTCAGAGGCGATTTTTTTCGCCAAAGAACCGAGATCCTCAATCTCTTCGGCGACGGACACTTCGTTTTCCCGGAGCTTTTCGCGAGCGGCCTTGAAGGCAGTCCGCTGCTCTTCGGCTTCCTCCATGAGTTCGATCTCTTTGTCCTCGAGGCCGATGATTTCCGCCTCGTAGCGCTCAATATCGGTGCCCATGCGACGGAATTCCTCATTCTTCTTCGTCTCGAACTGCTGCACTTTCAGCTTCGTGATGCTGTCGCGGCGAGTCTCGACATCGAGTTCGAAATTTTTAATCGCCACTTCGACGTGTTGAAGTGACGATTTCGCTTCATCGAGCGCCTTCTGATCAGCGATGAGCTTTTCCTTGATGTCTTCCTCTTCGCGGGGAATGCCGGCAAGCTCTTTCGTCAACGCGGCGAGCTTTTGATCGTGGTGTTGAACGCGGAGGAGTTTCTCGACTTCGGGCAGCATGGTGGTGTTTCGAAAAAGATTTCGGTTCCGCAATGAAACCGCACCTCCCGCGATTTGCCAATCTAAATCAACCAATGAGGAAGTCCGCATGAAGGTTCGACTTCACGGGCAGTTTCGAGGTGTGATTTCCATCCGCCGTTTTCCGCTTCGGGGAGACCGAACCAGGATCGGCATCCGCCGAAAGTTTTCCGGTCTTCAAGAAGCCAGGGTTTCGTGAGTGGAAATGCCTTCACCACCGCGAAGGAAAGCCCTGGCTCGTCACCCCATTCGAAGCGCTCGCGGATGATTTCCTCATTCCAAATATGAAAGGGTTCGAGGCGGAGAACTTCATCCCAATCGGTGAGTCGGCCCGCTTTGACTGTTTCGATGTAGACCGAAAAAGCGACCTCCCCTTCCGGGGCAAGGGCCGCAGGGATGGCGCGTTCATTCCCCCCGAGGTCCGGTTTTACCTGTTTCGCCTGCTCGTGGAAGAGACTCGGGAAGAGAAAAAAGCGGTCGTGGATCCATTGAAACCCGGCTTTGCCCTCGGAAATTCCCCCTTTTCGCAGGATCACGGACTGCTCCCCGCTCGCGAGCGCGTCGGAAATAAGCTGCCATTCTTTGAAAGCAACAGGGCGCCAATCGGGGTCGGGTGGGTTCATGTAAAGCTCACATAACAACGCAGGCGGGACTTTCTTCAAGAAAAAGCTGAAGATCCCATCATCCCGGGGAGGTAGGATAGAGTTGTTCTGCACTTACCTTGAGGCTGATGAATTTAAGCGGCCGTCCAAATTTCCGCTGGAAAATGAAAGGGGATGACTTAATTTCGCTCTCTGCCGGAAAACTGACCTTGGTCCGCTTTCCGCAGTTGGTGGCTGTAGCTCAGGGGTAGAGCCCCGGTTTGTGGTACCGGTTGTCGCGGGTTCAAATCCCGTCAGCCACCCCATTTTTTCCTTTCTCGAGAGGGAGGACTTCGCTAGGGATAGAATCCTTTCAGCGCCCCGATGGCGCTTTCCAATTCAGATGGAGTCTATCGAAACACGCATCGGCTATCAGTTTAAGCAAGCTCGTCTCCTCGAGGAAGCACTGACACACCCGAGCCTTGGCTACGAAACGAAGCGACCTCGCTTTGACAATCAACGTCTTGAGTATCTTGGCGATGCGGTCATTCAATTGATTTTTACGACGGAGCTCTATCGCCTTTTTCCCAAACACAGTGAAGGGAAGCTGACGAAGCTCCGCAGCCAACTCGTTTCTAAAGAAGCGCTTTGTCGTTTCGCGGAAATCATCGGGATTGGTCAACACCTCCGGCTCGGCAAGGGCGAAGACAGCAGCGGGGGTCGTGAGCGTCCCGGTAATCTCGCCGATGCGATGGAAGCTCTCTCCGGCGCGATCTACCTCGACGGCGGACTCGATTCCGCCCGCGCTTTCATTCTCGATAACTTCGGGGATGCGATTGAGGTGATCGCTCGCGAACCGGGAGAAAACAATCCCAAGGGCGAACTTCAGGAACATCTCCAGGCTCTGGCTCCGAGCAGCCCTTTCTACCGCATTGTTTCACAAGACGGCCCGGACCATGAGAAGGTCTTTGTTTCAGAGGTAATTTGGGAAGGTCTCAAGCTCGGTCGCGGCGAAGGATCGAGCAAAAAAGAAGCCGAAGTCAGTGCGGCAGCAGTTGCTCTCAAAGAGAAGCGCTGGGCGGGTTTCGAAATCGGTGAATAATCGGTGAATAAGTCTGAACAAATGGGAAGTAAGTCCGGTTATTCAGAAAATGGAGACGGTCATTCTTGTCCTTTTGGATGCTTATTGACAGTTCCGTTTTATTCCTTTTGCGTTCATTTTCAGTGACTTATATTAGTTTCCCCGAGTTATTCACGACTATAATAAGATGAATGATTTCCTTAAAAAACTAATCTCTTCTATAGGGGTGTGAATAAGTTCGAATCTCTCACTTTATCCAATACCTCAGCCACGGTGATTCCACTCATCTTTTGATCGGAAGACTGGACAATTTGAAACCGCCCGGATCGAGGAGCCCAGACCTCGGGATTAGTGGGACCAAACAAAAGCAAACCGGGGATGCCAGTGCTCCCCGCGAGATGGGAAATGCCGCTATCGTGTCCCAGATAAAAGTCGAGCTGGGAAAAGGTGGCTCCTATTTCCGCGAGTGATTTGCCGCAGAGGTGCGCAAAGGGAAGCTCACGCTCGCGGAGCTGGTCGAGGAATTGATCTATCGACTCGTGTTCCGCTTCGCCACTGGTGACTAGAAACTCGACCTCAGGGCGAAGTGATTGAATTTCAGTGAGGAGATCAGTCCATGCCTCAAAGGACCAGTTTTTCGTCGGGCTGCCGCTGCCCGGGTGAATGCCGATCCGAAAGGTTTCCGTTTTTGAGAGGAGCGCCGGGCGCAAGTCTGAGGGAAAATCGAGAAGTAACTGCGGATCGTCGAGAAAAAGCGCGAGTTGGTTCAGAGGTTCCGCGAGTTGGATCGCAGCGGGGATGAAAGGTTCGTTCTCGACGGGTTTGAATGGGCCGGGGAAAAGGGTCTTCACCCCGGCGCGTTCGAGATTTCCCGCGAAGAATCCATCGGGATCGTAGAGGTAGCTCACGACGACATCGAAGCTGGCGAAAAATTCGCACCAGGCAGAGTCGAGATCGCTCCTGGGATTGAAGAAGTGCGCCAGCTTTGCGTCTTCGATTGACCGGGTTTCATCAACAAGGCCGGTGACTTTCGCGAGTTCGGTGATCGATGGATAGCCGAGGACGGTGATGTGATTGTCCGAGAGGTGATCCCGCACCAGTTTGATTGCCGGCATCGTGACAATGAAATCACCGACTGCGCCACCCCGGATGAAGAGAATCTTTCCCATGACGATTCAGCTCAGCCATTGCTGAATTTCTTCGAGGATCTCTGCCGGAGATTTCTCAATTGAGATCGTGAGGAGGTGTTCCGAGGCAGTGGGCTCCTCGAACGTTTCGAACTGACTCTTGAGCAGGTCGGAGGTCATGTATTCGTGGTCGCGGGCGTCCATTCGCGATTTGATGAGCTCGAAACTTCCCGCGAGATAGACGAGGCGGAAATTGTCGAAGCGGTCGAAAAGGTAGTCCCGATAGTCTTTTTTTAATGCCGAGCAGGAGAGGACGGCGGATTTTTCCGAAGCGATGGTTTTCTGCGCTGCGGCGATAAGGATGTCGAACCAGGGCCAGCGGTCCTCGTCATTCAGCGGAATCCCCTGCCCCATTTTCGCTTTGTTTTCGGGTGGGTGAAAGGAGTCGCCTTCGAGATAGGTTCCGTCGAGAGCGTCCGCGAGTTCGCTTGCGATCGTCGTTTTTCCACAACCGGAGACGCCCATGATGATGATGAATGGCGGTGTCATGATCCGTAAACCGGTGCTGGAAGCTCACGCGGAATCTCATTGACACGATAGCCAAAACCGGGACCAGACAGGGTTGACCCATCGAGGATACCCTGTTGCCTCTGATAGAGACCGGGGTGGGTTTTACGTTCGGGCGCGCTCGCTTCGGGGTAAAACTGCATCCCGTTCGACTCGACGCCCATGATCGTTCCGGCGTGCGCGGCGAGGAGAAAGTGTGGGATTTGCGCGAGCATCGGATTGGTGAGGTCCTGGACCATCAGCGTCATTCCATGCGCTTTGGCCCAGCAGAGGCTGAGGAGGGCTCCGGTCTGGGTTTTGCAGGTCTTGAGGGCGACGCCGGTCCAGCCGAGCTCACGGCCCATTTTCACGAATTTCCAATCATGCGCGCTTTCGTCCATGAAAAGGGGTTTGCGGGCGCTGACACTGCGAACGTCGATACGGTTTGCTTCGAGGTCGTAGGGAAAAGGCTGTTCGACGTAGAGAATTTTCTGGTAGGTGACTGGATCGCTCAACTTGAGGCGGTCGAGGATTTCATTCACGTAGGCAGGATCCTGCACCGTGCAGTTGAAATCGGTCGTGAGCCAGGTGACGCCTTCCTCCTGCGCCATTTGTCCAATTTTGGAAAGTCGGTCGAAATCCCACCCGGCGTCGTTGCCGCGGAGTTTGATTTTCAAACAATCGAGGCTGTCGCGGCGAATCCAGTCTCGCAGAAGAACGGGGTAGCCGTCATCGGGTTCGCTGCCGGTGAGTTCTTCCTCAGAGATCGGGTCGAGTCCGCCGACGAGATGCCAGACGGGAAGCTTGAGTTCGGGCTTTTCGACGAGGAAATCGGATGGGTAGAGGCCTTCGAACGAAACATGATCGGCTGCCGGTTTGAGCATCGCGCTGAGGTCGCGACTCATGTATCCGGCATGATACGTCTCGTAAACCGGCACGCCATGGAGGTGGCCGTAGGCATCGTGGATCGCGAGATCGAAGAGCGAAAAACAGACGAGTGCGGCGAGGTGTGGCATTTCCGCGCCCGGCTCTCGAGTCGCGTTGAACTTTTCGTGGAGAGAATGAAGATCGTTCTCGATGAAGTCGTGCCCGATTTCAATGGGGTGACCGGAAGCGGTCGTCTTCTCCAATCCCCCGGCGAGTTGTAAGGTGAAGGTTTTCAGCGCCTCGTGACGATCTTCATAGCCAAGCTCAGAGGGCCAGACCCAGGCAACCGCGAGCGGCGTTTCGCCCCAGCCCACGGAGGTCGAACCGTCCACGCCTTCGAGAGTGACTTTGGCGCGGGCGCAAGTCACGGAATCGAGAACCTGGTTTCCGAACTTCAGCGGGACCCGCATTTCGATCGGGATAAAGTAGAGCGAGATTTCGCGGATCGTGGCGGATTTGTCGGCTGGGTTCATGCTGGAAGCGAAGCGGAGATTGTTCGTCGGAGCAACTCTTTATAGGATCAGGAGCACGCCATGAGGGCTTCGATTTCATCCGCCTCAATCGGGATGTGAGCCATGAGGTCCACGTTTCCTTCGGCGCGGATGATAATATCATTCTCAAGCCTGATCCCGAACCCTTCGTCCGGAAGGTAGATACCGGGTTCAACCGTGACGCACATATTTTCGACGAAGATCCCCTCGGTCGGGGTCACGTCGTGAACGTCGAGGCCGAGGCTGTGCGACGTCCCGTGCATGAAATATTTGCGATAGGCGCGCTTTTCCTCGGGCAGGTCCTCGTCTTTTCGCTCTTCGGCAACGACCGCAGGATCGAGAAGATTGAGGGCGATCAATTCGTCTTCCATGGCGCGGGCGACTTCACGATGATATTCTTCCCGGATTTTCTTCCCGGGCACGAGGAGCTCATCGATGCAGAGGCGAACGATTCGGAGAACGGCATCGTAGACCGCCCGCTGCCGGTCCGAGAACTTACCGCTCACCGGAATCGTTCGTGTCAGGTCGGAATTGTAGTTCGCGTATTCGGCGGCGACGTCCATGAGCAGCAGATCGCCTTCTTTGCAGATCTGATCATTGGAGAGGTAGTGGAGCACATTCGCATTGTTCCCCGACGCGATGATCGGCTCGTAAGCAAAGCCGCGCGATCCCTGACGGACGAACTCATGGAGAAACTCGGCCTCGATTTCGTATTCTTTGACGCCCGGCTTCACAAAGCGAAGAACCCGATCGAAGCCATCCGCAGTGATGTTGCAGGCATCCTGAATCAGATCGATTTCCGGCTGAGATTTAGCGACGCGGAGGCGGTGCAGGAGAGGGGCGAGCCTTTGGTAGTTGTGTGAGGGATACAAATCCTGACACCATTCCCGAAAGCGATCCTCGCGAGAGAAATTCACCGGTGCTCCGGAGCGGGCGTGTTCGTTGTAGTTCAGGAAAATAGTGTCGGCTTCGCGAGCGAGTCGTCGCAGGTGAGGCTTGAATTCCTCAACCCATTGCACCGTTTTGATTCCCGAAACTGCCGTGGCCTCTTCTTTCGTCAATTTGTGTCCCTCCCAGATCGCGAGCAGCTCTGAAGTCTCACGGACGAAGAGGACTTCCCGCATCGTTTCATCGGGGTGACCGGGAGCGAGGACGAGGATGGTTTCCTCTTGATCGACTCCGGTGAGATAGAACAGATCGCTGCTTTGAATAAAGCGCATCGATCCATCGGCAGAGCGCCACGGAATCTCGGCGGCGTAGAGGATCGTAACGGAGTCGCGCAGGAGTTCCCTGCCGAGTCTTTGTCGGTTATTAATAAAGAGTTCCGAAGGAATTTCGCGATACTTCATGGTCAAAAACTCGGTGAAAGGAAGTCGTAATGATGTAGTTTGCACGGGATTCTTTGGACAGGCGTAGGAACCGTTCCGAAGTATCTTATTTTCAACCCTATATGGCAGATATCCAAAAACAAACGGTCATTGTCGCTGACAATGATCCCGACTTTCTTGAGTGGTCTTCCAAGCATTTGCTGGCTGATACGGTCGAAATTATTACGACAACGTCGTCTGAAGAGGCATTAAAATTGTTCAAACAGCTTGATGCGGATCTCTTGATTGCCGAGTTCAATTTGCGCCCTGTTTCCGGTGTCGATCTCCTCAAAAAGGTTCGCCTTTCGAAGCCGAATGCGATGGTGATCATGAACGGTCTTGTCAGTTCGACGAACGCGGTGATTGAAGCGATGCGTCTCGGCGCCTTCGATGTTCTCCGACGCGAATCGTTGAACTTTGAAATCCGCCAGGTCGCCGAGCGCGCCCTCCAATCGGCTGATCGGATGAAGATGATGGAGGACATGCAGGAGACCGGTTCGATCGTGCCACCGCAGCCGACGGACGATCTCATCATCGGTCGCTCCCCGGCGATGCAGGATGTTTACAAGCTGATTGGTCGGGTCGCGAGGGCGGATGCGCCGGTCCTGATCACCGGAGAAAGTGGCGTCGGCAAAGAGGTCGTCTCCAATGCGATTCATAAGTTTTCACGGCGGTCGAAAGAGGAATATGTGGCGATTAACTGCGCCGCGATCCCAAGTAACCTGCTTGAGAGCGAGCTTTTCGGTCATGAAAAAGGAGCCTTCACCGGTGCGGTGAGTCAGCGTGTTGGTCGCTTTGAGCAATGCAATGGTGGGACCCTCTTTCTCGATGAAATTGGCGACATGCCTCTCGAAGTGCAAAGCAAACTGCTGCGAGTCCTGCAGAGCGGTGAGTATTCGCGCGTCGGTGGAAATGAAAACCTGCACAGTGATGTCAGGATTCTCGCGGCAACAAACAAGCAGCTCGAGGAGGAGGTCGAGCACAACACCTTCCGCGAAGATCTTTTTTACCGCCTCAACGTCGTTCGCATCCACATCCCGCCGCTTCGTCGCCGACGTGAGGATGTCCGCCTTCTCGCGGAGCACTTTTTGCAAAAGCAAACCGAGAAGGGTCGGAATCGACCCATGCAATTTTCGAGCGAGGCAATCGATGTTCTCGAAGATCATCACTGGCCCGGCAACGTGCGCGAGCTTGAGAATCTCGTGCAGCGTGCCTGCGTCCTCGCCTCAGGGAACGTTCTTTTTCCGAGTGACCTGCCCTTTGACAGCATGAATCAGAGCAATGAGGACAGCCGGTCAAGACTGGAGCGATCTGCCCGCCGCTTTATCAATGCTGCTGAATCCAACGGATCGACTCCTGTCGAAATCGCGATGCGCGAACTGGTCCGCGTCGCGATGGATGAGGCCAAGCAGGACTCCAAGGTCGCTGCGCAAACGCTGGGTATCAGCGTTCCTGATCTCAGAAAGCATCTCCCCTCAGGTGGCGGAAAATTCTGAGGATTGCACGATCACAACTTGCTGTGGGATCCGTCGCAGAATGGAAGGTTGGCACTGTGCTTGCATTGGCAGAGGAAGGCGTCTCCCTCTTTCCCGGCGACAAAGGACTTCGGAGCGAATCCAGTTCCTTTGTGGGCTCCGTTGCAAAATGGTTGGTTCGCGGAGTGGCCACAAGTGCAGAAGAAGTAGGTTTTTCCCTCTTCGAGGGTCACTTTAACGGGTACCTTGGCGGCTATTTTTGGATCTGGCATGATGATTTAGATTACGGGTTGGGACCGGTTCAGGTTGACTGGAGTGGCTTAATCTGAGATGCCGAAGCGCGTCAAAAACGTGATATGATCGTGAAACAGCAATGAAAACCACTCTTGGCAGGTCTCTTGTCATCCTCGTGGTGGGAACACTTCTTGGCACGGCTTTTTTGCTGGGAAGCGTCGCCTTTTTCACGACGCGCAGCTCCATCGTGAATCTGCGGAGTGATTTGCTGAAGCAAGTCGATGAGCGGGTTCAGGAGCGGATGCAGGACTATTTTGATCGTGCCGGCTCCGCTCTCAACTTTCTTGAGACAGCTGTTTTCCAGGATCTCGATATCGATGAGGACTGGGAGGGAAAAGCGAGACTGCTGACGTCCTACCTCAAGACCGAACCGGGAATTGTCTGGTTCTACTACGCGGATCGGGAAACGGGTGCCATGTTAGGATGTAATATTGACCTCCAGGGCCGCTACGTGATTAGCTGGATTCACCCTGACAATGGCAGAATTGCAGAAGGTTTTCAAGTCCAGCCTGACGGAAGCCTGGCTTCTGTCGAGTTGTTGCCGAGAAACCCGAATCCCTATGATCCCAGAGAGCGCCCCTGGTATCAGAAAGCGGTGATCGGAGAGGGTCTCGTCTGGACGCCTCCATACGGATTTCTGAGTTCGCGGGTGATTGGCATTACCGCAGCAAGGGCGGTGAGGGATGAGAGTGGCGAAGTGGCTGGTGTCCTTGGTGCAGATTTGGAACTGGGACGGCTCGCGACCTTCCTCGACGATTTTGAGGTTGGCGAAGCCGGGGCCGCATTTCTCCTGCTCGATGGCGGAGCGGCGGTAGTGCCAAGCGGTTCGCGAAAAGGTGAGAATGTGGAGACTTTGCAGAATGCCTTCGAGAGCCGTCTGTGGGATTTCTCAGAACTCGATGTCGGCGAGACGATGGAAGAAGGATTCGAATTCGAAGGCGAGCGTTACATTGCTTTGATCCAGCCGATTGATATCCCCGGACCGACCCGCTATTTTGCCGGGGTTGTCGTGCCCCAGGGTGAATATCTCGGGATCGTCTATCGAAATTTGCTCATCACGTTGGCGCTTGCGATCTTGATCCTTGCGGTGGCAATCGCGCTCGGAGTCTGGCAGGCGCGCCGGGTCACGGAACCGCTTGCGATCATTAGCGATGAGTTGGAAAGCATCGGTAACCTTCGCTTCCGGGATACCGGGATCAGCGTGAATTCCAACATTCGCGAGGTCGCGCAGTTCTCAGATTCAGTCGGCAAGTTGAAAATCAGTCTGCGCGCTTTTTCCCGCTACGTGCCGAAGGACATCGTTCGCCTTCTCCTCTCGCGCGGCGACGAAGCGAACCTCGGCGGAAGCCTTCGCAAGATCACGGTGGTTTTCACGGATTTGGTTGGCTTTACCGCCTTCAGTGAGTCGCTCACGCCCGATGAGGCATTCTCGGAACTGAGTGAATTTCTCGAGATCGTCGCAGAGTGTCAGGAAAAATATCACGGGATCACGAGCAGCTTCACCGGGGACGGCACCCTCGCCCTTTTCAATGCGCCGCGGGATCATCCCAAGCACGAGCGCGACGCCTGTTTCTCAGCCCTCGATCTTCTCGAATCACTGAGGCAATGCAATGCGGAGCGCAAAGCTGCCGGGAAATTTGAGTTTCGTGCCCGGATCGGAATCAACACCGCTGATGTTTTGTTAGGAAACCTCGGCACCCGTGAACGCTTCGCCTACACCGCGATTGGTGATGGCGTAAATCTTGCAAGCCGCCTCGAGGGCCTGAGCAAATTTTACGGAACCGAAATCCTCGTTGGGGCCGACACGAAGGAAGCAATGGCTGATGAAATTGAATGGCGACTCGTGGATCGGATCTCTGTCGTTGGTCGTCGTCAGGCCAATTTGATCTACGAGCCGATGGGTCGGGCCGGAAATCTCGATGAAGGCACGCGGCGGGGACGAGATCAGTATGAGTCGGCACTGGACTCTTATTTTGAAGGCGAGCTCGATGCCGCCCTTGCCGGATTTCACGCAGCCGCCCTGAATCTCCCCAATGATCGCCCGACGCGGGTCCTCATCGCCCGCTGCCAGCGCTACCTGCTCGATGGACTGCCGGAGAACTGGGACGGGACTTTTTCGGCGACCCTGAAGTAGAACGGGTCGGCTAATCCGTTTTCAAAGACTCCGCCGCCAAGGCAAAGGAAGACAGCGGTGGAAGAGGCGGCTCCGGCTTGAGTCAGACGACCGGTTCTTTGACAACGCTAACCATCACGGTCGGGATGACATGGTGACTTTCCACACGGGTCATCGGCCGGTGCAATATCGTGCCGGAGGAAAGCGGAGCCGTAAAATCGTCCATGTCGGCAAGGCGGGCTCCCGGGACTTGTTCGAACTCACTGATCTTTTCGAGAAGTGTCAGGGCGTGCTTTGCGCCGATAGGACGAGCATCAGGATCCCGCTCAATCAGTTTCATGACCCAGTCCGAGACGATCATGGGAATGTCTTTGCGGACCAGGTAGAGCGCCTTTACCTCATGCTTGAGATGGTTTCGAACTGTCTCAGCTGGCGAGTAACCATGAAATGGTGGTGTTTGTGCAAGGCAGAAGTAAAAGATGCAGCCCATTGAATAGAGATCGGCTCTGGCATCAAGTGGTTGCAGATCAAGTTGTTCGGGAGCGATATAGTCGACTGAGCCGATGATTGCCCCTTTGTGGTCCACTGTCTGCAGACTGGGACGATCGAGAAGCTTCGAGACGCCGAAATCCAGGATTTTACTCTCAAGGTGCCCATCGTCGCTCATGCCCAGCATGATGTTACCCGGTTTCAAATCCCGGTGGAGGAGGCGGATTTCATCCGCTGCCGCGAGGGCACTGAGCAACTGGGTCGCGATGGTGAGAAAGTCAGGATAAGTGAGCGCGCCTTCATGGATCACGTCGTAGAGAGATTCCCCGTCGATCAGCTCAAGAACGGCGAATGGTCCATCGTCGTCCTCCGCATACTCAAGGAGGCGGACGACGTTGGGATGCTTCAACTGACTCAAAGCCATCACCTCGCGGAGGAGGCCGTTCGCCTGAGGTTCGTTCAGTCGAGTCTCGCTGAGAGGCAGGAGCCGCTTGATCGCGACTTCTCTGTCACGATGGAGGTCCCGTGCACGAAAGACTTCGCAAACGCCGCCTTTTCCCAGCGTTCCTGTGATCTCATAGCGATTTAGCATCAATGCTGCTTATACGACAATTATAGTGGAAATCAATATTAAGAGATCTTAAATAAGTGAAATTGCGCAGTTTTCCCGGGCTTTGTTTCCCAGGAATTAAGTTGCTGCCTTCGTTTGTATTGGGTGGGAATAATTCGCCCGTTGCGACGAAACTTGGCGATATCACAGATGCCGAAGATCCCAGGCTGATCCGAACGCACTGGAAGCGACTGCGTGATCTCAGTCCCCCCGGCGTGACAGTTGAGAAAATGCTGCAAGCCGGAGAGCAGGAAAAAGTTGGTCGCAGCTTTCAAGGGAAGGCCTCAGACCGTGAAAGGAGTGATGACCTTCACCTGCCGTAGATGGTTCCGGGATTGAGGTCCTCGGAGTAGAGTTGATCGCAACCGGCGAGATTGGCGGAAGCGAGGATCAGTGAATTCCCGCAGCTCAGCGTGCCCGGGAGAAACTGATTCAAACTTCAAGCTGCGAGCGCGCGAAGGAAGAAGGGAGGGCCGCAGCATGATCGCCCGCCACTGACTGATTCAAACTTCAAGCTGCGAGCGTCGGCACAGAAAAACACGGCGCAATCGATTGCTCCGCCACTGACTGATTCAAACTTCAAGCTGCGAGCGAATTCGTGAGCGCCGTAGTATTTCACATTACTTCCCCGCCACTGACTGATTCAAACTTCAAGCTGCGAGCGGCTGACTGAGCGGCGGATCGGAGCTTATGTTGGACCGCCACTGACTGATTCAAACTTCAAGCTGCGAGCGAAATCGATCCTCTCAGAATTTGACCAGGACTTCCTCCGCCCGCCACTGACTGATTCAAACTTCAAGCTGCGAGCGGTAGCCGTGAAACGCGAGAGAGTCAGACTGACTGACCGCCACTGACTGATTCAAACTTCAAGCTGCGAGCGTCGTCGCGCCAGGGTGACACTTTGATCGCACCATCTCCGCCACTGACTGATTCAAACTTCAAGCTGCGAGCGGGCAAGCGGGCGAGGTCTTTGGGGTGTCCTCGCACCCGCCACTGACTGATTCAAACTTCAAGCTGCGAGCGCCTGGTAGGGGAGCAGGAGCGAGTCTTTCGCCGGCCGCCACTGACTGATTCAAACTTCAAGCTGCGAGCGAGGCGCGAGACCCGTCCGAAGTTATGCGCCTCCAATCCGCCACTGACTGATTCAAACTTCAAGCTGCGAGCGGGACAACTCATCATTGGACTTGAAGAAGAGCCACACCCGCCACTGACTGATTCAAACTTCAAGCTGCGAGCGGTGATCGAACCGATCCTTAAGGAGGCAGCAAAGCACCGCCACTGACTGATTCAAACTTCAAGCTGCGAGCGACGTCCAGCGAGCCACTTCTTCTTCTTCTGAACCACCGCCACTGACTGATTCAAACTTCAAGCTGCGAGCGCCGTTCGGAGATGATTGGCGAGCGTTTGTGATGAACCGCCACTGACTGATTCAAACTTCAAGCTGCGAGCGCTCTCACGTTTTCCTCTGGTAGGATACCATGGATACCGCCACTGACTGATTCAAACTTCAAGCTGCGAGCGCATATCCTACCAGATGATGATGTAGATACCCTGCTACCGCCACTGACTGATTCAAACTTCAAGCTGCGAGCGGCTACGGCCACTGTTCAAGTGCAACGAATAATTCCCGCCACTGACTGATTCAAACTTCAAGCTGCGAGCGGGTCGAGTATTAACCTACTGATTGCGAACGTCCACCACCGGGATTTGCGAGCGCCACTAATACGGAGACTCGCATGACGAATAACCATCACACAAATACAACCTACAGTGCCCACCACATAAGCCTTGCGAGCGCACCTAGCGGTGGGCATGCGCATTAGAGCGCTCGCACCTTGAAATTTGAAAGAACAGATATTCTGCTGAAAATTTAGTCAGCTCCTACCAATGGCGGAGGTAAGAGGATCGCTGGCATGTAGCCGCAGAAATATTTCCACATTTCAGTCGAGCTGTAAAGTTGAGTTCACTTAAATAATAGTAACTCGACTTCGCTCGTAATAAGGCTGACCGAGCGCTTCAATCCGAAAAGCGGATCTGGCGTCGACAGGCCCGAGGTGCACGAAAAGAACCTGATCTTCTTCATGATGGATGATATCAGCCAGGGCCGCCTTCAGATTTTCGAGGCGGACACCATCGAGGGGACACTCGAAGACGGAATACTGAAGGCGCGTTCCAAAGGATTCGCAGGTTTTTGCGACGCGCCGCAATCGCTTTGGATGGCAGATGTCGTAGCAAACGAGGTATCGGGATCGTGACATGGCAGCAATCAGCGAGTTGTGAATCCATGATAGTGCTCCGCTTCTCCGCGAACGAATCGCCAGAGCTGGCGTGTCTGAACTTCTAACATCCGACGATAAGACATTCGATATCCGAAGGTAGGATGCTTCACTTCGCTATCGAGACGGCGAAACCAAGCCTGCCAGAATTGCCGCCTCCCGGAATCCCGTAGGAAAACGCCTCGGGAGGTGGAGACAAAATCCTCCTGATTTAATTCTCCACGATTGATCAGGCTGATAACCGTCGAATCGACAATGAGCGGACGAAACTCCTCCATGAGATCAAGAGCGAGTGCGGGCCGACCAAATCGGGGCTGATGGAAGAATCCGAAAAACGGATCGAGTCCCACCGCATCGCAGACCCCGGTCAGTTCCTTGGCAAGGATCGAATAGCCCTGGGAGAGAAGCGCATTGACCGGATCGCGTGGAGGGCGTCGGTTTCGGGTTTCAAAATCAAATCCGTTTACGCCGGTGGATTTGATCATCGTGGAGAAATTCCTGAAGTAATGAGCTGCCGCTGCCCCCTCGAATCCGCGAGCGGTATCTATCGATGCGGCTTCCGCTGCTTTGTCACGAAGTCGCGCCATTTTTTTGAGAGTACCTTCGTCGGCGTCGCCGTTCCGCATGAGGAGAACTCTTTGATTATGAATCTTCGAACGAATGATTTCGCGAACGAGTTCGAGGCGATCTGCTTCATTTCGAAAACGGTCGTATTGCCCGATACGAGCATCCACACCGGAGACGGGAAGCCCGGTGGTGCGCCCGAGATATCGTCCTGCCGGAGAAAAATACGCGATGGGAATATCATCTTCAAGGCACGCTTGAACGGCTTGGGTTGTGACCTGGACTGGTCCAAACAGGTAGATGCTCTGAATCTGCTGGGAAGGATGCCGGCTCACGACCTCATTTTTGAAAGAGACCTGGATCTCGCCGGCTCGCTTTGAAACGCGCGCCCCCGCTTTTTGAACAACGAGAATTTCCCCGTCGTCATGATCGGGTCGGGGAGCGCGGAGGTCTTCTTTGCCTTCGACGGCGTCGCCACTCCAAAAGCGCGATTCATTGGGTAGGCAGATTGGGTAGGCGCTGCAATGGGAGCAGCGGGGATCGTCGATGAGAGGAGGCGGACAGTTCCCGGATTCGGCGACGGCTCGCGCCACTTCCAGCATGGTGAGCGTTTCGTCAATCAGGGAGTCATCAAGCTGAACCGCAACCTGTCGCCGGTCGGCGGCATAGTAGATTCCTGCCGAGGCCAGTTCGACATTCTCCACTTTTTTCAAAAGCAAGGCATAGGCACCGATCTGGATTCGGTCGTAGGGCTTTGCACATCGTTCGCCGTGTTCATCTCTGGCAGCGCTGCCTTTTTTGTAGTCGATGAGTTTAAGTCCTTCTCCATCATCCTCAATCAGGTCAATGACGCCGGTGAGACCGTATCGTTCGCTTTCAACTTGGAGACTGCGGACTTTGGAACGTTCACTGAGATCGAGATCTTCTTTCCAATGGGAGGGCCGATCCACGTTTTTGTGAAGGGCGCTGCCAGCAGCGGTATCTCGGTTTTCGACAAACAAATCTTCGACCCACTGATAGTAAAATAGTCGAGGGCAATAAGCGAAGTTGTGGAGCCGTCTCACCGGCATTGGAGGTGTCGAATCACGCCGTTCGGGACTTCGCCCCGTGTCCTGGGGTGATCTCAAGGAGTGTGATAAATTTTCTTCCGATTGAGTTTCACTAGTCATCGGAAGATAGTTTATACCTATTTTATTATAAAAACCATAAATACTGGTCAAAATAATTCAGCCGATTCAAGATTCAAGCTGCCCGAATAAATCTGTGTGCTAAATTGCATTCATGGCAACTCTGGATGAATTACGTGCGCTACCTTTCGGGGAAAGAATCCAACTGGTTGAGGATTTGTGGGATACAATTGCTGATGAATCCAAGGCAGTTGGTTTGTCTCCAGCACAAACCGCAGAATTAGATCGACGCCTTGATGATCACGAAGAAAATGGGTTTCAAGGGGCCGTCGAGTGGAGCGATTTGAAGGCGAGGACACGTGCAGAGCTTGATCGATGAGGGCGGTGTTTCGGCGAGACGCTGAAGAGGAGTTTCAAGAGGCGACTCGATGGTATGACCACCAATCCAAAGGGCTCGGCATCGAGTTCATGGACTCTATCGATGCAGCTATAGAGCGGATTGTTCAACAGCCGGAATCCTATCCGGTTGTTCACCGCAAAACGCGAATGGCGGTTGTTCGGCGCTTCCCTTATTTGATTCTCTATCGGCTTGAAACTTCAACGATTGTCATCGTTGCCGTTTTCCACGCTAAGCGGGATCCGCGAAGCTGGAAGAGTCGCTGACGTTCGCAACTGTCATCTGGTTTAGATTGCGACGTTGTTTTTGCTCAATCGAGTTTCGTTGATCTCGACAATCCGCTTCAAAACGAGATCATCGGTCACCGTGTGAAGCGCGATGCCGGACACAAGATGGCAGGATTTTCCTTCTATTTCCAGAGTGGCGAGGTCGTACCAATCTGAACCTATCGCCGATTTTGGCAGATGGAAAAAGTTTGGTTTCGCAGCTTTTTGAAGTTTCTGCGATGGATTGCCCTGAAGTGAAATGGCAGTTTCGCTATTGGAAAAAGCGCTCTTTTCGCGAGCATTTTTGAGAACAGGCTTCACGACACCTTTCTTTTGTTCCGTCCGGATCTTGTGTAGGAGATGAAGAGCCCCCGGTGAGGCAAGTGCGCGCAGTCCTACATTAGCGGCGGCGTTCAGATCAGCTTGAACGAGGCCTCCCGAAACGGAGCCTAAGAAGAGCGGCCCACCCGGCTGAGGAAGCAGAAGCGTGTGAGGTTTCTTTCCCGTCTCGCGCTTTTGGTTCTGTTCTTCTAAGGCATCGAATTGCTTCAGTAGTTTCGCATAGAGTTCGCGTAGATCCTTTCTTCCAGGGACCGGCTTCGCCTCTGCTTTCGACTTGAGGCGCTCGCGAAAGAACAAACTCAGTTCACAACTTTCACGACAACGCGAGCCGGGTTCGGATGACTTCGCCGAGAAACGCGAAGAGTACGCGGCGGGTGCTTCTACTACGGGAATCCCGAAAGGCTCTTCACAGAGCATCTTCAATTTGTCACGGACGGCGCGATGTGCCCACTTCATGAGGCGACGGTTCTCGCTCGGGGCACGGCCTTGGCTCGTGAGATAGCGGTCGAGATTTTCAATAACGACGAACTCGACGGGATCGTATTTCTCCATCTTTTCGTACTCTCCATGAATGTCGCGCGACTTGCGCTCTTCGTCGGGGATCTCGTGCTCTCGAAGTTTCACTCCAAGCGCCTGGGCGAGAATGAGGTGTGCGGTTTGATTGACCCGCTGCTCTTTCATTCGGTCAATTTTACGGAGGAGCAATTCAGCCGGTTCTCCCGCTTCGTTGGAAAAGCCGAACCCGATCTTGCTGCGTTCGCCGGGTATCTTGTCGAGCGACCGATTGTAACGCAGAAAAAGAGTGCGGAGTGATTCCAGTTGTTCGAGCCGCTGCATCGAAAGGCCTCGCTGGCCGCGGATTTTCGGAGCTTTTACACCTTTTTCAGGCAGCCATTCGAGGAAGCCGTAGGCAGCCTTGTTCGCGTCGTCTTGCTTCCGAGTTTCCCAAATCCACTTTTTCCCACGAAGTGGTGCGCTGCGGTGAGCAAGTTCCAAGAGAACAGTTTGAAGCTCGTCGCGCAGCTCAGAATAGGCTTCGCCAGCCGATTGACTGAAGTTCGTGAAATGAGCGGGATCAAAATTGTCCTCCCATAGTTTTCGCTGTTTATCGCTCCATTTGGAGGATGCTTTCTTGGATTCGCTCAAACGCGTCTTTTTTCCGGTCTTTGGATCGGTTTCAGGAGCAGAGAAAAGCTCGTCGAGATATGGATGGTTCTCATGCAGTTCTTGATGCCAGCTCGTTACCGATTCGTCAGACCAGTGGCTGAGTTCTGCGAGTAGGGCTGCAACCACGCGGATCTTAGACTGGTCATCTTTTGCCTCGTCGGCGAGCGCCGCCTCCTGACAGGACCAGCGGTGGAAAGTATTGAGCCTGGAGAGGCGCCGATTCGCCAGTGCGATGAGGCTATCGTTCTGTTCAGGAAAGGATCTTTCCTTCTCGTTTCCGCCGACCCACGCCTTCGCCGCCGCATCAGAACCTTCGGAAAAATCGCTATCTTCCGCGCGCAGTTTCTTCGCAAGGTTGATCGCTGCCTCGTACTCGCTCTCTGTTGCGTTCCTCCCAGCGCTTCCGCTGAGCTCGCGAGCAAGAGTTGTCGATCCGGGAATGGTGTTCCCATTTTGGTCCCTTTCTCGTTGCCGTACTTTTTGGTCTTCCCCGGGGAGTCGAAGCATCCCACCGTTTCCAACGATGGCATACCAAGTGTGGCCTCCCGCTTCGCCGAGAATGTGCCACGGTCGTCTTTCCTCCACTCCCGGTTTCTTCGCGGTGATAAAAATTCTCGTGTAGGCTCCCGCCGTGCGTTGTCCGAGATCGATCGAGAGAATCCAGAAACCGTTTTGCTGGAAGGGTTTGCGTTCCCACCAGGCACTTTGGCCCGACTTTTTCTTGTAGGCGTCAGGCCAGTGAAGGTGAAGATTTTTTCCTTTGATGCCGTTGAACATACCGGCCCATACGGTTTCTTTCCCGATCGCTTTCTTGAGCCAACTTTCATCAATCGTCTTGGGGAAATTCAGGAGGAACCGGGCATTGCCTTCCCGATCAAAATCGGGCATTAAACTCACCGCAGATAATCCTGCTGCCTCGGGGACTTCATATCCAAGTGCTGCAGTCATCGGTTGCAGCCATTGAGAAGTTTCATTTCCGAGGATCTGATCCCGGAAGAGCCGGGGTGCTGAGAACGATATCCTGACACGCTGCTTGCGGCAGGTCGCGCCCTCTTTCAGGGCCAAAGTGGTTTCGACGATATTGCCATCCCGGAAGACGACTTTCTCTTTTCCGGTAATATCGGAAAACATATAGAGGCGTCTTGAGTGGCGGGGTTCGGCAGGAGTTAGGTTGATTGCCTCATGCGAACGGTGGTAGTCACGGACGTCCTGATGCAGATTCAAGACTTGAAACAGAAACCGGTTGTAGCTGGGGAGATCTTCTTGTTTGGGGTCGTTCTTTTTGTCCCACAGTGGCCGGAAATCCGGATGGCAGAGTGCGAGGAGAAGCGGGATTGATCCGACTTGTTTCTTGTTCTTCTCGTTTTGCTGATATTCCTTCACAACCTGTTCCAAGTCACCCTGCGTGAGAAACTCGCCATTTTCTTCCGCCAGAGAATTCCACTTTTCAGCAATGTCGCGAAAGCCGCGCAGAGAAGCTGGAGAGATTCGCCATTGTCCGTCCCGATTCGGATAGACTTGTCCGTCCCCAAAGGTCAAATTTGATGACTCAGACCGCACAACGGTGTCGGTGAGTTCCTTCGTGAGACGGCTTTCGAGTTCCCATGTCTTACTTAATAGAGTTGGCTCCAAGGTCTCGGGCATGGCCTCTAGTTCGTCTCCTTCTGTCTTTCGTGGCTTCCATCCGGTCGGCTTGGACCCGCCAAGGAGAATGGTGATGCGTCCACGAAGGTATTTTTCAGTTTCGTTTCGTTCGACTGTCTTCTGGTTGAATTGGTTGAGAGATTTGAGCGCCTCTTTGAACGCGGCAATGTCGAACTCTTTCCAGGCAGGTTGTCCCGTCGATTTAGGACTCCAAGCGTTGAGGGCGGTGAATGCAGGAAATACATACCCCCGCGTGCCACGGGCGAGTTTTACCGGATCGTCGCCGAGTCTTGTGAAGTGGATCCCTTTTGCCGCTTCACCGTCTTGAGTTGCTTTCGGTTTTTTGACAGAGAGCGCAAGAATCGCAGCAGTGATGCTGGAGGGGAAAAGGCGAAACAGGAAAGCGGCGTGGACAAGATCCCAACTGATGTTCCCTCCCTTATTCACTGAAAGGGCGATGTCATCGGGTAACGCCGGGATCTTTGATGCGATCTCTTCAAGGCGACTGAGAATATTTGGCTCCGCGATCAGACATTCCTTTTCAGCGATTGTTTGAGGATCTGTGAAGCGCTTGCGTTGATGCTTTACTGCTTCAATAAGTCGTTCTTTGAGTGCCTCCCCCGTGATCACTTCGTCCGGTTTGCATTTAATTCCTGCCCACCCGATATCCATTTCATTCGCGAGTCCGATGAGTTCAGACTCAGATGGATCTCCATGAAGCAATCCAGCAAGGCGCTCCTTTCCTGTTGCCGATGCGATGGCGACAGCGTCGAAGTCGAAGCTTCCGGAGTAAGGTTTTCCGGCCTCGGTTTGGGCGACGGTTAGTTTAGGAAGATAGTCGCGGCCACCCTGTTGAATCGCGGAGTCACCTGCGCACTTGTCGAGGATCAGTTGGAGCGCCAGCTTCAAGGTGGCGGGATTAGCCGAATTGCCCTCAAGAATGATGTCAAACGCATCGTCCAGCGACCCGTCTTGGTCGAGTCCAAGCCAGAAAGTGAGGCTCTTTTTCAATGACCGGGCATCAGGGAGGCTACGAAACGAATCCCAGGAGTCCTCTATTCTTGATCGAAGATCAGCAGCGAGCCGTTCAGTGTCCGAGTCTTCGTTGTGCTTCCCAGACGCATCTCGAGCGAGGGCGGCGAGAGCGACCAGGTAGTAGTTGATCGCATCCTGAAAAATTTCGTGGTGATCCCAAAGAGGTTGATCCTGACGTTTTAGCGCTTTGTCATCGAATGTCTTACTGATCGCAGTTTCCCCGGATTCGTGAGACAAGAGTTCGAGGTGGGTGGCGCGGCCTTGGTAGATGCGGTTCATGGTGAAATGGGGTGAGGAGTCGGATTAGGCTCTCCTATGCGACTGCGGTGCTTGTTTTTTCGCTGTGGGTTGATGCTAGAACACGGTAGGTAAGATGGGATTATTGCGATAGACCTTTGCTATCTCAATCGTCGTTGCTTTAATTCGCAGTGTGAGCGTTATCGGTTCGCCGAGAAAGTCTTCGACTAAGAAATCGCGAACATCTGGAGGTTCCGTGACGTCGGGGAAACTGACGCGACTTCCGCAAATCAATGGATTAAGAACGCGCAGAAGCTCAGCCTCGATTTCGAAAGAATCTCCCAGTCTGCTTAATGTTCCATCGCATCTGCCACTACAAATGACTGTCTTCATGAACCATTTATAACATCTGAAAGAATTGGGTGTCAATAGAAACTCGATTTGTTTGAACCGAGATTCTTTCACCGCCTCTGATTTAATTCCGAACATATCGGGATTAAATTCCGTCTTCACCGATGGCGGTAGTGAGGAGTTCGGTGGCACATGGCCGACCTCATTCTTACCGATTTCTTCAAGAAAACAAGCCTCCTCCGAAAACAGCGGCTCCCATTTCTCCTCATCTCGGGGAAACTCGAGATCGGTATGGGCGTAGATTCCGGCTGTGTATTCTTCTGACATTTCACCACTTTAGCAGCAGGGGTAGAACAACCGTAGACCCAGGCCTGATCTTTTTTCGGAAAAAGCGCGTTTGATCTCTCATCGCGCTTCAGCTTAGGGAGGTCGGTGGCGAGGGTTTCCCGGGGACAGACCCTCAAAAGTCACTCCGACGGGGGAATGTGAGCTTGGAGACGAAGCGAGCGCGTTTTTCGGAACGAAGATCGTTCCGCTGCGGTGCAGGCTCGGGAACTCGCTCTGAACATGAGCGTCCGGGGGATAATTCGGACTACCCGCACTTCATTCGCGATCATCCGCAGGGCATCGGCTCGTCAGGCTCATTGAAGCTATTAAGTTCTTGGATTCTCATGCGGGTGTGGCGCTGCGAAAGGGATTCATGACGCGGACGGTTCCGTAGTGCTGCCCGTGGTTCAAATCTTCGGTATAGAGGACGGGGGCGCCGACCTGCCGCGCGGCGGCGAGGATCATCGCATCCCAGAGCGAGAGTTGCCAGCGCGCTCTGGCCTCAAGTCCCTTGAGAAACAACTCGCGGGTGTTCGCCACGATTCCCCACGCGGAGAAGTCGTCGATGAGGATGGCGGCGGATTCGTCGCTCTGACCGGATCGGGTGAAATTGACAAAAAACTCCTGCAAGACCTGCACGCTGATGGCGGTGCGGGTCGGCTCGCGCAAAGCCGAAGCCACGAGCCCTGCTGCAACGATGCGTTTTTCCCCGGCGTCAGTGTCGTAGGCGTAGAGGAGAATGTTGGTGTCGAAGAACTGCTCAACGGGCATGGGTTTCGTCCCGGGTGAGGGGTTGGTTGCCGAGAGCATAACCCTGTTCAAGCCGGGCGAGCGCCGATTGCGAGGTGGCTTCCGCCTCCGCGCCTTCCCGGTGAAGGATCTCCTCAAGTCCCTGGATAACGAGTTCGCGCATGGTGGTCCGATGCCGCGCTGCTGCGATTTTGATGCGCTCCACGAGTGGCTCGGGTAAGTCTATGGTAGTCCGCATGCTAGGCATATAAGCATAAATGTGCCTGATTTACCAGTGAAATCCGATCTTGAAGCGTGCTTTTGCCCGTTGCACTCATCTTGATATTCCTTCCTGAAAAAGGAGTTATACCATCTTGCTCAGAGGGTCAGACTCTCAAACGCCAATGTCATTTGAGTTTGTCGGCGAAGCGAGCGCGTTTTTCGGAACGAAGATCATTCTGCTACGGTGAGGGCCCGGCAGGTAGCTCTGAGCATAAGCGACCGGGTGACAATTCGGGCTCTCGACCTGTCATTCGCGATTATCTGCAGGGCATTGGTTTGTCAGGCTCTGATTTTTGGAAAATAGCGAACGTTTGGCAGACCTTCGAAATCTTTGTCCTGCGTCCAGAGGGTGGCATTATGAGCCAAGGTGACCGCGTAGATCAAGGAATCAGCGAGAGGGAGCTGATGCTTGATAAAGAGGTCGGCTGCGGAAATGGCGATCGCTTCATCAATGGGGACGACGATGCCGGAGCACATCGCTTGCGTGACTTCGTCGGCTTTAGATGTTGATCGTTGTTTCAGAGCGACCTTGCGGACCTCCGTGATGACTATTGTCGGGATTAACAGCTCGGGGAGTTTCAGGAGGATAGGCCGAAAATGGGGCGTGTTCGGCCCATCGTCGAGGCATTCAATCCAGGCACTGGAATCGAGAATGTTAGGTTTCATCATCGGGGTCAAAATTCTCGGTCCGCTTCCCGTGAAAATTCAAGGGGTTCATCTCCTTTCAGGAACCCGATAAGCTGTTCCGGAGCGAGAATTGGGCGAAGCTCAATGTGCCCATCTTTTTCGATCACATTGATCTGCTGGCCCGGCTTGAGGTCGAGCAATTTACGAATCTCTTTCGGGATGACGATTTGATATTTGGGTGATAAAAGTGACGTAGTCATACATTTCTAATATCGGGTAATTGAATGTGATTTGCAATACTGTTTCGATCAGGGGAAAAAGCGTTCGGGTCGTGGCAGGCCCTCGCGAGACAGGGGTTCAAAAATGGCTGCGACTGATTCCGATGCGCGAGTCTTTTAGTTGATCGCGCGCGGTTTTGTTCTCGCTCACGCTCGACCCTACGGACCTGACACTACAACACCTCGTTCTCGATCATCCTGAGGATGGTCTGCATCGTGAGGAAGAGAAAGATGCCGCCGGGTAATCCGTAGAGGAGGAATCCGTAGGCGGTTTGGAGGCGCTGGAATTTGCGCTGGAGGACTTTGCCCATGTCATAGATGTCGGCCATCATCGAAGGGTAAATCTTTTCGCCGTTGAGGACGAGATTGGTCATGCCTTCGACGTAGTCGTCTTTCGGCATTTTGGTGAAGCCTCCGAAAAAGAGGAAGTTCGGATTCTTGAGGCATTGCTCATCCTTTTCGTCCTCTTTCTGGGCGCAGGTCACGCGTGGTCTTGCGACGAGGACGGCGTAGACCATCGAGCCAATGCAGCTACCGATGATGATCGCGGCGGGGATGAGAAGCAGCTCATCGGTCACGATCTCCTTGGCGTGCGCGGCCGCGAGAATGAGGATGATGCTGTTCACGGAGATGAGGAAATTCGCCTTGTTGTCAGCCATCGCGCTGACTTCGACATGGACGCGGTAGATGTTGCGAAAGAGCGTCTCGATCCCGCGGGAGGAACCGAGCTTTTTCATCTTCTTGTGTTTTCTGGCACCGGCGATCGATTCGTCGAGGTGCTGAGGTTCAAGGGGCTGGTCACTGGGTTCCATCGTTATTCTTCCATTCCAAATCGGATGCTTTGATAGTCCTCACCGTCATTGAAACGATTCATGCGTTCGATGAATCCGGAGGGGTGGCGGTAGTCACGAATGATGCCGGAAAGCACGGTTTCGCGATAGGGTTTGATCGTCGCTTTTTCGGCGAGGAGATCGAGAAACGGTGCGGTGGTGTTGCCGCTGCAATCATCTGGATCGAGATGCCCGGTGCGGACGAGATCCTTTTCGATTTCAGAAAGCGGAATCTGATAGTGCGCGGCGGCGGCGGCGCGATCTGCTCTTGTCGTGAGCGGCACGGTGATGGTCGGAGCATCGCCGGCCGGTCCATCGGGCAGGGGAACACGATAGGTTTTGGCGAGGAGGTCACGGCGTTTGATAAGACGCCAGGCGAGACTTTCCTGATAGAAATCGGGCATCAATGAGTGACGAACCGCTCCGCAAATTTCAGCCTTCGTGATGCGGGTGAGGTGACGCACGCCGGAGAGTTGGTCGGCAAAGGTGGTGTGGTCCCAGGCTTCGGGGCGGTAGATCTGGAAGGCGTCAGAGTAGAGAGAAATGCTGAGGGGATTGAGCCAGAGGAAATCGCCGGTGCCGTATTTGTAATTGAGCTGATTGATCTCGCCGGAGCGTCGGGCCCCGCCGAGGGAGGAACCGGGATCGTGGAAGAATTCGAGATATTGATCGCCGCTTTGTCCGGCGAAGTTTTTCGTCCAGACGGCGCGGTGGTTGTCCTCTTTGATGTCGACATCGGCCATCCAGAAGGCGGCGATCATGGATTGGCGCAGGGCGCGGTCCTGCGCGGCGACGGCCGAGTCGGTCGTGATCGGGCCGCCGGAGTTGATGACGTCGTGCTTGGACTCGACCATGGACTCACGGAAGCGGATCCAGACGCGGCCGATGAGGCGTTTCTGACGAAAGGGCTTGAGGGCTTCTTCGGGGAGTCCGGCAAGGATGGCTTCGGCATTGTCTTCGGTGATGAGGCCGGAGGAGAGGATAAACGGCTCGACGTTGAAGTCGTAGCGGGAGGTTTTCATCTCGCGAACAAACTCGGCCCGGGTCAGGGGCATCGCTTTGTCAGGGTTCATCGACTTCTGCAGGGCCGAGGGGAGAATGAGCAGATGTGAGGTGCCGCCGACATTGGCATAGGTGAGATCGGAATAGCGGGAGCCGGCGAGAAGGCGGAGCCGGTTCGCGACGGGTTCGATGACCGACTCTTCGCCCCACTTCAGTTTCCATTCCTGATCGAAGGCATCAACGGTATCGATCTTCGGAGAGGTTGCGGTGACTTTGATGTCATCCCAAAAGAGAACGCGGCGGGCGGCATTGAGGTCGTAGTGGAAATCGGGGAAGTCCTCTTCGAACTTCTTTTTATCGAGCAGTTCTTTACTCACTTCGTTTTCGACCCAGCACTCGATCTCGCTCCAGGTATCGGGCCGGGTCTCCATGACCGCGTGGGTGTGCCACATCGGGTTGGTGGGCGAAATGTCGAGGGCGGAGACGTCTTCGTGCGAAAGCTTTGCGAGTTCTTTCGGCTCCAGAAAGCGGTTTGGAGAATGCGGATCGACGAGATTGGTCGCTTCTTTTTTCGCGTTCCATGGTCCGACGCGGCAGCCGCGCTCGCGGGCGTCATAGAAGCGGGTCTGATTGCGCCGGGCGCGAAACATGAAGGCTTTGATGACGAGATTCTTTTCGCGCTTCGTCCGGTCGTAGGGGTCGAAGTCTTTCTTCCCGAGAAATTGATCAGAGAAGAGCGAGTAGAGATTCCGGATCGCGACGGCGCAGGCTTCCTTTCGCAATCGCGCATTGTCAGGGTGAGCGCGTGCCTTGTTGAGAAGGGCGAGGGTCGGCTCCTCGAACTCGATGTAGCTGCGGTAGAGGTTTCGTTTTTCTTTGAGCGCTTCCGCTCGCGCGCGGAGGTCGAGGTACTCGCCGAGATCGGGCTTTTCTTTCTTCTTTTTCTTATCCTTCTTCTTTTCCTCTTTATCGTCTTTTTCCTCCGCTGCTTCGCGCTGATCGTCCTCCCAATCCTCAAGATCATCGGCGATGTCATCGGCCTCGTCTTTGAGTTCGTCGTACTGATCGTCGTAGAAATCCTCTTTCCCCGAGGCGAGGGCGTAGTCCCGCTGGATGAGAGCGTGGAGTTTTTCGAGATCGGCTTCGCTTCCCTCAGCGGTGATGCTTTGCGCGGTGAGAAAATCGTCGAAGAGAGAAAGAATCTCCCCGAGGTTTTTTTCGGTCTTCTCCCCTTCGGCGGGATTGAAAGTCGGAAAGTCGAGGGTGTCGGCGAGCGGTTGTGTCAGGGTGCCGAGAGGTTTCGTCGCAGGATGCTCCCCTCCCCTCGTGATCGCACCGACGGTCGCCAGCGCTGCCGCGAGGAGCAGAAACGGGAGGCTGAGTAGAGGCGGTGGTTTCATGGTTGGAAAGAGTTATCGGACTTTCAAGTCCTGCGCGGCATTGACGGTCGAACCGGGGATGGGGGGTAGGCCGAGAAGGTCGAGACAGAGGTTTCCGGCCCCGGCGTTCCGGATTGGCGGAAGCGTCCCGGGACTTGGGAGGGGGTTCGTTGTTCCGGGATCGAGGCGGCTTTCCGGATTGAGGGCATAGAGGTCGGCTCCGGCGGGGATGCCGGGTCCCCACACGTAAAAGGGCACCGTGAAGTTTTCCGGATTCTGATTGTCGCCGTGTTCCTTGAGGCCGAGCGGTCCGCCGTGGTCGGCGGTGACGATGACAAAAGTGCGGCCTTTCCATGCCGGTTCTTCGAGATGATCAAAAATATCCTCGAGGAGTTCGTCGGCTTTTTTGACGGCGGCCATGTAGATCGAGGGAATGTTAATATTCCATTCGAAGCCATGGCCGGCGGTGTCGGGGTTCCGGATGTGAACCATGAGAAGATCGAAGGCCTGTTCTTTTTTCAGCACCTTCTCGAGATCATCGACCATGTTTTCGGAGCGGGTCTTCATGTGATAGACGTCGATCTTGTCGCGCCCGTTGTCTTCGCCAACGGGATCGGGTTCACCATAGCGGGGACCCCAACTGAGGTCGAAGAGCGAGAACTTGGTTTTGCTCGCGTAGAGGCCGGTGCGGAATCCGTGATCGTGCGCGACGGAGAACATGCTGTGGAGATACTCGCCTTTGTTGCGGTGCAAAGTATCGCCGAGCTGCGGGTCTTTGTTCCAGGTCCAGCCGTGACCGTCCGGCCCATCGACGAGGCGGCTCGTGACCATGCCGGTGTGGTTCGGGAGCGTGTGCGTCTGCGTGATCGCAGTGCGCGCGTTGTGGGTAAAAGCGCCCTCGCGCATGAGGCGGTAAAATGCCGGAACACTGTCGGGGCCGTGCGTCGTGATCGCGTCGGGGCGAAGACCGTCGACGCTGATGAGAATGACCGAGTAGGGTGACGAGGCCTGATTTTCGGCGGAGGCCGAATGAGCCGAAGAAGTGAGAATCGCCGCCGTGAAAATGACGATGAGTAATGAGGCGGGAATTGAGAGGCGCATTTTCCGGAACAAAGACTCCTTTCTCATAGCCCGACCCGGGCAGCAAGGCGAGTCGATTCTTGGCCGCAGGGGCTCATTCCCATGCTCGATCGAGCTCTTCGCGAAGCCTAGCCCGGAACCAGGCGCAGTCATCGAGGGACTCCGGATTGCTCAAGGTGGAATGCGGAGTCAGCATTTTGCGCTTCTGTTCCGTGGTTTCGCTGATGACCCACTCGGGTCTCTTTTCAGCGTAGGAGGCGTCGGCTTTCTCCATGACATAGGCGGTGAAGCGATCTTCGAGTCCGGCTTCGGCGAGCGTTTCGTGGAGCTGATCGAATTTCAGAATCGGCGCGACGGGATCGTGGGCGTAGTGAAAGCCGATGAGGCGTTTCGACGGGTTTGCGGCGATCGCCTGAAGGACCGGGTTGAGATGGTCGGCGGATAAGGGGAGCGCCCGTTGTCTTTCTCCGGGCTGCGGAATTCGAAAAAGGATTTCGTGAAATTGCATCACCGGCATGGCCGGCTGCGAGAGGATCGCGACCCGGACCGAAGGCTCGTCCATGATCGCGAGAGGAAAGATTCCGGTGAGGCAGTTTCCGATCACGGCGATCTCGCGATTTCCTTCCCGCGAGCTGACTTCTTTTGCGAACGCTCTGACTTCCTCGATGATCGCTCCGGGATGAGTCGTCGAGTTCAGATTCCACTCGGGCCGCTTCATGAGAAATTTGGTGGCGGCGAGTCCATTGTCGTAGCCGTAGGCGGTATCGGCCTCGACCGAATCTCCGTAGAGGTTCGGGATATAAACGCGATATCCCCAGGTTTCCATTTCGAGGGCCCAGTGAAGGACGCTCGGGCTGATCCCGTTCAGCGCGTGCAGCAAGAGAATGGGTTGTCCCGGGGATTTGGTTCGCCAGGTCGCGGTGGGGTTACTTTTGGCGGAGCCTGCGAGATCGAGTTTTATGAAGGCGGACTTCGGCGGCGCCGTGGTTTGCTCATCGGGGCAGCAGTTCACGCAGCTTGAAGTCGTCAGTGCGGTGAGGAGAAAGAGGAATGTCAGGGTGCCGAGAAGACGCTGATCCGGCTTGCCGGAGGCGTGAATGGCGTTTGAGGAAACGGATGACATGATCACTGCCTCGCTATCTTTGGGGGGAATACGGTTAAATGCCACTCAAATTGACGCGGCACGATCGCAGATTCCGCAAGACACCGGGCTGAGATCCGTTATTTTTCCCGTCAAATGAGTGATCCTTATCTCCCCTTAAAAGTTATTTCCTCTTCCGTCTGCGTTGGTTCCGAAACGGAGGGATGGAATCTGGATAAAGAGGCAGCGGAAGGCGATCCTGAGCGGGTTTTTCTCTTCGAGGTATTTTTTGAAACGCCCTTTGTCAGTCCGCCCGTGGTCCAGCTCGGGGTGACGGGTTTTGATCTGGATCAGTGCAGCAGCTCACGGCTGAGTTTGACAGCGGTGGCGATCACGGAGAGCGGGTTTCAGGCCCAGTTGCGAACCTGGCGGTCGAGTCGGGTTTACTCCGTCGACTTTCAGTGGATGGCGATCGGTTCGTGAGCGAATCGGGCGCGCTGCTACGGGTGTCCGGGTGTGTCACTCTGAGCGTGAGCGGGGAGAATGGAGCGGACGGTCGAAGAGCCTCCTCGCTCACGCTCACGCTCGCAGCTACACGGGTGGATCGGATGCGTCGCTCTGAGCGTGAGCGAAGAGAATGGAGTGGTCGGTCGAAGAGCCTCCTCGCTCACGCTCGCAGCTACACGGGTGTCTGCGTTCACTCCGACAGCGACAATGCTGAAATGCAGGCGAAGAGAAAGAGAAGAGTGGTCGGCGGTTTAATCATCGGAAGCGCACGGCATGATTCTGTTTCGGAGGAATGTCGCGCACGCAGGGAAGGGAAAGTTTTTACTCGATCTGGTCGAGCCGGGCGTGCTTCAATGAGAAGAGTCACCGTGACATGAGCGAATCCCCTTCTCCTCCCCCATTGCCTTCCGGAAGTGTCGATCCTCCACTCCTTCCCGCAACGAGCGCAGCTCCGACATCACTCGGGGCTGATCCTACGATGAGAGCGATCATGCCAGTGGGGCGTTCCGGTTATGCCATCGCGGCCGGTTACCTCGCTCTCTTCAGTGTCCTTGTCATCCCGGCTCCGTTCGCGATTTTATTCGGGATTTTGGCGATTCGGGATATCCGCCGGTCGAAAGGAAGCGCGAACCAAAAACACGGAATGGGTCGTGCCATTTTCGGAATCGTCATGGGCGGTCTCGTCCTCGTTTGTCTTGTTTTTCTCCTTCTCGTCGTCTCGTGATCTAACAGGGTTAAGTGTCCGACCTGACCCTGTTGACTCACTCTCCCCGCGCTTTTTTCATCATCTCCGCAAGTGTGACCGGTGCTCCGCCGCGAGCTTTGCTTTCATCGGCGGCGGCCATGAAGGCGAAGATTTCGAGAGTCGTTTCGGGCGCGACGGGCGGTTTGCCGGTTTTGAAAAAATTCACCATCTCGACCATGAGCTCGGGATAGGCGGCACCGGCGGTTTCCTGAATGACCTGCTTCGTTCCGAAGACCTGAAGGCCAAAGGGCGTCTTTGATTTCCTGAGTCCTAACAAGGTTCCTGTTTTTCCACCGTCCCAGATCCCGGTGACGACGTCGGTGCCTTCGGTGTGACTGCGGCTCACACTGACACAACCGGTTCCGAGGACGGTGAAAAGCGCTTCGGTCGAGTGAATGCCATACCAGGCGAGGTCGAGATGATTTGGTTCAAGCGAAGCGGGACCGTGGCTGATGACGGCGGCGATCTCCCCGACGTCGGTGGTTGCGGCGCGGATCACTCCGGCGTGGAAACGCAAGTTCGAGCTGCTCCAAACAGGAGTGCCGTGTTTTTTCGCGAGGTCAAAGATCGCGACAGCATCTTCGAGTGAGGCGGCGACGGGCTTGTCGATGAAGGTGGGTTTGTCCGCGAGAATCCCCGGAGTCGCCTGCGCGAGATGGGGTCGTCCATCGACGCTTTCGATCATGACGACATCGACGTGCGGGAGCATCGCTTCGATCGTCTCATACATTTTGACGCCGTAGTCTTCGCTCAAAGTTTTCACGAATCCATCGACGCGCGAGGCGCTCGACTCAATGTCCGGACTGAACGAGGGAACCCCGGCGACGACTTTCACGCCGTGCGTCGCAGCGGGGTCGTTCAGGATTTTCGTGAAAGCGGGCGCATGGGAGGTGTCGAGGCCAACCATCCCGACGCGAATCTCGGGTTCCTCTCCGGAAGCGAGGGGCGCGATCAGAAAACTGAGGAGGACAATGAGGGAGGCGAATCGGTTCATGGACCAAGAGTGTCGTTTCCGACGCGCGAGCATAAGTCCGCGATGCGGCCAGCGACGGGCCGGGGCATTGCAGTCTGAACTTTGACAAGTTCAGCTACGTTTTCGCGATTCGGTTAGGAAAACGTAGCGGATGGCGTGAGCCTTCCGTCTGGCAATGGTTGAGCCTTAACCGAGTCGCGCCTGAATCTCCTGCACGGCCTTGACCCATGCGGGGCTTGAGGCATAGAGGACGCCGGTTTTGTTCATGAAAGTCGATCCCCCGGGATTGAGCTTCAGCGGTTTGCCTGACATATCACTCACGGGAAGGCCCAGCTCTGCGTAGAGGCAGGCAGAGGCGGCAAAGTCCCAGACCGATCCGCCGCCGTCCTCTTTTTTCGGGCATTTGAAATAGACAGCAGGCGCGGCGTTGATCGACCACGAGGCGTTCAAGGCCGCCCCGGCGTGGTCGATGATCTCGATTCCTTCAAGTCCTTTTGCGAGTGCCAGTTCTGTCAGTGCTTCTTTCCAGTCTTCGAAGTTGCTCTGCGCGACCATGCTGCGGTCCATGAACCAACTGAGCTTAGTCGGTGTCTCTGTCTGAGCGGAATCGATGCGCCGGTGGTCGCGAAAAGCGCCTTCGTCCCGCAGGGCGTGGTAGCAAATGTCGGCGACGACATCCCAAATGACGCCGAGCTGCGGAACGCCTTCGCGGCTCACGAGGGCGATGACGACGGAGTATCCCGCCTCGCCTTTGATGAATGGCAGGGTCCCGTCAATGGGATCGATGCACCAGAAATAGTCCGCCGTGTGGCGGCTCGCGTCATCCTCGGTCTCCTCCGTGAGAATCCCGAGCTCGAAGCCTTCGGTCACCTTGCGGAGAGATTTGAGAATGATTCGCTCGCTCGCGAGGTCGACTTCGGTGAGCGCCTGTGAGGCTTGGGTGTTGCCACCCTCTTTGTGCATCACTTCGAATTTTCCCGCCGATTCTTTGCGGATGTGGGTCGCTGCGTCATGGGCGGCATTGGTGGCCGCAGAGAGAAGAATCTTGAGGTCGAGATCGGTCAGTTCCATGAGTTCAAAGTTTGTCGACTACCTCTCGCGCGATTCGCTCGCTGTATCCATTGATTTTCCAATGGCCCGGGCACCAGCCTTTGAGGAAGCGATGAAAGTCGGTCCAGGCGAAGGGGAAAAGTTCCCGCCATTCGGTTTCGACGGCTTTGGGGTTGGTTTCAGGTTGATGTTGTGTCAGGGCGACACGGAGCGACTGAAAGTAGGAATCGAGGAGCGCGCTTTCCCGGGTTTCGCAGGCTTCTTCGTCGAGACAGCTTCCGATGAAGTAGGCGAGGTCCTTCATCCCGCAGCCGCGTCCGACATATTGGAAATCGAGGGCGGCGACTTCTGATCCGTCAGCGGAAAAGCAAAAGTTCGCGAGCTTGGCGTCGCCGTGAACGACGGTCTGGTAGGTCGCAGCGGAGAGTCGCCGGTCGATCGCGGCGGCGGCCTTCTTCAGCCCGGGGTCGGTGAGCGCTTTGAGTTCATCCGGTCGCGTCGCGAGATGCCAGTAGGTGCCGGTCTCCCAGAGGTCGTTGGGGTTTTCTCCGAGAAAGGTCGCGTGAAACTCAGCGAGCCACGCGAGGCAGGCGTCTATTTGTGGACTTGTCAGGGCAGAGAGTCGTCGGGGAAATCCGGCGGCGTTAAGGTCTTCGAGGAGAAGAAAAACATCGTCCCCGTTTTGCCCGGCGGCAAGAAATCGGGGAATGCGGCATCGCTCGTGACAGCGTGAACTCCAGTTCCGATACCAGGCGAGTTCGACTTCGTAAGACCTCACTTTGCGCTCATGGGAAAGATCGGTGACCCAGCCTCGCGGGTGGCTGCGCAGCGTCGGAGCGGCGATGTGCTTGGCGATGATCGATGACTGTTCCGCGCCGACGAGATTGAGTCGCAGGATTCTCCCATAACCGCTCCAGAGTTCCTGCACGACCTCTGCCAGTTCGACTCGTGTCGCGCCGGTGGAGGCTTTGACAAATGACTCCAGAGCGGGGTCGATCATTCCCCGTCTCCCGGCTTCTTCTTTTGCAGGACGCGGTGTTCGACGACATGCATTAGGTAGTCAGCTCCGGTTTTGAGAACGGAAAAGAGGAGGACCGCAACTTGGTTGGATCCAACCATCGCTCCGAAAATGATCGTGAGATGCATCGGGATAACGCGGGCGTAGGGCATAAACATCATGATCCCGAGGTTCGGTCCGTTTCTCAGATCCGCTCTTACGTTTTGATAAAACGAATAGCCGTGTCCGATGAAGAAACTGATCACCGAGATCAGCATCCAGAGACCTTCAGTGTCTTCAATATCAGCAGGCCTCTCTTCATCACCGGCGCCGAACCCAAGAATGAAGATGACATAGACGAGGTGGAAAAAGCCAAAGTGGACGGCAAAGAAAAGCGCGGTGCTCCACTTTCCCTTCGCGTTGTTGGGGACGGGCTGGCCGTTGCTGGTCATCCCCTCGGTCGTGAAATTTCGCAGCAGGAGAATCCGGAAGAAATGGAAGAAGCCGATGATGATGCTCTGAGCCCAATAGATCAGCATCATGGGCCCGAGATCCCATTTTCCGATCAGGGCGAAGATAATGACGAGGACATTGCTGAGGAGAATTCCGATTCCGGAATAATCCTTCGACTGCGTTTCGTCCGATGAATTGTAGAGCTCCACGCCGCCAAGGTGACTTTTGCGGAGCAGGAGTCCAGCGAAAAACATCGGGCTTGATGTTTAGCCAGATTCGACGAGGGATGGCGGGCGGAGCGACAGTTTGAACCGGCCCGGTTTTGGGTGCCCGAGAGGGCCTGCGCTGCTGCACGACGCCTCCGCGAACCTCGCGACTCGGCCCCGCCCGCCTTCGGGTATCCCAACCAGGAATTGACTATGTTTGAACTCTTTCGCAAAAAGAACGGTAACTATAAAGACGACATTCTCTCGGGATTGACCGTCGCCCTTGCGCTTGTTCCTGAGGCGATTGCGTTCTCTTTTGCCGCTGGTGTGGATCCTCTCGTCGGCCTTTGGGCGGCGGTTTTCATGGGCTTTATCACCTCGGCTTTCGGAGGTCGTCCCGGCATGATTTCCGGTGCCACCGGTGCAATCGCGGTCGTGGCCGGTAAAGCGGTCGAGCACGGCGACGCGATGGGTGTAGGGCTGGGACTTCAGTATCTGTTCGCGGTCATCATGATCGCCGGGATCATTCAGATAACCTTCGGGGCATTGAAACTGGGGCGCTTCATCCGGCTCGTCCCGCATCCGGTCATGATCGGATTTGTGAACGGACTCGCGATTGTCATTCTCATGGCGCAGTTCCCTTCGTTCCGCGACACGCAGACGGGGGAATGGCTCACGGGGCAGAATATGGGGATCATGCTCGGTCTCGTCGCGCTGACGATGGCGATCATTCACTTTTTTCCCAAGCTGACCCGGGCGGTGCCGTCCTCGCTTGTCGCGATTGTCTCGGTCGGTCTTATCGCCTTTTTGTTTTTCAAAGATTCGTCGACGGTTTCCAACGTCCTTGCGCAGTCAGCGGATAATCCCGACGGCAAGCTCGCCGGTTCCTTTCCGCTTCCGGCCTTCCCGACCGATATTGCCTGGGCGTCGGAATGGCAGTTCCTGCTGAAGACTGCCTTCATCATCGCGATGGTCGGCATCATCGAGTCTCTCATGACGCTTCAACTCATCGATGAGATCACAGAGACGCGTGGTCAGGGCAATCGCGAATGTCTTGCCCAGGGCAGCGCGAATTTCCTTTCCGGCCTCTTCGGCGGCATGGGTGGGTGCGCCATGATCGGGCAATCGCTCATCAACTTGAAGTCCGGCGGACGCGGAAGGACTTCCGGTATCGTTGCTGCGCTCGCCTTGATGTTTTTCATCATGATCGGTGGCCCCATCATTGAGAAAATTCCCATCGCCGCGCTTGTCGGCGTCATGTTCATGGTCGTGATCGGGACCTTTGAGTGGTCATCGCTGAAGACCTTCGGCAAAGTGCCCTTCAGCGAAATCGTCGTCATCCTCGCGGTGACGCTCGTGACCGTTTTCCTCCACGATCTCGCGACGGCGGTCTTCGTCGGCATCATTCTCTCCGCGCTTTTCTTTGCCTGGGAAAGCTCGAAGCACATTGTCGTCCGGATCGAAAAGGAGACGCCCGAGGAGAAGATCTATTCGCTCCAGGGGCTGCTTTACTTCGGTTCGGTTCGGGATTTCACGGATCAGTTTCAGGCGAAATCTGACGTCAAAGAGATCGTGATCGATTTCGGCGAAGCCCGCGTTTGTGACATGTCAGGCTTGGAGGCGATTAACAGCCTCGCACAACGCTATCGCGATGCGGGGAAACATCTCCGCCTTCGTCATCTTTCCTCCGACTGCCGCCGCATGCTTGAACGCGCCGGGGCGATGGTCGATGTCGATGTCCTGCCCGATGATCCGGATTACACCGTGGCGAGGTTGCGGGCGGATGCTTGAATCGCGCCTCCGGCGCGGTGAAAGGTGGAGTGCGGCGGCTTGACGCCGCTTTGGGTCGGGTGGATCGGAGGCGTAGCTCTGATCGTGAGCGAGGAGATAGAGGCGGTCGATCGAAGAGGCTGCTCGTTCACACTCGCTGCTACGGGTGGATCGCGAGTGTAGCTCTGAGCGTGAGCGAGGAGATAGAGGCGGTCGTTCGAAGAGGCTGCTCGCTTACGCTCGCTGCTACGGGTAAGTGAAAGCGAAATTCCCGATGGCGCGAATGCGAGTGTGAGATGGTTCTGCGAGCAGCGGTTTCCTGTCAGACTTCAGTGAACCATGCGCCACTTCCTTCCGACTCTCTTCCTTTTTCTCGTCACCTCCCTCTCCGCAGCGGAGAAACCCAACATCGTCTACATCATCTGTGACGACCTCGGTTATGGCGATATCCAGTGCCTTGCCCCGGAGACGAGCAAGATTCCGACGCCGCATGCAGACCGGCTCGCGAGCGAAGGCATGATTTTCACCGATGCGCATTCGGGTTCCTCCGTTTGCACGCCAACCCGCTATGGTGTCATGACCGGTCGCTACAGCTGGAGGACACGTTTGCAAAAGGGAGTCGTGACCGGCTTTGCACCAAGCCTCATCGCTGAAGACCGCCTCACCGTGGCTGAATTTTTGAAGGACCAAGGCTATGCCACGGCGATCATCGGAAAGTGGCACCTCGACTTTGAATATCTCGATCCCGGAACCGGGGAGGCATACACTCAGAAAAAACACAAGACTCCACCCATCGGCGCCAAGATCCCGGACGGTCCGATTCATCGCGGCTTCAACTACTACCACGGCTTTCACCACGCCCGGAACATGGAGGCGGTTATCGAAGACGACGAAGTGATCGCTCACGATGATGTCGTCAACATGCTTCCCCGCCTCACGGAGAAGTCGGTTGAATACATCGATTCCCGAGCCGACTCAAAGGAGCCCTTCTTTCTCTACATCCCGCTTGGCTCGCCTCACACCCCGATCGTTCCGTCAGCAGACTGGCAGGGGAAAAGCGGCCTCGGAGATTATGGGGACTTCGTCATGCAAACTGACCACGTCGTCGGGGAAGTTTCCAAAGCGCTGGAGCGAAACGGATTGGCCGACAACACGCTTGTGATTTTCACGAGCGATAACGGCTGCTCGAAGGCGGCTGATATTAAAGGGCTCGCCGAGCAGGGGCATATCGTGAGTGCCCATTTGCGCGGGTCGAAAGCGGACATCTGGGATGGAGGGCACCGCGTTCCCTTCATCGTTCGCTGGCCCGGAAAAGTGGAGACTGGATCGGTCAATGATCAGCTCATCTGCCTGACAGACCTCATCGCAACGACCGCTGATATTCTCGACACCGAGCTGCCGGGGGCAGCCGGGGAAGACAGCGTGAGCTTTCTCCCCGCTCTTGCAGGAGAGAAGATCGAGTCGACGAGAAACGGAGTCATTCATCACTCCTTCACCGGACATTTCGCTTATCGTCAGGGGCCGTGGAAACTCATTCTCGCGAAAGGATCAGGCGGCTGGACCTCGCCAACGGAGAAAGAAATGCCGAAGGACGCCACTCCTGGACAGCTTTATGATCTCGGCAAAGATCCCGGCGAAATGAATAACCTCTACCTTCAGAAGCCAGAGAAAGTCGAAGCACTCCTCGCTCTTCTTCAGGAAGACGTTTCACGGGGACGCAGCACCGAAGGCGAACCGAGCGCCAATGACGTCGCCAACGACAAGATCATTCTCTGGAAAAGCGGTGAGTAGCTGGCTCCGCTTGTTAACTCCCCCGGTCGCTGGCAATTGACTTGCCTCGACCCCCTGTTGCGCCAACTTGGCCGGAAGTCTGCTATCTTCTCAGCCAATTACCATGGACGCTCTCCTCATTGCGATCGCTTTTCTTTTCGGCTTCGTCGCGCAGATATTTAAACTGCCGCCGCTGGTGGGTTTTCTCGTCGCCGGTTTCGTCCTGCGTGCCATGGGCAAAGAAGGCGGCGAAACCCTTGAAGGGATCGCCAACCTCGGCGTCACCCTTCTCCTTTTCAGCATTGGCCTGAAGCTCCGGATCCGGAACCTGATGCGCCCTGAGATCTGGGCAGGCACCTCGATTCATTCGACACTCGTTGTCCTCCTCTTTGGCCCGCTTCTCTTTGGCGTCTCGGTCCTCATCGCCGGAGCGGCCGGCCTTGACTGGAAAACTGCCTTTCTCCTCGCTTTTGCCCTGAGTTTCTCCAGCACAGTTTTCGCGGTGAAATCGCTCACCGAGAACGGAGACCTCGGATCACTTCACGGGCGCGTCGCGATCGGTGTTCTCGTGATGCAGGACATCCTCGCGGTGCTTTTTCTCACCTTTTCGACAGGGAAAATGCCAACTCTCTGGGTCTTTGCGGCGATCCCACTACTGCTCGTTTGCCGTCCCCTCCTCGGCTGGATGCTTGGTCGCTCGGGCCAGGGCGAACTGCTCACTCTCTGCGGCCTTTTCATGGCGCTCGTCGCGGGAGCGGCGGCCTTTGACGGAGTCGGATTGAAAGCGGATCTTGGAGCGCTCTTTATCGGTGTCCTCATCGGTTGGCACCCCCGGTCCAGCGAGCTTCGGAAATCCCTCAACAGCATCATCGACCTGCTTCTCGTCGGCTTCTTTCTCCAAATCGGATTGCAGGGATCAGTGACGCTTTCCGCTCTCGGCTGGGCCGCGCTTTTCATGCTCCTGCTCCCACTGAAGAGCGTGGGCTTTTTCGCTCTCCTCACCCGCTTCAATCTCCGGGCGCGAACCTCATGGATGGCGTCGGCTGCGCTTTCGACCTACAGCGAATTCGGTCTCATCGTCATGGCCCTCGGGGTTGCCCAGGGCTGGATCGGAGCCGAGTGGCTCGTTGCGATCGCGCTGGCTCTTTCCTTCAGTATTTTTGCCGCGGCACCCCTGAACCGACGCGCCGAAGAACTCTATGATCCGATCAGTGGTTTTCTTCGAAAATGGGAAACAAAGGGGACCCATCGGGACGATCTTCCGATCATCGAAAACGGCGAGCGCGTCGCCATCTTCGGAATGGGTCGCGTCGGGATGGCGGCCTACCATGCCCTCGAAGGACGCTTTCCGGGGCGCGTCATCGGTTTCGATCGTGACCCGATTGGAGTCGAAGCGCACCGCGAAGCAGAGCGCAACGTGAAGCTGGCCGACGCAACGGACTCTGACTTCTGGGAACGCGTCTGCCCCGGTGACGCCCTCGATCTCGTCGTCCTCGCGATGCCGACCCACAGCGCGAACGTCCACGCGATCAACACCCTGATGCGTCATGACTTCAAGGGAGTCGTCGCTGCTTCCGCCCAGTTTCCGAAGGAGATTAAAGAGCTGCGCGCCCTCGGCGTCGATTCAGCCTTTAACCTCTACGCGCAGGCCGGCTGGACCTTTGGACGTCACATCATGGATGTTTTTCATCAGCAACGACCCGATCTTTCAATTTCGTGGGGTTCTGAAAAAGAAGACGAATAGGCGTCCTGTGTCAGTAGTGACAGCCAAAGATGAACAGCCCCTTCCCCACTGCTGACTTCACCTGGAGTCTGCGCATGAGCAAAGACTCGCCGGATGCATTCTTCGCGAGGCGGGATCCCTCGGGAGCTTTGTTAGGGCAGAAAAATCATTGGCTCGACACGATCCCTGAGCATTTCCTCGTGACGACGGCAACCAGTGAACGCTTCGCCGCTGAGCTTTGGCAGCTCGCGAAAGCCTGGGGCCATCTGCCAGAGGGCGAAGAGGAGACGCTCGAATCCCTTGCCCGTGAGTGGGAGGCTGATCTCATCTTTCTCGACGCAGATTCTTTCACCGTCGCCGGCGGCTGTGTCTGTTTCCCGAGTTCATGGAGCCTCGCCGAAAGAACCGGAGAGACCCTCGCGGCGGTGCATGGCGTCGTGCCGCAGCTGCATGAAGCGATCGGCGACAAGATTGAACTCTTTCTCAAAAAACTCACGCCGGGAAAAGCCTTTCACCGCGCGAACTGGGGTATGACGCGGAGCGATGAGTTGAATTACCACCCCGTGCTGGAACGCCGGAAACTCGATGCCACGGTCTCATGGGACGAGCTGTTTTTGCGGATCGAACATCAGGCGTTTCTTCGCGTTGAATTGGGGATCGTTCTCGCGGTGAGGATCGAACCCGTCGCGCTGGAGACGCTGCGAGTCAATCATCCGGAGGTCCTCGTCAATTTGCGGAGACAGCTCGCGACGATGCCGGATACGGTAGCTGAGTACAAATGCCTCGATGCGGCGATCCCGCGAATCCTCGAGTTGATCGATTCCCGTTCGGATCGGTAGTGGTGATTTGTAATCGCCACCGGCATTGACTGGGCTTGTTCAGATGGCGATTACAAATCACCACTACCTTCGAGGCATGATTACCCCAGCCCAAAGACACGATCCATGTTGTCGGAGACTTCCTTCAACCGCACCTCATCGCCACCGGCGACTTCGGCGGCGCACCAGCCGTAGAAATTGATTTCGATGAGGGCTTTGCGGACATCAGCGAAGTCGAGATCCCCTTCTCCGATTTTGGTGAATGCTCCCGCCCCATCCTTCGCGGTCCTCGAAAAGCCTTTCACATCGAGCTTGTAAATGCGCTTTCCAAGGGTGCGGATCCAGTCGCCGGTCGCGCCGTATTTCCAATGGTTCCCGATATCGAATTGCAGCCCGACAAAGGGAGACTGAAAGTCGTCGATGTAACGGGCGAATTTCTCGGCGCTTTGATTTGAATCCCCGTCGTGGTCATAGCAAAAGTGGTTCCAGACATTTTCGACAAGGATCGTGACACCGAGCTCGGAAGCGACCGGAAGCGCTTTGGAAATATTCTCAATTGAGCGTTTCCAGATTTCCTCTTCAGGACCGTCTTTGCCATGTCCGACGACGAGAAGGACCGAGTGACCCCCCACCGCCTTCGTTTCGCGGAGTGCACCGATGAGATTTTCGAGCGCCTTCGCGCGGATCTCCGGGTCGGGGTCAGTATGCCGCACTTCCCAATGCTCCGCGCAGACCGAGCCATCGACAGGGAGTCCGGATTCGGCGATCGCTTTTTTCACCTCCTCGACATCGTTGCCCGGACAGCTCAATTCAATCGCCCCGAATCCTGCTGCCTTCGCGGCTTTGAAATGATCGGTGAGCGAGTCGCTTTCGATGCGAACCATTCCGATTTTAAGCGTTTTGTAGAGACGGCCTTTGAGCGGGTTTTCGACGACGGCAGCGGCGGCTCCATCGACTGCGTGTGAAAGGACAGGAAGCGTTCCGGCGATGATTGCGGTGTTTCGGATAAAGGCGCGGCGGGAAGAAAGGTGGCTCATGCAGAATGAGATAGCGAAAAGCGCGTCCGTCGTCGATCCCGCAAACAGGGTTGCGTGAGTCCGTTGGAGTGAGGCCTTCAGGCCTTTGCGAAGGAAACGGCAGGCGGAGCGCCCGCCCTACAAGACTGGAATTCGAATCATCGCATCCTACCGACTCAGATAAATCCACGGCCTTTCGCGCAGTTCCTTCGTCTCGCCCTCTTGCGTTTCGGAAACCCAGAACGAGACCGGACTGCGATTGAAATTGCGTTCGTTGATCCCGAGAAACACCGCCGTGCTGTCGCGGATTACGATCGCGGGATCGGCTTCGTTCCATCCGGCGTTGGAGTAAAGAAAGAGTCCGTTCACCTCGGTATGACCGCCTTCGGTGAGTTCGAAAAGCGTGCCGAGCTGTTCGGTTTTCATTCCGAGAATCCAGAGATTTCCTCCAAGGTTGCGACATTTGATGCCGCCCTTTCGCTCGCTGTTGAGCTGGCGGCACCAGACGTTTTGCCCCGGTGCGACGCGGTCGAGGTGGCCGGCGAGGTCGTCGATGAAAAGATCGCCGACCCCATGGCCCTCGACTGAAAATCCCATCGAGGAACTGACGACGAGAGTCCGCTTACTTTCCTGACGGATCTTCAATTCCTCGCCTCCGCTGCGATGAGTGAGCCGTTCGATGATCACAATCGGAGAGTCAGGCAGTCCGGTCGGGTGCTTGCCATCGACCAGTTTCCAGACCGGTTCGCCGACGGCGGTGAAACGCCCCTCGAGTCCGATGATCCGTTGCACCGGTCCGCGAATCTCAACCATTCCCTCGAAACGAAAGTCGGCCTCCGGGGGAAGGTAAATTGTCTTCTTCCCCGAATCGATCGCGCGTTGTAGCGCCGGACTCGCATCCATTTCCCCTTTGGGATCGGCGCCGAAGGAGAGAAGGTTCGCCCAGTCTTTGGCCGGATCACTCCAAGGCACTTCCGGCGTTTCCTTAACCGGCAAACGCTGGACCTCACCAATATCTGAGAACGCTTTGTCTTCGATTCCACGGAAGGGGCTCGTGACATTGCGGTGCGAGCTGTCGAGTTCGATCAGATCGGTTTCTTCGACGTCACCTTTGTCGCGACTTTTGTCATCGTTATCGATAGCTCGTCGATATTCGCGGATTTCCACGTTCCGCATCACGAGTTGCCGTTGATTGTGAATCGCAGGATTATGCGGCGAATTGATACCATGGAGATGCGAGTCTAACAAAGTCACGGTTCCCCAGGAGTTGCGTTCATTATAGATAGCAGTGCAGTTGTTTTCACTGATGAGTCCGCGCACAAAAATCATCTGATGATAGTTCCACCAGCCATAGAGCCGCTGATTGATGAGATGGATATGCTCAAAGGTGTTGGAGTTCACCGGCCACTTTGTGCTGATCCCGGTTTCGAATCCCTCGACGGTGAGATTTCTAACTAACAAAGGCCCAATTTCATCAGAATGTCCGAGGTCGAGTCCGATCTTCCCCGAGTTTTTCGCGGCGCGGATCGTGACATTGCGGATCCCGCCCTGGTTGCTCGCATTGAATTGCATGCCGATGGCGCTGCGATTGTTTTCCCCGATTTCGATCGTGAGATCCCGGATCGCGTTGCGGAAGCGCTGGGCCGGTTTCAGCCCGGTCCAGATGAGCGCCTTCGGTTCGTTTTCGGAAAAGCCGCGAGTGTTGTCCGGCAGTTTCAGCGTGCTGAGGGATTCACCGGCTCCCTGGAGGATGATCCGTTTCTGATTCTGACCGGCATGTTCCCCGTCCGGCCAGCGGAGGGTTTCGGTGACGCGATACTCGCCCGGCGGAAGGTAGATAATCCGGTTCCCGGAGGGGAATTGATTCAGCGCGGTCTGGATGGCTTCGGTGTCATCTTTATCGTCATCGGGAATGGCTCCGAAAGTCGTGACATCGAGAATCCCGGCATCAGCCGGAAAAGTGATCGGGGTTTGCGAGAATGCTGCCGGAGCGATGAGGAGGATTAACCCAAGGACCCAAGAGGGTTGTATGAGTGACCTGACAGGGTTGAGTCTCGCGTTTTCTACCATACCTCCCTGAGCGTATCAGGTGTCCTCCGAAAAATCAGGACGAGATTGAGGTCATTTCGCTGGTCCTTTCGGGTCGCAGGGGGGCGATCAGGGCGTCGTCGGCAGGGAATAGGTGAAGGCGGCGACGTAGTGATCTTCTTCGACCTCAATGTCTTCGTTGCCGGCTTTCGTGGCTTTTCTTCCGGTCATTTTTCCTGCCTCCATTTCGAGGGTGTCGCTCATTTCCCGAATCTCGAGACGACGAACCCGCTCGCCACTTTCGAGACGAGTCCGGCCTCCCGATTCAATCGTGTAGCTGCATTCCGCGGTCGCGGTCACGGTGCCATCGGCGTTCAGGACCGGGTCAACCATCGTCCGGAATCCCGGCTGGTCACTCTCGGGGACATTCTCATCGTTGATCCAACTGATCATTTCCGCGCCGCTCCGTTGTCCACTCCGGCAAGGGAACAGGGCCGAGGCGAGAAGGTCTCGCCCGGAGCTGGCCGAACTCACGGTGGGATAAAAGGCCGACTCCATGTAGATCAAACTGCTCACGAGCGGCGAGGACTCGGGAGAATCGGCGAACTCCGGCGTCGCAATGAGAAGAAGCCAGTCCCGGTCCATCTGCCAACGACAGATTAGCATGGGCACGCCACTGAGCCCGGCAGTCTGCGTCGTGATGACCCGCTCGGTCGGGTTGTCTTTTCCAGCGCTCGCGTAGGTCGCCTGAAGATTCATGTTCAGGGCGCCGCCTTCGATGAGCGGGTCGATTTCGACATCAAGTCCGGCGGTCGACTCGTGAAACGGCAGCGCGATGACTGCCTCGCTCGACTTGCCGCGGATACGCGTTCCGCTTTCCGTTTCGATCTCGACCGAAGCGATTTCCTCGATGCGTCGCTGCCGGATGAATTCGGGAAATTTTCCGAGTGCGGCGGTCGCCGCTTCGCCGCCGGCAATGAGGCGTCCCTCCAGAGCGGTGCCGATTGCCGGTTCGACCTGGTAAAGATCAAAGCGGATTTTAATCTCCTGCGCCGGGGCGAGATGAATCGTGCCAATGAGAAAAAGTAGAATGAGCCTCATGGCTTCAGTCTACTGCGATGAGGCAGAAGCGCGAGA
>CAZOUP010000002.1:0-94792 GCA_964583035.1 uncultured Akkermansia sp.
GGGCACCGGCTTTGGGAATGCGTTTGAGCGACTGGCGGAAACTCAACACCGGAAGCTGGCCCTCGCGGTCAAACTCCCGTTGCTTCACCCAGCGGATCACTCCGAAGCCGAGGATGGTGAAGAATCCAATCGAGAAAGCTGCCTGCACGAGATAAAACCAGGTTGAGGTGGACTCCAGTGATGTGGCGGCAATCCAGCGGGGCTGTGTTTTGCGGATATGAAGAATGTCGTCGAAATGCGGGTTGGGTCGAGCCGCTTCAGGGATGCGGGTCAGCTCCCCGGCGTTGGCTGGAAAGCTGATCGTGGTGGGTGAGCTGTTGCGCTCGTCGGCGCTCACGGTGATCGGAATTGCAGGGGTTTCCAGGGAGACGTATTCTTCCAGGTTCGGGTCGAAGTAGGTCAGCTCAAACGGAGGAATCGATTTCACCTTTGCCTCCGGGATGATGACTTGAGAGAAGACGGCCCTCGCGGTTGCGCTGCCGGAGTTTTCGTTCGGAATGTCTTCAAGGGCCTTTGCCGCTTCGTAGCTTTTCCAGAGGTCGGTGGGAGGCACTTTGAAGACCGGGGCACCGAGGGTTTCAAAATTCCCCGACCCGGTGACGACGAACTCCATCGAGATGGGATCGCCGAGGCTGACTTCGGCGGTGGAGGCGGTCGCGGTCAGTTCGAAGTTTCCGACGCCGCCGCTGAAGCTGACGGGAGCTCCGGGCGGAAGTGATTTTACGGTTACGTTCATGGTATTGGTTGCCATTTCCCGCTTCACGGTCCGGGAGAAAAAACCACCGAACCCGAAGCTGGCTCCCTGATCGTCTTTGACGCGGACGCCGAGAGTGGCAGGGCCGATGCGATGCTCGCCGGCTTTCAGGGCGAAGAGATTCGAAGGAAGCGAGGCGGAGGTGTAGTAGGTGTTTCCAAGATCTGCTCCGTCGGTCTGCACATCGCGGAAGCTTTTGATAATAAAACTTTCATGGTTAAGTTGGGGCGGGAGTACGTCCTGAATCGAATTCCGTCCCTGAACAAAAGCGCTCAGCGTGAGAGGGACGATTTCGTTCACGTAGAAGGTGTCCTTGGACAGCTCAAACTTGCCAAAGAAGGGCTTTGTGGCGTCGATTGTTTCACTCTGATCACGCTCGTAAATGGTGATTTCCAATGGATTCGTCGAATAGTTTTTTGATCCGAGAACGATATTCATCCCCGGAACCGTAAACGTTCCCGGAGCAGCTCCGGTGAAACGATAGAAGTGGGTCATTTCGATCGTCTGAGTTTGGTTGATGATCGAAATTTTGGAATTTTGACCGACGTGTGCGACATCGAGTCCCGGCACATCGATGGTGGAGGGCATCGCGACGTCGCCACCGGTGATTTTGACGATGAGGGTCCCGACCTCGCCAATCGCGACTCGGTTCGTGAGCGCATTCAGCGAGACGCCAAATCCATCGGGTGGCTCCTGAGCCGAGGCAGGCGCGACGGCTAAGGCGAGGAGCAGAACAATCAAAAACGGGGTGGTGGAATATCGAAACATCGTGCGTGGTTACCAGTTCTTGTAGTTCTCTCCCCGCGAAGGGGCAAGGACAGGACGGACTTCGGTTTCGTCGGCGAGCGCTTCGAGAAGCTGCCGCGCCTCACTGGGAGCGTAGCCGGTTTCCGGATTCGTTTGCATTTCCTGTGGGTTCATTTGTCGGGGATCCTGTGGTTGTGACTGGTTGGGATTGGCCTCCAGCTCACCGTCTCCGGGTGCTTCAGGTTGCTCCGGTTCCTGCCCCTCAGGTGTCTCCGGCTTTGCTGGTTCCTCACCTTCGCCCTCGTTCTCTGAGGGATCTTCAGGCTCATCTTTGTTTTCGCGATCGGATTCACCCTCATTGTCCTGCGGGTTTTGCTCAGACTCGTTTTCCTGCTCGTCACTTTCGCCGTTCTCGTCTTCCTGCTCATCGCCGGAGTCATCGCTTTCAGATCCTTCGTCTTTCTGGTCCTCGTCTTTTTCTTCTTCTTCCTCGTTTTCTTCCTGATCTTCCTTGTCCTGTTCTTCCTCCTTCTCCTCCTGTTGCTGTTCTTGCTCTTGTTTTTCCTGCTCCTTTTTCAGCTCCTCGATTCTCTTTTTGACGACTTCAATGTTGTGAGCCGTTTTCTGATTTTCCGTGTTGAGGGAAAGGGCTGACTCATAGTGCTCAAGCGCACTTTCCCATTGGGCGAGAACTGCCCCGACCTGTTCGGGGGGGCCTTCGAGATTCTGAAGCTGGTCCGGGTTTGCTGATTGGCCGAGCGTTTTCAACGCGGCCTCACCCTGGCGGAAGAGAGTGTTGCCAAGGTTGTAGTGGGCGTGCTCGCGAAAAGCGTCTTTCGGTTTGATGAGTGCCTGCCCATAGGCTTCCGCCGCTCTTTCGTAATCGCCTTTTCGAAACGCCGCTGCTCCGAGCGCGAGATTGAGGCGGGTGATGTCGTCAGGAGAGTGACGGTCTGCGAGAGCTCCCTCGTAGGCTTGAATTGCTTCATCAAATTCACGGCGTTCAAAGGCTTCGTGCCCTGCGAAGAGAGCATCTTCTCCAAAGCTCAGGGATGAAAGAAGCAGCAAGGGTGCGAGAATCCAGATCGGGTTCGTGCTCAGGGTGCGCAGTCCGACGGGGCGGGGCGCTCGTGTCCAGAGAACCGGGGCTAGGTGGGCGAAAATAAGGCAGATCACGGCAAGGGCGAGCGGCCAGATAAAGCGTTCGATGGGACGAAGCTGTGAATCACTCTGCTCGCGGGAGCTTGAGATTCCGTTCTGAATTTGCTGCACGACTCGACTGAGAGAAGTCGAGCCGCCGAGGTGAACGTAGAGGCCACCTCCGGAGGCGACACTTTGAAGCACCGCAGGATCGAGCCGACTGCGAACAACCTGTCCGGCTTCGTCTTTGATGAAAACTCCGGGGATCGCCTCGCCGCGCTCATCCTGCTCCGGAATAATCGCGCCATCGTCGGTGCCGACTCCGACTGAGATGATCGTGAGGGACGCCTCCCGCGCTTTCGCCTTCACCGCCTCGACTTCACCGCTGCCCTCGAGGGCCTCGCCATCCGAGAAAATAACGAGGGCGCTTTGTTCGACCTCGGCTTCTTGGACCGTTTCGAGGGCGAGTTCGATAGCCGCCGCGATGTTGGTCCCACCGCGGGGGATGATTTCTGTGTCGAGCTGGGTGAGCGCTTCGCGTATTGCCTCGTGATCGACGGTGAGCGGTGCCTGGAGGAAAGGGCGACCCGCAAAGGCGATGAGCCCGATGCGATCTTCGGGCAGGGAATTGACGATGTCGGTCGCGGCAAGCTTGGCGCGGGAAAGGCGCGAAGGACGGAGATCACTAGCCAGCATGCTCCGCGAGGTATCAATCGCGAGAAACAGGTTCCGGGCCTGGATCTCGGACTCGACTTCTTCGAATCCCAGTTGAGGACGGGCGAGGGCGGTGAGCGTGGCGGCGAGGGCGAGGCCCTGCAGCGCGAAGACGATCCAGCGCTGCGCCTGGCTGCCGCTGCTGACGAGCTGCCGCTGCAGTCTCGGCGAGACGAGCCCGGGTAGCTTACGACGTCGCGAAGAGGCGGCGCGGATTCGCAGGGCGAGGAGTGGAATGAGGACGAGCAGACCCCAAAACCAAAGCGGGCTGTAAAAGGTGATACTGCTCATGGATAGCGACGCCAGAAGGTCTCGTCTCCGACCAAAGTTATCAATCCGAAAAAGACTCCGGCCATGGCAAACCAGTGAAAAAATTCATCGGCTTCGACGCGGGTTGTACGAAGCACCTCCGTTTTCTCCATTTCGTCAATCGCGTCGAAGATTCGCTCGAGGCCGGAGGTGTCCTGGGCACGGAAGTATTCCCCGTCGGCGATGACGGCGATTTCCTGGAGCGTTTTTTCATCGAACTCCTGACGAAGTCGCTGCGGTCCAACCGGAGTCTGCACGACATAGTCGCCGTAGGTGCCGACGGCGATGGTATAGACTTTGATGCCGAGAGTCTTCGCGAGTTTGGCGGCTTCAATCGGTGAGAGTTTACCGGCGTTGTTGACGCCATCAGTGAGGAGGACGATCACTTTGCTTTTCGAAGTTCGCTTGTCGAGTCGCTTCGCGGCGGCGGCAATGGCGGATCCAATCGCGGTGCCGTCCTCGACGAGACCGATGCGGACACGACCGAGGCCCTGCTCCCCTTCGAGCCAGGATTTTGACAGTGTCAGGGGGCTCGCGAGGTAGGGGCGTCCTGCGAAGGCAAGAATCCCGATGCGATCATTGTCCCGTCCTTTGATGAAATCCCGAGTCACCTTTTTTGCGGCCTGAAGACGGTTCGCCTGATTGCCTTCGATTCTAAAATCCTCGACCTGCATTGATCGCGAGACGTCGATCGCGAGGATGAGTTCAACGCCGCTTTCGGAGACCTGTTCCGTCCGGTTGATCCATTGTGGTCGCGAGAGCGCGAGGATGAGGAAAGTGAGAGCGAGGAAGAGACTGGCGAGTCGAAATCCACCGCTGCGTCCCTTCGCGACGGGACCGAGGCGTTTGAAAATGTGGAGCGAGGAAAAAGTAACGGCGTGCTGATTTCCGGAACGACTTTTCAGGAGCGCGAGCAGGGGGATGAGCGCTAACAATCCCAGCGCCCACGGGTAGGCGAGAGAGAAAGTAGTTTCAGCAGGGGCACTCATGACACGACGGGGAATTGGACACCGTAACCGTGCAATCGCTCGATGCCATTACCATTCGATGACAGCACTCGCCCAGGTTAGGCCGGCTCCGAAGGCGACGAGGAGAATTTTATCACCCCGCTCGATGCGGCCTTCGCGATGGGCTTCGTCGAGAGCGATCGCGACCGCTGCTGCTGAGGTGTTCCCGTATTTATCGAGATTGATGTAGACATTTTCCCGGCTCACTTCGAGACGCTCCACAATCGCATCGATGATGCGCAGGTTCGCTTGATGAGGAATGAGAAGCTTGATGTCTTTTGCCGTGAGTCCGGCCGCAGTGATCCCGTCGATACTCGCCTTCTTCATCGCGTTGACGGCGTGCTTGAAGACCTCGCGGCCCTGCATCGAGAGCGTCGCGAGCTTCTCCGGCGCGTTGGCTACCGTGATCGGACAGGCGGAGCCGCCTCCGGGGATGTTCAGAAGCTCGGCCTGAGCGCCATCGGTTCCCAGTTGCGAGGAGAGGACGCGACCGCTTCCATTTTCCGAAGGGACAATCACGGCAGCGCCGGCCCCGTCACCGAAGAGAACGCAGGTGTTGCGATCCGTCCAATCGACGAAGGCGCTGAGCTTCTCCGCGCCGATAATCAGTGCGTTCTTGAAGGCACCGGCTCCGACGCTGTGGCGGGCGATTTCGAGGGCGTAAAGAAAACCGGAACAGGCAGCGGAAACGTCGAAGGCGACCGCGCCGAAGGCACCGATTTTTTGCTGAACGTAGCAGGCGGTGGCGGGAGTGAGGGTGTCCGGAGTGATAGTCGCGACGATGATGAGATCCACGTCGGCCCCGGCGATGCCGGCTTGCTCGAGTGCTTTGAGGCCGGCTTTGCTTGCAAGATCGCTCGTGTTTTCGTCATCAGCGGCGATGCGGCGGGCACGAATCCCGGTGCGGGAGGTGATCCACTCGTCAGAGGTATCGACCAATTTTTCCAATTCCTGATTGGTCATGATCCGCTCAGGAAGATAGCTGCCCGTTCCGGCGATGCGGACCGGGGTGATCGTTTGACCGGGCTGTGGAGCGGATGATGTCATAAACTAAAATTCAGAGCCGAATTGAAGAGGGTACTGTTAACTGAGGAGGCTGGCTGAGCGAGCCATTTCTTCTTCAATATGAGGATTCACGTGATGCTTCACCGCTTCGGAGGCGACGCGGATTGCGTTCTTGACCGCAAGTGGAGAACTGGAGCCATGACCGATGATGCAAACTCCGTTCACACCGAGAAGCGGACTGCCGCCGTAGGTCTCGTAATTACCCCGTTCTTTCGTGGCACGGAAGGCGTCTTTGGCAATGAGGGCACCCATCTGGCGGATCGGAGTCGCCATGAGATCCTGCTTCAGCCATTTAAACATGACTTTAGCGGTCGCCTCGCAGGATTTGAGAATGACATTGCCGACGAAACCATCGCAAACGACGACGTCGATTTTTGATTCAAAGAGGTCGTGACCTTCAACGTTGCCGACGAAATTCAGATTTGATGCATTGAGGAGGTCGAAGACTTCGCGGGTAAAATCAGTGCCTTTCGAATCCTCCTCGCCGACCGACATGAGGCCAACGACCGGATTCTTTTTCCCCTGGACGTGACGAGCGTAAACGCTTCCCATGATGCCGTAGCCGAGAAGGTGTGAAGGCTTTGAATCCACATTGGCTCCGGCATCAATGATGTTGCAGGGGCCATTTTCGTTGGGCAAAGCGGAAGCAATCCCGGCCCGGCCTACGCCCGGGATGTTACGGAGCTTGATCGTCGCTGCGGCAACTGCGGCTCCGGTGTTGCCGGCGCTGACGACAGCAGCACACTCGCCCTGTTTCACGAGATCGATGGCGATGCTGATCGAAGACTTCTTTTTCTCCCGCACCGATTTGACGGCTGAGTCCTCCATCGTCACGACTTGTTCAGCATGGACGATCTCGATCTTACCGTGAGCGTAGGAGAGATGGCTCAATTGTTCTTTGATCTGCGCTTCATCGCCGACCAGAAAGAGTTTATCGAGGTCGGTACCAAAGCTTTCAAGCGCTTGCATAGCGCCTTCCATCGTTGCGGCGGGAGCGTGGTCGCCCCCCATGACATCAAGGGCAATCTTCATAGGAAAGTAAGGGCGCTATCTAGGATGAGGAGGGTTAAAGATGCAACCCTGAAAACAACAAAGTCACCTCAATCGAGGTGACTTCGCGAAAAGAAATAAAATAGGAAGGGACTCTTAGAGCTCGTCTACTGTGATGACCTGACGGCCCTTGTAGTAACCGCAGCTCGGACATGCAATGTGAGAAGGAGTGGCACTGCCACATTCCGAGCACACGTTGAGTTTCTGGGCGCGCCAGCGCTGGCCGGAACGGCGGAGGCGCTTTTTCATTTTGGAGGTGCGACGTTTTGGGACTGCCATAGCTAAAGTTGGTTGGGGGGCGCATTTTGCCCCCAAAACAGGGAAAGTCAACGGGTGAATGCTCCCGAATGGTTAAATTCTTTTCTCCTCGATGTCGTAAACGTCGAACCAATAGTAGACGATTTTGTCATTGGGGATGAATTCGGGGATGTATCCTTCGAGGAATTCCTGCAATTCGATCGGTATTTCGCTAATCCGCTTGTAGCGGAGATTGTTGTTCCACTGGATGATTTCACGAGGTTCGAGATGACTGGATTTCTCTCCAAGCCATTCAGCAAAGGCTTTCTCGGACAATCCTTCAGCAACTTTGGTTTTGAATTCTTCGGCGGTGATCCCAGTGAAATCGAAGAGGAGATTATCGAGCGGACAGTCGAAATGATATTCCCCGGCACTTCCCGCGAGGATGGCGCGGCATTTGTCGAGGGTCCGGGCCGCGACAACGAAACCACCGAGGGTGACCCGCGGACTTCGGGGGAAAGTCGTGGTCAGGTCCGGGGCGAGTGATGCTAAAGATGGGTCCATGTCAGGGAAGACGGTGAGGTAGGGGCGCGCTTACAAAAAATCTCACGGGACGGCGCGTTTGCGAGGCGTGACAAAAGGAGGTCCCTGATTCAGACTGCGGCATGATTCGAAAGCTTGTTCTTCTTTTTATGATCGGTTTCGCCAGTTCAGTTGGTGCCGGCGACCGCCCCAATGTCGTGATTTTACTCGCCGATGATCTCGGGGTTCAAGATATCGGTGTCTATGGAGGGCCGGTGAAGACGCCCAATCTCGATGCGCTTGCGGCGGGTGGAACACGCTTTTCGACTTTCTATTCAGGATGCGCGGTTTGCTCTCCGTCGCGGGCGGTCTTGCTCACAGGGAGGCATCATATCCGGACCGGGGTATACAGTTGGATCTTTGACGAAACGCAGAGGTCTCATCTCCGGGAACGGGAAATCACCCTCGCGGAGATTCTAAAAACGGAGGGCTATGCGACCGCTCATGTCGGGAAATGGCACCTCGGGCTCCCGACTGAAAAGATCAGAAAACCGACTCCGGACCGACATGGATTCGATCATTGGTTCGCAACGGGGAACAATGCTTCCCCGAGTCATGAGAATCCTGATAACTTTGTCCGCAATGGCGAGCCGGTCGGGGAAGTCGAAGGATTTTCCTGTCAGATCGTAGTCGATGAAGCAATTGGATGGCTGGACTCGCGCGAAGACAAGACGGCCCCGTTTTTTCTGAACGTCTGGTTTCACGAACCTCACGCACCGATTGCGGCCCCGGATGATATTGTCGCTGAATATGGGGAGGTGCCGGATCAGAAAGGACGCAACAAATCGGCAGCGGTTTACTCGGGGACGATTGATAACACGGATCGAGCTATTGGCAGGCTAATCGCAAAGCTGAAAAAAATCGCTCCGGCGGAGGAGACACTCATTATTTATGCCTCCGACAACGGGAGTTACCGTGATGACCGGACGGGTGGATTGCGAGGGCAAAAAGGCATGAACTGGGAAGGCGGCATTCGCGTTCCGGGCATCTTTTCCTGGCCGGGGACGATTGAGGAGGGGCAGGTCGCGGCGGAGCCCGCCGGGCTCGTCGATGTCCTGCCGACGGTGTGTGGACTTCTCGGGTTACAGACTCCGATGGGCGTTCCTCTCGATGGAAGTGATCTTGTGCCGGTTCTGACGGGAGACGCCGGGGATTTCTCCCGTCAGCAACCACTTTTCTGGCACCTTCAAAAAGCCCGGCCTGTCGTTGCGATGCGGGCCGGGGATTACTCGCTCGTGGCTGATCCGGATTTCGAATTGTCGGAGAGCAACATGTTCGATGAAAGATGGATTCCGGCGATCAAAGCGGGCCACTACACAAACTTCCAATTGTTCGATTTGAAGGCGGACCCGAATCAAACAACGGATATTGCGGCGGAAAATCCCGAGCTTCTCGCGAAGCTGAAGGCGCAACTCCTTGAGATCAATGCCAGCGTCATGGCCGACGGCGCTAACTGGCATCTGGAATAGCGTGATGCTGGATTAGGCACATGGGTTGCCGTTGTTGAAAAGTGGACGGGGTGTGGCTAAGTGCGCGTTCCTCCCTATGAGACGACTTATCCTTTTTGCCACCTTCCTCCTCACCCTGTCTTCGCAATCTGCGGACAAGGTTCCCGATGATTTGAAGCTGACGGTCTTCGCGGGGCCGGACCTGACTCCGAGCCCGGCATGTCTTTGCACCTCGGCGGACGGAGTCGTTTATGCCGGAATCGATCTGAACGGTTCGCTTGGAAAAGGTCCCGGAAAAGGGCGCATCGTCCGACTCGTCGATAAGGATAAAGATGGCGTCTCCGATGAGCACACGGTTTTTGCGGAGATTGATAATCCACGGGGGCTCATTGCAGTCGGAGAAAGTCTCTACGTCCTGCACACCGCTTATGATGTCGAAGGCAGCGCCACAGGGATGGACCTTGTCGTCCTCACCGACGCAGATGGCGACGGGGTCGCGGACGGTCCTGCTGAAAAACTGGTTGAGCATATCTGCTCCGCGACGGCGATTAAGAGTCGGGGAACGGATCACTCGACGAATGGAATTCAGCTCGGAATCGACGGGTGGATCTACATTGCGATCGGTGATTTCGGATTCGCCGATGCCGTTGGAACGGACGGGACGAAACTAACGCTGCTCGGAGGTGGCATTGTCAGGGTTCGCCCCGATGGCTCCGAAATGGAACTCTACACCAGCGGGATGCGCAACATCTACGACGTGGCGATTGATCCTTTCATGAACCTCTTTACCCGGGGGAACACGAACGATGGAGGCGGCTGGAACGTGCGGTTTACGCATCACATCCAGACGGGCGAGTACGGCTACCCTCGACTGTTTATCAACTTCGCCGAAGAGATCCTCCCCGCGCTGGAAGATGTGGGCGGCGGTTCCGGAGTCGGGGCGCTTTTCCTTGACGAGCCGACCTGGCCGTCGCATTACAACAAACAGCCGCTCATGGCAGACTGGGGTCGCAAAGCCGTCTATCTGCACCGCCTCAAGCCTGATGGGCCGAGCTTCGTCCAGCAGCAAGAGGAGTTTGTCGAGGTGTCGCAGGTTTCCGATCTCGACGTCGATCCGAGTGGGCAGATGTTTCTCAGCGCCTGGGATGGGGCTGGATTCAAAGGCGATGAATCAAAAGGGTATCTCGTGAGAGTTGTGCCGCAGGATTGGAAATACGAGACGGCGCCGGAGCTTCCCCGACTGGATTTGGAATCGCTCGCTGCTTTGTTAGGATCGGAAAGTGATAAGACTCGATTGTATGCGCAGCAGGAGCTTCTTTCCCGCGAAGGCGCGGCGGAAGCGATCCCGCATTTGACGCAGATTTTTGAAGAACCTTCAAACTCTCTGGAGGCGCGAGTCGCCGCGTTTTATACCTTTGCCCAGATCGAAACTGATCCTGTCATGATCCTTGCAAAGGGGGGCGGGGATCTGCGCGAGTTTGCGCTCCGGGCTTCGACGGATCGGCTCGAGCGGCTTGCGGGTGCGGACCTTCCGGTTGAGCCGTTTGCGAAAGCGCTTCACGAAGGAACTGCTCGTGAAAGGGCGGCCGCAGCGGTGGCACTGGGGCGCCTTGGCGAGATGGAAGCGGCCGGGGCTCTCCTTGCCGTTGCCTACGAAAAACCGGAAGCCGCGAGCCGTGCTGTTTCGACTCAACTCGATACGATCAAGGGGAATCGGAGAACCGTCGCAAAATTGGAGGTTGAGCCGGGAGAGAAAATTTACCTGAATCTTGCCGAGACCAATGCGGTTGGGGAAGCCTCTCACCTCGCCCTTCTCGATGCTGCATTTGCTCTCGCCGACGGTTCCTCGATTTCATTGGCCACGCTCGGTCCAGTGCAAGGTGAGGTATTCATCGACAAAAATCCGGACGGCTCCGCGATTTCCAAAAAGACGAAGAAGTTGGCGAAAACGGTGTTGACGATGACGGCGCCGGCGACGGTCGTTTATGAAGTGCCGGCCAACGCGGTGAACTTCGAGACCGGCGGAACGAAAGCGGATTCAAACCCGAAAGATGGCTCGATTGACTTTTTTGTCTCCACCGTTTCGCCTGGCGAAGGCGGAGCCGGGGTTTCCGCAAGCCCGCGTCACTCGACTCCGAATGCAGAGGTCGTGATTCCCCATCTCGCGGTGCGTTCTCTGGTGCGCCTTGGCGACGTTCAGGCCTGCCTCGATGCGGTGGGAACGTCGAGTCAGGATCTTGCGTTGTGGGCGCTTTCCTACTTGCACTCGGATGAGGCCGTTGAGGGGCTCGTCTCAGCGCTTGAGAAAGCGGAGGGAGAGCAGCGGACTGCTCTCCTCACGACACTGTCGAGGCTATACCAAAAAGAAGCGCCTTATGATGGCAGTTGGTGGTGGACGACTCGACCGGACACGCGCGGTCCGTATTACAAGTCAATCCAGTGGGAGGCGTCGCCTAAAATTGCGGCGATCTTTGCTGAAGAATTAAGCGGTGCTGATGTTGACGAGTTGGAGTTGCTCGCGTCCCTGAATGATCGCATGCGCATGGGAATTGGGGCGCTGGGAACCTTGATCGAAGAGGCTGAGGAAGAGGCGATGCCAACCGTCGATCTTGCCAAGATTCAGGCTCAAAAAGGAGCCGTTGGTTCGACTCCGATTGAAGATGTTATTCTCTCACTCGAGAAGATTAAGGGAGATGCCGGCAAGGGGGAAAAGCTGTTCGCCCAGCAGGGTTGCGTTGCCTGTCACGCGCTTACAAACACAGGGCCCGCGCTTGGGCCTTACATGGGGCAAATCGGATCAATCATGAATCGTGAACAGATCGCGACCGCGATCTTGCGTCCGAACGACACGATCTCGCAAGGATTTCAAACCGCTCAGGTGAAGATGAAAGATGGAACGATGCATGTAGGCTTCGTCACCGAAAGTAACACCGACTTGATGAAGCTCAGGGACATGGCCGGTCAGGTTACGACATTAAAGGCCGGAGACGTCGAGCATGAAGAGCACTTGCCAACCTCGATGATGCCGCCCGGATTGGCCAATGCGCTTTCGTTGGTGGAGTTCGCAGATCTCGTGGCTTACTTAGCAGGGAAGACGGAATAGTAGCCGCTCTCTGACTGCAGTCAGAGCGACAAACTATCCCAGCTTTTTTCCTCACTTCGATAGAGGCTTAAGCACCACTTCGTTCGCCCAGATGTCCTCAAGGGTTTGACGGCGGCGAATGAGATTCGGTGTTCCGTCTTTGCTCAGCATGACTTCGGCCGCTTCCGGGTAGGAATTGTAATGCTTCGGCGTCATTGATGAGGCATAGGCTCCGGAGCCGTCGATGACGCAGTAGTCACCGATCGCTGCGACGGGAAGCTCGCGGGTCGAAAGCACTTCAGGATCGCCCGGTGCGGGAGTCAGGATGTCTCCGGATTCACAGCAATGACCCACGACGACGTAGTCCCTGGTTTCCGGTTTTTCCTTCTCCTGCAAAAGATGGATCGGATGCTGCGAGCCGTAGATTGAGGGACGGAGCAACTCGGTCATGCCGGCGTTCAGCTTGATGAAATGGTAGCCCTCGTCTCCTGTCGAGACGACATCCTGAACCGAGGCGAGGAGGGCGCAGGCGTTGGCGACGAGAAAAGTCCCGGGTTCGATTTCGAGATGGATTTCACGACCCGTTTCGGCAGCGAATTCTTCAAACTTTTCCTTCACCGGCTGACCGACGACTTGAAGGTCGGTTGCGATTTCATCAGGCATCCGCGCGACCTTGAACCCGCCGCCTAGATTCAGGGTCACGACGTCTTGAAATTGGCGAACAAGGTCGAAATTCATTTTCGCGACCTTGAGCCAGACCTCTGGATTGCTCCCCGAGCCGATGTGGGTGTGAATGCGTGTCGCGGTCAGCTCATAGGCTTCGAGAAGCGCTTTGATTTGCGGAATCCACTCGTGCCAGATTCCGAAGCTGGAGGAAGGACCGCCGACGTTGGTGCGATTGTTTCCTCCGGAACCGGCGCCGGGATTGAAACGGATGCCGACATTTGAGCCGCGCTTGAGTTGGCCAAAGCGCTCCAACTGGCTCAGCGAGCAGGCATTGAAATGAATGCCGAGATCGAGAAGCGCACCGAGATCATCAGGGATTTCCTGAGCGCTCAGGCTGATCTTTCCCGGAGCAATTCCTGCCGCCATAGCGCGACGCACTTCGTGACCAGAGGAAGCATCCATGTGGAGTCCGGCTGCCGCGAAGAGTTTCAGGATCGCCGCATTGGGTGCCGCCTTCATCGCATAGCGGGCGGTGAGTCCGAACGCGTTCGGAAAAGCGAGAACGTCGGCGGCGTTAGCCTCCAATGTTGTCTCATCGTAGACATAGACCGGAGTGCCGAAATTCGAGGCAACGGCGGAGGCATTCGGGTAGGAGAGAAAGCGGGGCTGAAAGGAAACTGACATCTGGGGAGAGCAAACGCTGCTGAGGCGTTCAGGCAAGTCCGAATTACGCTTTGAAAACCGGAATGGAAATCAATTTCCCGCAGTCTTCTTTTGAGGCTACCGCAGCTTCACCGAAAGACTCGGGGCGGGAAGACCAGAATGCCTCGCGCTGGCGAAGGCGTGGACGATGCCGCCGCCGCGATTTTCCATCGTGGTGCGGACGACGACGAGGGTGGCACGTTGATTTGAGTCGGCTTTGAGGAATTGCTTCAGCGCGTCGCCACGAATCCCAAAGGTGCCGGACTGGATTCCCTGAGGGAGTTGAAAGCTTCCGAGCAGAGTCGCGGTTTCGGGAAGGAGGCCGGTTCCGTTGCTGAGATCGTTGGCGGGCGCGGATTCCCAGTCCATTGTTTCGGAGGACCAGTCGTCGAATGAATCGTCGGTGATTCCATAAACCTGAAATTCGGAGTCACCCACGTGAGAGGCGAGGCCCCATCCTGTCGGGACGAATCTCAGGCTCAGCTCGGCGGTTTGAATCTCACGATCACCGAGTTGACTCAGGTCAAAGCGCAGATAGGACTTCCGGTGGGGACCGGCAGGGTCTTTGCTGTTTTTCAAGAGAAGGAGCTCGTCGGAGATATGATCATTCGGATCGCCGCCCCATACATAGGCGTCGTCAGAGCCGGGGTCTCCGGTCGTGAGGACGACCCACCCCGCATCGCGATGACGTGGTGCCGGGGTCGGTGCCCAGGTCGCTTCTTCGAGTCCTTCGCTGACGGCGCCGAGACCCTGACCGGCGACAAAATTTCGCTGTCCTTCGCGGAGCTCGATGCTTTCACCGGTCGCGGGGAGTTCGACTTCGACGAGGCCGTCGAAGACCTGCGTCTGCGTCGCGCCGGTCTGCGGATTCACATTCACCGCGAAGCGGGTCCCATGATCGATGACGTTGGCGGTCGGAGTCTGGATCGTGAATCCTTCCGCGCCTTCGCTGACTTCGGCGACGGCAGTGCCGAGGGCGAGAACGCAATTCATCTCGTCGATGAGTTCGAGTTCGGCGGGTGCTTCGAGGATGACTTCGGCTCCGGAGTCGAACTGAATCGTGGCGAGACCGCGAACCAGTTTCAGCGTGCCGGCTCCGAGGCGGGCGCCGTCCATCGTCGGGAGGCTGCCGCTTTCCCAGCGGGCGGCGGCGGTCATCTCCATCGTTGCAAAAGTCGTTTCCTTCGGCTGTGGTTTGATCAAAGCGAGCGCGAGCAGCGAAATCACGGCGGCGGCGGCGAGGGTTTGCCACATCGTGGGGAGACGACGCGGGCGGAAGTCGGCGAGGTCATCGATCCCGGCGGTTTCGCCCTGGACCTGCTCCCAGTGCAGGACGGCGTGGTCGTGGGTGAAATCGACAAAGCAGCGTCTCGCTTCTTCATCGGCGTCAAGGATAGCCTCGAGCTTCCGGGCCTCGTCGGCGGTCAGAGTTTGTTCGACGTAGGCGTTGGCCAGTTCGAGAAGTTCGTCGCGTTCAGTATCGTTCATGGTGAAAGGTCAGGCGGTGGTTCCGTGGATTTCTTTCTCCACGCATTCGTAAAGATTTTTGCGAAGCCGACTGAGAAGGCGGTAGACCGCTCCTTCGGTCCGCTCGGTGCGGTGAGAGATGCGTTCGATTGAGGACTCGTCGCGGTAGCGCATGTGAAGAATCTCGCGGTGCTCTTCGGTCAGCTTCGTGACGCAGTGGACGAGTGCCTCCTCGCGTTTTTCCCAGCGCTGCTCGCGAATCGCCGACTCGGATTCTTCGCTGAGGAGTTCGAGCATTTTGTCGCTCAGGGTTTCAGCGCGGTCGCGTTTTGATTTCCGACGGTAGGCGAGGATTTGGTAAAAGAGAATCTTCCGCGCCCAGGCCGCGAAGTTCGTCCCGAGTTCAAACTGCCCGAACTGTCGCCACATCACGATCTTGCCCTCCTGCAGGATATCCTGTGCGTCCTGCGGACAGGCGACGAGACCGGTCACGTAAATGCCGAGCTTCCTCTCGTGCTCGCTGAGGAGTCTGAGAAAAGCTTCGGTGCGTTCGTTATCGGAGTTTTCAGGCATCGCGTTCTACCTGAATAAGGCAGAAAGACTCCGTTTTGGACACTTCTTTCGAGAGGTCTACCCGCGTCGCATGGCTCTATCGCGTCCTTCCTAAATTGTCCAAAGCTCCTCAAAGTGAACTTGTTCTAGTAGAATGGCCGCTTTCCCCCGCATCGCAGCAGTCCTCGCCCTGGGCTGTCTTTTCTCAATCCCGGCACGGGCGACGGAGGGGTTTGCCTTTTTTGAAAGTAGTGTCCGTCCCGTTTTGGCGAAGCACTGTTACGAATGCCATTCCGAAGAAGCGGAGAAGAAAAAAGGCGGACTCTGGCTCGACCGCAGAGAAGGCTGGGAGCTGGGCGGCGACTCGGGGCCATCGCTCATTCCGGGAGACGTTGAGCGCAGTCTTCTCATCGAGACGGTTCGCTATCTTGAGCCGAGTCTGCAAATGCCGCCGAAGACGAGGCTCTCGACGGAGGAAGTGGAGATTCTTGAAAAGTGGGTCGCGATGGGCGCTCCGGACCCTCGCGATGCGAAACTCGCCGGGGCGCTGCGAAAAGAAGCGATCGACTTCGAAGCCGCTCGCGAAGAGTGGGCCTACCGTCCTCTCGTAAAGCCTGACGTTCCTGACACAGCGACATCTGACTGGTCACAAAGTGAGGTCGATCATTTCATTTTCGCAGGGATCGAGCGAATGGGGCTTCATCCCGCAGAGACGGCGGATGCGAGTTCCTTGCTTCGCCGCCTCCACTTTGATCTCAACGGTCTCCCCCCGACGAAAGAGGAGACGGAGCGTTTCCTCGCTGATCCCTCCCCGGAGTCCTACGGGGCAATCGTCGATGATCTCCTCGCGCGTCCCGCCTTCGGCGAAAAATGGGGCCGCCACTGGCTCGATGTCGCGCGCTATGCAGATTCGAACGGAGGCGACCGCAACTACACGTTTTATCAGGCATGGCGTTACCGGAACTGGGTCATCGATTCGCTGAATCGCGACGAGTCGTATTATGACTTTGTGAGGGCGCAGCTTGCCGGGGATTTGCTGACGGCGGAGAATGACGAGAGCGCGGCGCGCGGCCTTATCGCGAGCACCTTTCTCGCCCTCGGTCCGAAAATGCTCACGGAGCGCGACAAGGAGAAACTCTGGATGGATACCGCTGACGAGCAGCTCGACACCCTCGGGCGTGCTTTTCTTGGACTCACGATCGGCTGTGCCCGCTGCCACGATCATAAATTCGATCCCGTCTCGCAGGAGGATTACTACGCCATGGCCGGGATCTTCCGCTCCACCGGTGTCGTCATCGGGACCCGCAACGGCTGTGTCAATGTGGCGAGCTGGATCGAGCGCCCGCTGCCCGTTGGCGGAGAGTTGGAAAAGGAGACCGCGAGGAAAGTCGAGCGACTTGAACTCGCGATGCGGCTCACCGTCGAACAGCAATTTAAAAACAAAGCCGGCGGTGGGATGACAAAAAACAATCTCCCTCTCGCCGGAATCATTTATGACGATGAGCACGCCGAACTCGTGGGTGACTGGGTCAAGAGCACGCATTTCCCGAACCATTTTGGTCCCGGCTATCTTCACGACGATCAGAAAGGGAAGGGGACTAACATCGCGATATTTCGAGGAAGCCTTCCCGTGAGCGGGCGTTACGAGGTGAGGATTGCCTACAACGCGTCGGGAAACCGGGCCGCGAAGGTACCGGTCACGGTCGTTGATCGGGCGGGGCGTCATTCTTTGATCCTCGATGAGACGAAGGAACCGACAGTGGGGAACCTTTTCGAGCCGGTTGGAGTTTTCGATTTTGAGAAAGGGGCGGATTGCGAAGTCATCATCGAATCGGGCGGGACCGGGGGGACTTACCTCATTGTCGATGCCGTTCAGTTTATTCCCGTGGATGACATTGCCCGGGAAGCCTCGGCGCTTGCGGCGATGGACACCGGCACGATGGATCCGCTTTACGCGATGTCGGAGAAAGATTTGAAGAAAGAGCTCGGTGCACTGATCAAGGATCTCAAAGACAAGCCGGTCGCGATGGCACCGCGCGACGAGCCATCGGCGGATGACACGCATCTCCGCGTGCGGGGCGAGGTCGGGCAGCTCGGGCCGAAGGTTCCGCGAAATTTTCTCAAAGTCCTGCACGAGGGCGAGGCTCCACCGATTGAAGAGGGGCGGAGCGGTCGCCTTGAGTTGGCCGAGTGGATCACAGGAGAGGACAATGCACTGCTCGACCGCGTCATCGTGAATCGCGTCTGGCATCATCTTTTCGGTCGCGGTATTGTTGCGACGGTAGACAATTTCGGGCGCCTCGGCTCGGGGCCGACCCATCCAGAGTTGCTCGACTATCTCGCGTCGGGATTTCGGGAAAACGGCGGCTCGGTGAAATCACTCGTCCGTGATCTCGTCCTGAGTCGCAGCTACCAGTTGTCGAGCAATTGTGACGAGGGGCAGGTCGCTGATCCGGCGAACAAGTGGTTCGCCCGTCAGAATCATCGTCGACTCTCGGCGGAGGAAATCCGTGATAGCATTCTGTATCTGTCAGGGCAACTGGATCGCGAACCGGGCGGGGCGACGGCCAATCAGTTCGGCGAGGATCTCGACAATCCCATCTCATTCGCGAAGGAGAAAAAGCGGACCGTTTACCTGCCGGTCGCGCGGAACAATCCGGCAACGGAGCTGGCGGTCTTCGACGCCGCGAATCCTGATCTCGTGTCCGGAAAGCGCGCCCAAACGACCGTCCCGACTCAGGCCCTCTATTTGCTGAACAGCGAGTTCATGCATGCGCAGGCCGGCCTCCTCGCAAAGCAGGCGCTGGAAGCAGCCTCCGTTCCCGGGGCGGAGATCGACTGGCTCTATCAAACCCTCTTAGGTCGAGGACCTAACCCTCTTGAGTCGTCCGCCGCGCTCGGTCTCGTCGCGGATTTGAGCGGTGGCGCGGAAAGCGGCGAGGCTCTCGCGACGGCGGTGGCGCACTTCGCCCACGTTCTTCTGGCCTCCACGGAATACCTCTACCTCGAATAAGATGAACCCACTCCACACTGCCTGCGGCCAATTCGATGAAGCAACCTTTTCCCGGAGGAAGCTCCTGCAAGCGGCGGGCTGCGGATTCGGTTCGATGGCTTTGTCAGGGCTCGCTCAGGCTGGTTCGCCGCTGAGCTTTCATCATCCGCCACGGGCGAAGCGGGTCATTTTTCTTTTCATGCATGGCGGCCCGTCACACGTCGATACCTTCGATTACAAGCCCGAGTTGCAGAAGCGGGACGGGGAACGACTTCCTTTTGCGCCCGCGAAAAACCTCGACCCGACCGCGACGAAGCAGGCGAAGCTGATGGGATCGCCGTGGGAGTTCTCACAACATGGTCAATCGGGCCTGTGGGTCAGTGAGCTGTTTCCCGAGGTTGCGAAAATGGCGGACGACTTGTGTGTCATTCGCTCGATGCAAAGCAAAGGCCAGTCACACGGGCAGGCCGTCTGCATGCTGCACACGGGTTCGGATAATTTTGTGCGTCCCTCGCTGGGATCCTGGGTCAGCTATGGTCTTGGAACGGACAATCATGACCTACCGGGATTTGTCAGCATCAGTCCCTCCGCCACTCATGGAGGGCCGCGGAATTACGGTCCGGCATTTCTCCCCGCAGCGCATCAAGCGACGACGATCGGGCGCAACGGGAAACTCGACGACGGCGCGAATTTCGATTTTCTAAAACCGAAGTCTGCGAAGGAGGTTCAGTCGGCGAAACTCGAGTTCCTCCAGAAAATGAATCGGGAACATCTCGCGCGAACGCAGTATGCGCCGGTCGAGGGGATGATCGAATCAATGGAGATGGCATTCCGGATGCAGGCCTCAGCCCCGGATGTCATCGATACTCTCGACGAGCCGGAGCACATCAAGGAACTCTACGGAATTGGGACCGACGAGACCGACACCTTCGGTCGTCAGTGTTTGCTCGCGCGCCGTTTTGCCGAGTCTGGAGTGCGGTATCTCCAGGTTTCCACGCCAAACGTCTGGGATCAGCATGGCAATCTCGTGAAAGGACACGAGAAGAATTCACTCGCGGTCGACAAGCCGATTGCGGGACTTCTCACCGATTTGAAACAGCGCGGGATGCTTGAAGACACCCTCGTTGTTTGGGGCGGGGAGTTCGGGAGGACGCCGATCGTGCAGGGATCAAACGGCCGCGACCACAACCCGCAGGGCTTCACGATGTGGATGGCCGGTGGCGGCGTCAAGGGTGGCTACGCCCACGGCGAGACCGACGAATTCGGCTACTACGCGGTGAAAGACAAAGTCCACATGCACGACCTCCACGCGACGATGCTCCATCTCATGGGAATCGATCACAAGCGACTGACCTACCGCTACGCGGGCAGAGATTTCCGACTCACCGATGTTTATGGTGAGGTCGTGCAGGGGATTTTGGCGTGATGGGGGAGGATGATGTTTTGCAAGTGCGTTCACCGCTCATCAGCGAAAACAGTTCCCTAAACCGCCCCATAAGCCAGCATCGCTTCGGCGACTTTCTTGAATCCGCCGATGTTGGAGCCGTCGATGTAATCGACGCGACCGCTTTCGGTGGTTCCTTCTTCGACGCAGCGGCGGTGGATATTTTTCATGATGTCCTTGAGGCGCTGATCGACCTCTTCGGGTGACCAGGAGATGCGCATCGCGTTCTGGCTTTGTTCGAGTCCGCTCACGGCGACGCCACCGGCGTTGGAAGCTTTGCCGGGAGCATGGAGGACTTGATGTTCCCGGAAGACTTCAATCGCATCATAGGTGGTGGGCATGTTAGCGCCCTCACAAACCGCTATGACACCATTCGAGACGAGGGAGCGGGCGCAGTCTTCTTCGAGTTCGTTTTGAGTTGCGCAGGGCATTGCGATATCGCACTCGACTCCCCAGGGGCGCTGGTCGGCATGATACTGAACTCCGCTGCTTTTGAACTCGGAGAGGCGACCGCGTTGCTCCTCTTTGAGTGCGCGGACTTCTTCCCACTGTTCTTCGCTGAGTCCATCTTTGACATGGATGAAACCTTTCGAATCACTCAGCGTGACGACTTTGGCCCCTTTTTCGATCAGCTTCTGCGCCGCATAGAGCGCGACGTTGCCGCTCCCGCTCACGGCGACGCGTTTTCCTTCGAGGGAATGGCCGTGATGCTTGAGCATGTCATCGCAGAAGTAAACGCAGCCCCATCCGGTCGCTTCTTTGCGGACGGCGCTGCCGCCAAAGGAGAGACCTTTCCCGGTGAGGACGCCGCTCCAGCGGTTCTCAAGACGCATGTATTGGCCAAAGAGGTAGCTGACCTCCCGGGCGCCGACGCCGATGTCACCGGCGGGGACGTCGATGTCTTCGCCGATGTGGCGATGAAGTTCGATCATCATGGACTGACAAAAGCGCATCACTTCATTTTGGCTTTTGCCTTTTGGGTTAAAGTTAGAGCCGCCCTTCGCGCCGCCCATGGGGAGACCGGTAAGACTGTTTTTAAAGATCTGTTCGAAGCCGAGAAATTTGAGGACGCTTTGAGTCACGGAGGAGTGAAAGCGGAGGCCGCCTTTGTAGGGGCCGAGCGCGTGGTTGAACTGGACCCGCCAGGCGCGGTTCGCGCGGATTTCGCCATCGTCAGTCATCCAGGTGACGCGGAAAGTGATGATACGATCCGGCTCGGTGGCACGCTCGAGGATTTGCGCTTTGCGGTATTCGTCGTGCTGGAGATACCAGGGCATCACCGACATCGCAACTTCGTGGACGGCCTGTTGGAATTCAGTCTCGTGCGGGTTTCGCTTTTTGAGACCCTGCATGAAATGGTCGAGTGCTTTCTGTTCGGCGCTGGTCATAGGATGGGGAATTTTGACTGGGAGTCTGATCTATGGAGACGTGTGAGGACAAGGAACTTACGGCGACAAATCCGGTTTGTTACAGCGAAGCCACGGCAGGAGGAGGAGGCCGAACAGAGTGGCAGCGATCAAGGTCATCCAGACGAGCCGAAGCGGGTAAGGGCCTAACACATCAATCAGGCTCGGTTGTCCCGGTTTCCCCGGACCAACGAAACCGTAATCCCATCCGGTCAGGGCATTCAGGAGGGTGAGAAATCCGGTGTAAAGGAAGGTCACGAGGATCGCTGACTTGAGGTCGGAAAGGCCGGGGCGGAATCGATCCACCGAAAGAATCCACGAGGTCGCGAGGGGGATAAAGAGATGATAAAGCCAGAAAACCCAGAACCAGGGATGGGCGGGTCCGACCATGAGAAAGGGCGTGAGGAAAGCCCAGATGCAGAGCGCGAAGGTCCAGAAATACAAGAGGGACTGGGCGATCCGCCAGCGAAACCCCACGGCGGCGGCGGCGATGAGATTGGCGAGGTTGCAGAAGTGGAGGGGCAGCGATTGATCGATCCGGAAGTAGCCCGGAAAAAACCAGAAGCCGCAGGCGATCGTCCAAATCACGAGGTTGCCGATCGCGAGGAAGCGACGACCGCTCTGCCGTGAGCGGTTTCCCTGTCGGATCCGTGGGGCGAGCAGGGCAATAGACACGGAAAGCGCGACGCAGACAAAGAGTGCCGCGAAATGGAGCGTCGTGAAGGGATGGAAATGCTCCCAGTCCATCCCTAAAGAGCCACCGTTTTGATCCCGAAAATCTCCACGGAAACACCCGGTGAAAAAGCCGCATGAACCGGCGGATCCTGACCGACGTCGAATCCGGCCTGCGCCATCGCCACCGGGCTGAAGGCTTCCACCTCCGCCTCATGCACAGGGTAGGGCGTGTGATGGACCTGGCCGCAGAGGAGTCGGTCTCTGGTTTTGTCGTGGGCAAAGAGGAGGTAGCGTTCGAGCAGGAAATACTCTAGCGAACCGGGCGTCGGGGTGTCCATTTTTGCGGCACCTTGATAGCGAAATTCTGAGATGTCTGCGGAAACATTTTTTCGCCGAGAGGTGTAATCAATCATCCCGGAATCCTGCGAGGCTGTCATCTCCGCCCGGAAGTAAGGCAGGTGAAAAAAGCGCCGCGCGAGGGCGACGGCGAGGGACTGGTTCGCATCGAGGGAGTAGAACCAAACTCCGGGGTTTCCGTGACGGTCGTGCACGTAGGTCCTGACATTCATCTCAAGGAAGTTCGAAATGCCAGGGACGGTCGGAAGGAAGCGCGGGCGGATCTCGCGCATGTAGAAGGGCACGAGGCCGAGGTAGGATTTCCCTTCGTGCAAATCGACGGTGAGGCCGTCAGGGAGGGTGGACTGTATTTTAGCTGAATCGACTTCCCAGTGAAGAAAGAGGAGGTCTTTCCACTTTTGATACATCACGACGGAATCACCGGGACGTTGGCTGACTCGTTGCCGATCGTCGAGGGTGGGCGATTTCATGGGAGGAGGGTGAGGGTGGATGTGCGCCAGGAAGGAATTTGAACCACGGACTTGCGCAGATAGGCACGGATTTGGAAATTCTTTGCTACTCTGCTCCTTTACTCCTTTTCTTCTCAATAAAGCTGACCCTTACGATACGCTGCCGGGGAGATTCCCCGATGCTGTTTCAGCATACGGCTGAAGTAGTAGCGGTTGGGAAACCCGCAGTTCTCGGCGACTTGTTCGATCGACTGGTCGGTGTGGCGAAGGAGGTGGCAGGCGCGGTCGAGGCGGTAGTTGAGGAGGACGCTCATCGGAGCCATACGGACCTGGGAGCGGAAGAGATGATTCAGATTCCTCACGCTGACCCCGGCGGAGCGGGCCGCGTCGTCGGCGCTGATTTTGCGGGCGAGATTGGTCTGAAGAAACTCCATCGCACGTTCGACGCGGGAGTCGAGTTTCTGATCAGTCCACGCGGCGTTGGGTAGCTTTGTCAGGGCGTGAATGACGAGACTCGCGGACTCCCAGTTGTAGGGCTCGCCTTTTGCGGTGGCGAGGGTATCGACAAAGCCGGACGAAATGTCATCGACGTTCTGCGAATAGATCCCGGGGACGGAAAGGAGGTCGGATCGCCCGAGAATAAAATGGACATACCACTTCGTGAACGGCTCAGGGTTGTTCGAGCTGAAAGAGGTTCGCGGAGGAATCAAGTAGAGCTTTCCCGGGACGAGTTCCGTTTTCGTGCCCTGAAATTCGACGATGGCCTTTCCCTCGACGGGGCAATAAAGGCGCCAGTAGGGATCGAAGAGTCCTTTCAAATTCCAACGCTGCAGCCGGATCTTCCGCGTTGCGAGAATCTCAAGGGACATGCCGGGAAGCATGACCTCTCTTTCACCCTCCACCTCGTGGGGCGAACCGTCCGGGACCAGACTGAAAAAAGAATCTTTGTTTGTGCTCATTTCCGCAATTGGCTGAAAATGACACACTGAATTTCATTGTCGAGACCTTATTTGCGGAGAGAAGAGGGAGTTTCGGTGCCTTTGGGGTACAAAGCTAGTTTTCCTATCGCTGCGGATCACCCCCGAAAAGGAATCTCCCGAAACCTCTGATGGCCTTGCCAATTCCACTTTCTTCAGGCGGCGGTTGCATCCCCGGTGGAAAGCCGGGAGCTGGTTGCTGGCCATCGCCGGGGACAGGAAAGGCCTGGGGCATTCCCTGATTGTTGGTGAAGAGACCGCCACCATGTCCGCGACAACTGCCGCGCGGGCGCATGTCGGGTGGAAGGAGCATCTGGTAGGGGTTGCGGGTGCGGTTGCTCTGGAGGAGTCCGCACTCGCGGCAGAGGACGGCGTTGGCGGAGCCCTCAGGGGCCGGGATGCGGGCGGCGGGATAATCTTCTTCCGCTTTTTTCATGACCTCGGTCCAAATGGGGAGGGCGAGGGTGCTGCCGTAGCCACGATCCATGATCGTTTTCGGCTGGTCGAGGCCGACCCAGACTCCGGTTGTAATCTTGTCGGTGTAGCCGACGAACCAGGCGTCGCGATAGTCGTTTGTCGTTCCCGTTTTTCCTTTCGCGGGGGCGGTGTAGCCGGCGCTGCGGGCGGCGCGACCGGTTCCTTCATCCATGACTTTGGAGAGAATGTCGGAGGTGACCCAGGCGATGGATTCCGGGAAAATCTGGACGCCTTCGGGCTTCTCTTCGTAGAGGATCCGTCCGTCGCGATGCTCAACGCGGTCAATCAGGAACGGCATGTAATTGACTCCTTTCGCGCCGAGCGTGGAGAAGGCGCTCGTCATCGTGAACGGAGTGGTGTCAAAGGCCCCGAGGAAGATGACAGGAGAATCGGGGATCTCGCCGAACTTCATGTCGTAGGCCATCTTTCGCACATTTTCGATTCCCGCAATCTGACCGACGCGGACTGACATCGTGTTACGCGAGCGGATCAATCCGATCGCGGCAGGCTGCAGTCCGGTGAAGGTTCCGTCGCTGTTTTTCGGAGCCCAGACTGGACCGCCACCATGCTGAATGCGGATCGGGTCGTCGCTGACATAGACGCCGGGAAGCATTCCTGCGCGCTGCATCGCCTCCGCGTAGATGAATGGCTTGAAAGTCGAACCTGCCTGCCGCCGTGCTTTGTAGGCGCGGTTGAAGGAACTGTCGGCAAATTTGCGACCGCCGACGAGAGCGCGGATCGCGCCGGAAGAGTTGTCGAGAGTCACGACCGAGCCCTGAAGATACTTCGTCGATTCGCCTTCCTTATGGTCAGCCCGTTTCGGGTGGCGATAGCCGCTTTGGTTTTCGATAGCGGTGAGATGAGAATCGAGAGCCTTCTCTGCGGCTTCCTGCAGATTCGAATCGAGCGTCGTGTAAACACGGAGTCCGCCGAATTGAACTTCTTCCTCGCTCTCGAGATAATTGGCGAGAAGATCAAAGACGGTCTGGAGGACATAGCTACCGGTCGCGAGGCGTTGATCAGGCGGACGAAGGGCGATGACCTCTGCTTTGGCGGCGTTGGATTGTTCTTCGTTCAGGGTTCCGTCGGCGACCATCCGCGCGAGGACTTCGTCGCGGGTGTCTTCCGCATTTTCCATGCTGCGGAAGGGATTGAGGAGGCTCGGGCCGCGAATGATTCCCGCGAGCATCGCTCCTTCACCCGGAGTCAACTCCGAGGCAGGCTTCATGAAAAATCCCTGCGAGGCTCGCTCGATCCCGTAGAGGCCGGAGCCGAAATAGATCCGGTTCATGTAAAAACCAAGGATCTCGTCCTTTTCAAAATTCCGCTCGATTCGTTTCGCGATCGCGACCTCGAGCATTTTGCGGTTCAGGGTTTTCTCCCGCATTTCGAATGCATTTCGGGCAAGCTGCATCGTTAGCGTAGAGGCACCCTGCTCCATCCCGCCGGCTTTGAGGTTCGTGATTGTCGCGCGGACGACACCCCGGTAATCAACGCCGCCGTGTTCGTAGAAGCGGCTGTCCTCACGGGCGAGGAGTGCCTTGATGAAATTTTCGGAAACCTCGGAGGCGGGGACGACAAGGCGGTTTTCTCCGTGTCCCGAGACATGGCCGAGGAGTTCGCCCTTTCGGTCATAGACGAGAGTTCGCTCGGGAACTTCATCGAGCTGGTCGAGATCAAAGGCGAGCGCTTTGGCCGCATAGAAGACGGAGCCTCCGATGAAACCAATCACGCCGAGTCCGAGTCCAAGAAGGAGAAGGATAAAAATCCCGCGAAAGCCGCCACCACGGCGTCGGCGTTTTCCTTTGCCCGATCCACCGTCATCTTGAAAAAGTGAAGCAAACGGTCCGGGGGGCTGGGGTGAAGATTTCTTTCGACTCATCTTTTTTGGGTCTTTAAGATAGGTTAAGTATCCACGAAGGTCTACCGCTCTCTGAACGCAGCTTAGACGATCCGACTTGGGAAATAAGCTTTTCGCTTGCGGGGGACTTCAGTAATCTGTGCAACCATGAAGGAACTTATTCGCGAACGGGACATCACCATGATCCGGCAATATCAGGCTTTGCTGGAAGCCTGCGGGATTGAGACGCATGTGAAAAATGAGTCGGTTGCTCTCGCGGGGGGAAGCGAGATTCCAATTCCAGACACTTTTCCCATGCTCTGTGTCGTTTCGAACGAAGATTACGAACGCGCCTGGCAGTTGATTCGCGAACACCGTTCCAGGAATGAAGAGCTGGCAGCATCGGACTCGAAATGTAAAGAGTGTGGAGAAGTGAGTCCCGGGAATTTTGACACCTGCTGGTCCTGTGAAGCGCCGCTCAATCCGAAGGAGGAAGAATCATGAACGCAGAATTATGGCAAAAACTGGAAGCCTTCTCTTTCGACGCGCCCGGAGCGGCCTTTCCTTTTTCGGAGCGTCTGCGGCGGGAAAACGGCTGGACCGTCGACTACACGGCGCGGGTCCTCGAGGAGTATCGTCGCTTCCTGTATCTATGCGTCGAGGCGGGGCATCCCGTGACGCCTTCCGATGAAGTGGACCAGGCCTGGCACTTGCACCTCTGCTACACGCGCTCGTATTGGGAGGATCTTTGTGGTGACACCCTAGGCAAGCCGATCCATCACGGACCGACTCGCGGAGGCGGGGAGGAAGGGGATAAATTCACCGACTGGTATGAGGCGACCCTCGCCACATATGCGAAACATTTTGGCGGCAAGCCACCGGAGGAAATCTGGCCCGGATCGGAGAGACGCTTTCGGCGGGTGGATTGGGTTCGGGTGGACCGGGCACGCTCGCTCGTGCTTTCGCGGAAAGGATTGGTGGCGGCAATCAGTGCGCTGGGGCTCGCTCTCGTCACAGCAGGCTGCAACTCGATCCTGGGCGTGACCGATAATTTCTCAGGGATTATCATCTTCGTGGCGGTGACATTTGTCCTTCTCATGATCATTGCTTATTTCTTTGGCAAAAATGGTGGCGGGAAAGGCGGACCCGGAAACTCGGGATGCAGTGGATGGTGGGGCGGAGGATCTGGAGGCGGCTGCGGTAATAACGACAGTGGATGCGGCGGTTCCGGCTGCGGTGGTGGAGGCTGCGGCGGCGATTGATCATGAAAACGGCTGCCTTCCTTTCCATCATTCTTTTTTTTGGTTTCGTGCTGGCAGAAGACCTAACGAAGCATGCCAACGTCCGCCAGTTGGAAGCGGAGGAGCTTCTTTTCGCTGATAACGGGAAGGTGAAAATCGGGGTCGATGCTGCGATGGGAGCCTCAATCACCTTTCTCGACTGGGAGGGGTATCGTCGGAATGTCGTGAATATTCACGATCCGGGACGGCTCATTCAGCAATCCTACTACGCCGGGAAAAGTCTCGACCGCATTGCGGATGGACAAAGCAAATCGTGGTCGCCATGGCCGTGGAATCCGATTCAGGGTGGTGGCGTCGGCTCATGGGCACGGGTCACGACTTTTGAAAAGACGGAGGGCGGCAGTTTGTATTCCGAGACGATCCCCAAACTTTGGGACATGTATGACGAAGAAGCCGCCGCGGTGATGAGACAAGAGACAGGCTTCGAAGCGGGGTTTCCGAATGTCGTCGTCGTGAAGTGCGAACTCGAATCCCGACGCGAAGAGGACGACATCTGGGGGCCGAAAGGGCTGCGGCATCAGGAAATCCCGGCGCTCTATTTCACCCGGAATTTTTCACTCTTTCGCGTTTATGAAGGGGAGGGAAAGTGGAGCGAAGCCCCCGATGAGCCGGGTTTGCCCTGGTCGAGAATCGAGGCTCCGCATAAGGTCATGGCCTGCTTCAACCTCGAGGGTCAGGGGATCGCGGTTTTCAGCCCAGGCGCGACTGAGTTATGGAATTATGGCGCCCATGGATCGGGCAATAGCGACGAAGCGACCGATGGACCCTGCGTTCACCTTGCTCCGATTGTGAAAGTGAACCTGTTGCCAAAGACGACGATTCGCTATCGCTACTGGTTGGTCGTCGGGACGGAAGAGGAGATCGTGCCCGTGCTTGATGCGCTGATTCAGAAGTATCGCGGTGAGAAGGTCGAAATGGTGAATCCCTGACGTGTGGGTCGTCGCTACCGGATTGAACAGGGTTGGGTCGGTCATCAGACCCTGTTGAGTCCGCTTGTTTGGCGGTCTAAAGATCACCACGAATAAGCGCCGCCGTTGATGCGCTCGACTTTGCGGATGAGCCAGAGATTGTGATTCTCGATGCTGGAAAAAACTGGATCGGTCGCACCCGGATTCCGCGTATAGTAGGGCTTCGCGGCGAAGTATTCCTGCAGCGTGGTCGAGGCGAAAGGATACCCGTGCCGGGCGTAAATTTCATTTCGGGCGATCGAAAGTTCCTGCGGGGTCAGGTTTTGGAGGATGGATCGCGAGAGTGCCCGTTGCGAGGAGTAGGCAAAAATATCCGGAAAGGTTGCTGCGTTTTGCTGCTCACCGGGCATCACTTTTTTACTGCTGATGAAGGGACCTCCCTGTTCCGTTTCGACTTCGAGAATCAGCGATGCGTTCGAGGTTTCCAATGCGGTCACCGGAGGGTTCTTGTAGCCTGGAATCCGCTCATACCAGGAGAGGCTGCCGAAATAATCCTGCAGAAAGGAACCGCTGAAATCAAAGCCGTAGCGCGCAAAAATCTCATTTCGCGCCAGGTAAAGTTGTTGCAGCCCCATGTTCTCGAGTTCATCCCGCGTCAGTTCACGGGAGTGGGAATCGGGAATCACGTATTCGGTGAATGCCGGTTTTGGCGCGCGGCTGCCGACGCCCGACTCGATGCGTTTGCCGAGGCTGTAGGCGAAGGGGCGCTGGGGGGATAACTCATCACTGAGGCCCGCCATGCGGATCTGGCCTTCGGTTTCCGCTTCGACCCGCTTTTTGGTTTCGGCAAAGACCTGCTCCCACGAGGAATAGCGCTGCATGTCTGACTCAAGATTGATTGTCAGAAATCCGCCGGAGGAACTGCCCAGCGCAAATTCCCCCGGTGAGGCTGCGGTGATGTTGACGAACCCCTCGTGCTCCAGCATGAGCGCGTAGAGGTTTTTCCAGGGCTCCACTTTCTCATCCCCCTCGGCGATGACGAACTCCGGGGGATAGCTCGAACAGCAATCGGTGATGAAAATTTTGAGCCGACAGGGAAGGGCTTCGATTTGGTCCGCCCATTCCTTCCGGCTCATGAGAGATTCATCGACGAAATTCAAGAATTGCTCTCCGTTGAGCGGGTCGGGGATCACACCATGGCCCGAGAAGTGGATGTAAACAGTGTCCTCCGCGCCAACGTCACGGGAGAAAAGTTCGAACTCAGCAAGGAGACCGTCACGGGTCGCTGCTTTCCCCTCCAAGGTTCGCCGGTTTAATTTCACGCCCCAGGATTGCTCCGTGAAGTATTCGGTGAAGATCGTGTTGAGGATGAACTTGTCTGCGGTGACGCCTTCGTTGATCGCGCCACCTTCGCCTTCGTAGGCATTGCAGAAGACACCGAAGACGTGGATCGCGCGCTCTGCTTGGGAAGTCTGCACAAAGCCCGCGATAAGCAGGCCGGCCACGAGGAGAAAAGTCCGCCGGAAACTACGGTGGCGACTGGCTTGATCGACATTCATACACCCACCTTAGCAAAGTGAGGCGGAACGGACCAGTCGCATTCTGTCACCGTTTTGCCCTCTATTGGGCTTAGATACACTGCTGATTTTGAAAGGAAAGACGGTCGAAATCACGTTGACCTGGGGCCGGAAAGCGACTATGGGTCTCGCTCCCTGCTTCCAAAGGGGATGACTGGGCGCCCCGGCCCCGGTCCATTAACAAGACCACGCACCGATTTTTACACATGGGAACGACTTTAGAGCGCAACAAGAACCGGACTCGTCCGAAGAAGGCAGCAGGCAAGAAAAACCGTCGCCGCCGTGAGCAAAAGGCCCGCCTCGTCGCCCTCGGAATGGAGGAGAAAGTGGTCAATCAAATGAACTCACGCGACGTTCTCACCGCCCTCAAGCATCCGAAGAAGGTCGAGGCTGCTGCTGCGGCGGCGAAAGAGTCGTAGAGACGATTCAGTTTCAATTTTGAAGAAAGGCGATCCGAAAGGATCGCCTTTTTTTGTATTTTGTAGCGGAAGATGGAAAATCTTCCGACGGCGACGGGCCGGGGCATTGCCTGACGGAAGGCTCACGCCGTCCGCTCCGCTCGGGATCGCCGTGAAGTGAAACGTAGCGGAAGATGTCAATCTTCCGACGGCGACGGGCCGGGGCATTGCCTGACGGAAGGCTCACGCCGTCCGCTACGTTTCGAAATCGCCGTGAAGTGAAGCGTAGCGGAAGATGTCAATCTTCCGACGGCGACAGGCCGGGCCACTGCCTGACGGAAGGCTCACGCCGTCCGCTCCGCTCGGGATCGCCGTGAAGTGAAACGTAGCGGACGATGCAAAATCTTCCCTACTGCGGGATAACGGAAGCTGATAGGTTCCGTCGTTCTCCCTCAGATCACCCGATCGTTGCCGCCATCCACCGGCACCTGGGCACCGGTGGTCTTGCCGAAGAGGGAACTCGCCATCGCGGCAACCATGTTACCGACGTCTTTGGATTTGATCTCGGTTTTGAGGAGGTTCCGGGTCTTGTATTCTTCGACCGTCATGTGGTAACGCTCGGCGGAACGCTTGAGGTTTTCCTCGGTCCAGAGCTTGGTGTCAAAGACAGCGTCGGGGTGAATGATGTTACAACGCACGCCGAAAGGCGCGAGCTCGAGAGAGGCGACACGGCAGAGCTGGGTAAGCCCTGCTTTGGCGCAGGAGTAGCTTGCCGCACCGGCGCCGGGAGCATTGACGTTTCGCGAACCGACGAGAACAACAGCGGGGTCGATGCCGTTTTTGAGGTAAGGAATCGTGTATTTGAGCAGCTTCTGGTGGCTGGTGAGGTTGACGGCGATGGAGAGATCCCAGTTCTTGCCTTCGAGATTTTCGAGGTAGGCGCCGGCGGTGAAGATTCCGGCGTTGCTAACGACAATGTCGATGCCACCGAACTGACGAACGACCCCTTCGACGGCTTCGATGACCTTTTCGTCATTCGTGAGGTTCGCGATGATCCCGATGCCGCCGATGGACTCCATCTGCGCTTCAATCTCGGGGCTGAGGTCGATGCCGATGACTTTGGCGCCCTGCTCAGCGAGCGACTGCGCGCAGGCAAATCCGATGCCTGCGGCGGAGCCGGTCACGATTGCAACCTTGCCCTGATGGGTCGGAGCGCTGCCGCCCTTTTTCAGTTTGGCCTGCTCGAGCTCCCAGTATTCGATTTCGAAAAGTTTCCCGGCGGGGAGCGCTTTCCATCCGCCTTCGAAAGCAGCTTCGGACTGAGTGATCGTGCGCCAGGTGCTCGTGGAAATGTCGGTGAGGACTCTGGCTTCCTTTTCGGTCGCGCCGAAGGCGATGATCCCTTTGTCCTGCCAGACGGCCCAGCGGGGATCAGGGGAAAGCATCGTTTCGCCCTGGTTGTATTTGTCGAAATACTTGGCGTAATCGGCAGCATACTTGTCGAGTGACTTTCCACTGTCCTTGCCGATCACGACGGGAACACGCTTCGTGCGGATCGTGTGGTCGGGGGTGAGTGGTCCACGGGTCGCAATCTTGGCGACATCGACGCGACTTGCGAATCCCGCAGCCTCGGGGGACTGATCGAGCGAGGCAATCACGGGGACACCGCGAAGGTTAGAAACTTTGCCTCTGATTTCAGAGAGGGCGAGGAGGTTTTCGTCAGGCTTCGCGGTGGGGAATGAAAAGTTCTTGCCGAGTTTCGTCGAAATGTAGATTTCAGCTTCGGTCACGAGCTGGATCATGAGGTCGTAGCTGGTCTTGGCGTCGTCATGCATCGTGAAGATGCCGTGATTCATGAGGATGATCCCATCGAGGGCAAACGGATCGACATTTTCGAGCGCCTTCTCCACTGCCTTGGCGAGATCGAAGCCGGGCATGACGTAGGGGACAACGACGACGCGGTCTCCGTAGACTTCGGCGACGGCTTCGCGACCGAGCTTGTGATTTGTCAGCGCAACAACGGCATTGGCGTGGGTGTGATCGACAAATTTCTGCGGAATGATCGCGTGGAGAATCGCCTCGATACTCGGATTCGGCGCGCTTGGTTCGAGCATCGCGGCGCGCTGTTGCTTCACCATTTCGGGATCGCTCAGTTTATCGAGCTTCGCCATTTTGAGGAGTGCCTCCATCCGCACCGGAGCAAAGCCGGCGGCTTCGATGGTGCCGAGATCCCAACCGGATCCTTTGACATGGAGGACTTCGACTTTGTCACCGAAGAAGTCTTTCTCGGTGGTTTTCACCGAGGTGTTTCCGCCCCCGTGAAGGACCAGTTCAGGATTTGCGCCGAGAAGTCGTGAGGTGTAGACACGCTTGCCAAGATCGCCTTTGAATTTCTTCGCGTCGGAGTTGGACCAGAGGGATTTCATAGAAACGGGGGAAATGGGAGTTAAGTAAAATGGAGGACTCTTCTTCCTGCTCTTAATCTTCTTCTTACTCTTTCCCCAGCTGCGGTCGTCGAAAGGAAAGAAGAAGATGAGGAGTAGGAGTAAGAAGATGAGGTCAGGCCGTCAACTGTAAACCTTATCCGGATCGTAGGATTGGTCCTCGATCTCTTGTCCCAAGGCTACGGGGCTACCGGGCTCCTGTATATTTCTGTAAAAGCAAGATCGGTATCCGGCATGGCAGCAACCGGGGCCATGCTGACGAACCTTGAGGACGAGGGCGTCCTGATCACAGTCGGTGAGGATCTTCTCAACAGTCTGGGTGTGGCCGGAGGTGGCTCCTTTGTGCCAGATCTCCTGACGGCTGCGGGAGTAGTAAACGGCCTCGCCAATTTCGAGAGTTTGCTTGAGCGAGTCCTCGTTCATGTAAGCAACCATGAGGACTTCGTTGGTGTCGGCATCCTGCGCAATCGCAACGATGAGGCCGTGGTCGTCGAATTTCGGAGAAAAGGTGTGCCCTTTTTCAAGAAGTTTGCGATCTTCACGGGAGCCAAAGGTGATTTCGGATGAGCTGGACATGATGGAATGGGTAGTCAGTTTATTTTCAATTAGACAATCCTCTTGCTGCCATTCATAGATGCAAAAGGCTTTGATGCAACGCGGGAAATTTATCACTTTTGAAGGATCTGAGGGCTGTGGAAAGTCTACGCAGATCGAGCGCTTTGTTGCGTCGCTGGAAAGTCGCGGTTTCGAGGTGATTCAGACCCGTGAGCCGGGTGGGACGGTCATCGGGGAAAAAATCCGGCATCTTCTCCAATATGATGAGGAAGCGACGGATCTCACGAGTGAGAGTGAGTTGCTCCTCTTTGCGGCGAGCCGCGCCCAGCTTGTGCGACGAATCATCGAACCGGCGCTTGCGGCGGGGCAATGGGTCGTCGCGGATAGGTTTCTCGATTCTACGGACGTGTATCAGGGTGTCGGGAGAGGTCTTGATCTCAAGGCGGTGAAAGCGATCAATCGATTTGCGGTCGGGGAAACGATGCCTGACTTAACGATCCTTCTCGACCTCGATGTCACGATTGGTCACGCGCGCGCGGTCGCGGCCAGCGGCGGCAAGCAGGATCGCATGGAAGACCAGCCGCTCGATTTCTTTGAACTGGTTCGCCAGGGGTATCTCGACCTCGCGGCGTGCGAGCCGGAGCGAATCGCGGTGATCGATGCCTCGGCGAGTATTGATGAAGTTACCGTGGCGATCGAGGCCTGTTTTCAATCTCGTCTCGGAGGAGTTGAAGCATGAGTTTTTCTTTCGACAAAGCGGTGGAGTTGATCGGTCTTGCGAAAGACAACGGCCGCCTCGCCCACGCCTATCTCATCACGGGGCCAGTCGGGTGCGGGAAGGAAAAGCTCGCCATCGAGATGATCCGGATGGTGAATCCGGGGATCGGGCCGGAAGTGACTTCCCTCGCATCGTTGGAATCTAGCACTGTGGCGGTGATCGGGCCAAAATCGAAATCGCGCGTCGTCAAAGTCGATGAGATCCGGGGACTCGAGCACCTCGTTCACATGTCGGCTCCGGAGGGGCTCACGAAATTTGCGGTGATCAAAGATGCTGATCGCATGAATGAACAGGCAGCGAACGCTTTCCTGAAAACACTGGAGGAACCGCCGAAACAAAGTCGTGTTCTCCTCCTGAGTTCACGGCCCGAAATGCTCCTCGAAACGATCCTGTCGCGGTGTATCAACATTCCACTCGCGGGCAACATTCGCCCGGCGGTTCTCAGTGAATCGGCGAGCGGTCTTCTTGATTCTCTGAAACGTCATGCCGAAAGCGGGAAGGGGGGCATCTCCGGCGCGCTGGGGCTCATGTCGCAGTTTGCGGCGATTCTGAAAGAGGAGAAGGCCGTCATCGCGAAGCGGAATGATGACGCGCTGAAAGCGGAAGCGGCGCACTATCGTCAGCGAATGGAAGGAGACTATCTCAAGCAGCGCGAGGAATATTACAAGGCGCTGACTGAGGCTGAGTATCTGGAGCAACGGAACCGGCTCATTGATTATCTCATGATGTGGTTTGGTGATGCAATGCGGCAGCAGAACGGCGGAGTGCATCTCGATCTGCCGGAATACGCGGGGGCAACCCGTCACCTTTCTGAAAAGCTTCCCGTCCATGAACTCGGTCGGCGCATTGAGGCGGTTGAAAAGCTGCGCACGAACCTGAGCACGAATGTCTTCGAAGCCCTCGCGCTCGAGGTCGGGTTTATTCGCGCTTTCGCGTGACGGTGGCCTCGTGTGAATGGAGGAGCGCGCTCCTGCCCGACTGCGGAGGACGGGGCGGTTAAGTGATCTTTGGCCCATCGCCACTCCCGGAGCCGAGATGCACATTCATTTGTGGATAGGGGATTGAAATCCCGGCATCATCGAAGGCGAGCTTGATCCGCTCGGTGAGTTCGCACTTAGTCGCAAAGTAATCGGATGTCTTCGTCCAGGGGCGCACGAGAAGATCGACGCTCGATCCGCCCAGTTCGCCGACCGCGACGAACGGTGCCGGTTCTTTCAGGACTCGCTCATCAGCCATGACCAACTCCTCAAGAAGGCGCTTTGCCTCCCGGAGGTCATCGTCGTAGCCGATCCCGATAACGAGATCGATGCGCCGGGTTTCCTTTGCGGTGACATTCGTGATGACACCTCCGTAGACATCGCCATTGGGAATGATGACGACCCTGTTGTCAGGAGTTCTCAACTGCGTGCTGAAAATTCGAATCTCCTCGACGATTCCATCAGCTCCGCCCGCTTCGATGAAGTCGCCGGTCTTGAAGGGGCGAAAGAGAATCAGCATGACACCGGAGGCGAAGTTCTGCAGGGAATCCTTCAGTGCGAGACCGATCGCGAGACCCGCCGCACCGAGGATCGCGATGAAGGAAGTCGTATCAACTCCCAACTGATCGAGAGCAGCAACAATCACCAGGAGCATGAAAATCCATCGCAGGATGTTCTTCAGGAAGTCAATCAGCATGGGATCAAGCGCCGATTTTCCGAGACCTTTGCCGATCATTTTTACGGCCCATTTTGCAATCGCCGCCCCGACTAGAAAGATGACGAGAGCGAAGAGGAAGTTGGTTCCCCATGGGATCACGTATTGAACGATGACCTTACTGAGGTCGATTTGAGAGAGGTCGAAGTTTTCCAAATTCATGACTGAGTTAGAAGAGTTACGGGGCGAAGGAAAATACGGATATTTCCCCGAAATTTCAGGGCGCTACCTCCGCTGCCTGACTGCCTCATCCACCATGCGGGTGAAAAGAACCTGCCGCTCTTCGCTGCTCACTCCCCGGCCCCGAATTTCCCGGATCTCCTGAATGAGTCGGTTACGGGTGTTTTCATCGAGTCGCGAGAGCTTTTGCACCAGCTCCGGAGGAGTCGGGCCGCGATGTCCGTCCCCGGAGATGCCTTCGCGATAGTCTCTTTCCGGAACCGGGGCCTTCTCGCCGGATCCCGAACCCCGGATGCCGCCGGGGCGAAGCCCACCGTTTTGGGGTTCGAATTGTCGCTCATCGAATCGGATTGCGAAAATTTCGCCACCCGGGTTCGAGACCTGCGCGGTGATTTGTTGAAGCTCGGAAGAGTCTCCCTCCAGGCCGACCAGCTTCCAGCCCTCAGAATTAGCGGCGGAGGAAATGAGATCCGTCTCGCCCGATTCCCGATCCATCAGCGCGATGTATATTTCGTCGTCGATGCGCACCGTCCCGGTCAGGATGTAAGCCTCGGAAAGGTTCAGGGAGCGGAGAAAGGGCGACCCGGTTCGCAAGGACGCGAACTCCTCAGATCGCACCGGCTGCGGCAGTCCTGCTGCGATTTCCTGCTCCGCACTCGAAGCGGTGCCCGAAGCAACGATTGCCGCGAGCACCATTGAGATGAACGATGGCTTTGCGGTCGGGGTGCAGATGAATCTCATTGAGAACGGAAGAAACCGAATCTCTCCGGTCAGGGACAGATTCGGCTTTGATTCGGGCTTCGTCAATTTTGCTCACACCCAGTTCGTGATCGCCCACCAGTAAACGGGGATGCCGAGGATGATGTTGAGGGGGAAGGTGATGCCCATGCTCATCGTGAGATACTTGGCAGGGTTCGCCTCCGGCAGCGCGTCTTTCAAGATCGCGGGAGCAACGATGTAGGAAGCCGAGGCGCAGAGGATCGTGAGGAGGAGCGCATCGCCGTGTTCGAATCCGCAGAGCTTGCTGATGAGGATCGCGAGGATGCCATTGAAGATCGGTGCGATGATCGCGAAGGCTACCAGAATGGGAGGGAAGGAGTCGATCTCTTTGAATTTTTTCCCGACAAGCGTTCCCATGTAGAGGAGGAAGAAGACAAGCATCCCGGTGAACATGTCGCCGCCGATGAAGGTCGCGAGGGGCGATTTCTCGGTGCCGAGAGCGGTGAGAATGTAGCCGATCACCATGCTGCCGACAAGGACGAGGAGGGTTCCATCAGTGAGTGCTTCTTTGATCACTTCCTTCGTGCTTTTGTGTCCCGTTCCTTTGAGTGACATCTGCGCCATGACGATCGCAAAGATGATTGCGGGAGTCTCCATGACGACGAGGGCGACGGTCATGTAGCCGTCGTAGCTTGCGCCAATGGAGGTGAGGAAACCGGCCGCGGTGATGTAGGTCAGAGTGCTGTTGGATCCGTAGGTTGCGCCAATCGCGGCGGCATCCGCGACTCCGATTTTCTTTCTGAGAAGGAAGAAGCTGTAAATCGGGACGAGGGCGCTCATGGCAATGATGATGCCGATGATAAGGAGGCCATCTCCGAAGAGGCTCGTTCCATGGAGACTCACACCTCCTTTGAAGCCAATGGAGAGCATCAGGTAGATACTGACGAATTTGACGACCGATTCCGGAATCGAGAGATTCGATTTCAGCATGATCGCAACGAACCCGAGAATGAAGAAGAGCACTCCGGGATTGAGGATGGTGGTGAGGATGTCCATAAAACTAAGCGGTGGGATTGAGATTAAGTGCCGCAGCGGTTCATGCTTCCGACGGGTTGAAGGTGCGCTTGCATGGGATTCTTTCTAATATATGTTTCCTAATAAATAGTTCTGATTTTCAGAATAAAGCGTATGGCCTTTCTCAATTATCACCACCTCCGTTACTTTCGTGCGATTGCGACGGAGGGGACATTAACCGGGGCCGCAGCAAAGCTGGGGGTCGCGCAGTCGTCCTTGAGCGTGCAGTTGAAGCAGTTGGAGGAAAGCATCGGTCAGCCCCTTTTTCGCCGTGAGAGTAAGTCACTCGTCCTTACTGAAGCGGGGCGAATTGCGCTTGATTACGCAGAGACAATCTTTCGTTCCGGAGACGAGTTGATCAGCGTTCTTCAGAACCGGCCCACTGACCGGAAGCGGCTCCTGCGGGTCGGCGCGGTGGCGACCTTGTCGCGAAACTTCCAGTTGGCCTGTCTTCAGCCCTTTATCGGTCGGGATGATGTCGAGCTGGTCCTGCGCTCCGGCAGTCTCCGCGAATTACTGCGACAATTGAAATCGCATACCCTCGACATTGTTTTGTCGAATCTTCCGGTTCGTCGCGATGCCGAGACGGACTGGCACAGTCATTTGCTGGAAGAGCAGCCTGTTGCGCTCGTAGGGGCGAAGCCCAAAGGGCGGAAGGCTTTTTCTTTTCCGGAGGATTTGCGGACGACGCCTCTTCTTCTCCCGACGCTGGACAGCAACTTGAGAGCGGCCTTCGATCTCGTGATGGAACGCGAAGGTATTCGCCCGGTGATTGCAGCGGAGATCGACGACATGGCGATGATGCGACTCCTCGCCCGCGACGGAGCGGGGATCGCGCTCGTTCCGCCCGTGGTCGTCGCCGGTGAGTTGAAGCGTGGACAGTTAGCGGAGCTTTATCGGTTTACTGATATCAAAGAGAGCTTCTACGCGATTTCCCCGAGTCGTCGTGTCCCAAATCCTCTCGTGGAAGAGTTGCTGAAAAAAGCAAAGAAGACGCTCGATGAGTCAGAGCGGGGAAAGTAGGACGGGTTGCCTAACCCGTCTTCGTCGGCACTGTGGATTGACGGGTAAGGCAACCCGTCCTACCGGCTGGCGAGTGGCGCTTTAAGGCGTGGTCAGTCCCAGTTCATTCAGCCACTGCTCCGCGAGCATGGGCCATTGCTTAATCGGGCTGTCGATTTTATCGAGACCGAAGCCGTGACGACCGCCGGTGAAAATGTGGAGTTCGCAGGGACGATCATTCCGGTGCATTTCGATGTAGAATCGGGCGCTTCCTTCGACGAATTGTTTGTCCTCATCCGAAACCGCCATGAAAACCGGCGGCGTCGATTCATTGACGACGATCCCCGGAGCGAGCTTGTCGGGGTCCTTCGGATCGTTGAGGTAGGCGGGATAGAGAAGGATCCCGAAATTAGGAACGCAGCCGGGAGTGTCGAATTTTGGATCCGGCTGAAAGCCCCGCGTCCCGTCAGAAGTCAGGGCCATCGTGGAGAGATTTCCTCCTGCCGAAAATCCTAAGACACCGACGCGCGCTGGATTGATGTTCCACTTGATCGCGTTGGTCCGGACAATTCCCATGGCCCGCTGCACGTCCTGAAGCGGCGCGTCGTGGGGCTCAAGACCTTCACGGCGGGGGACGCGATATTTCACCAATCCCGCTGCGATTCCAATCGAGTTCAGCCATTCGCAGACCTCAGTGCCTTCGTGTGACATCGCAAGAATGTTGTAGCCACCTCCGGGAAGAACGAGGACGGCAGCTCCGTTGGGTTCTTTGGCAGGATACCAGGTGAGGGTCGGCTCACTGACATTCGAAAGGATTTCGATTTGATACTCGCCTTTGAGCTCAACGGATTCCGCCGGAAGCTCGAGATGATCTTCGCCGGGAACACCGGAGGGCCAGAGTGGGATCGGAGAAAGTGGCTCAGCCGTCGCAGGGGAGGTCATGAGAAAGAGGGAAAGAACGGAGAAAAAGCGTGTCATGAAGACGGAGGCTAGCAGTCGGAGGTGACTCCGGCGAGTGCGTTTTTGAGCGCGGTAACGTCATCGGCTTGATGGGCCGCCGAGAAGGTGATGCGCAGTCTCGCGGTGCCGCGGGGGACGGTTGGGTAACGGATCGCGGGGACGAGGAATCCGCCCCGCAGGAGCGCTTCCGACGCGGCGAGAGCGGCCTCGTTCTCTCCGATGAGATGGGGAAAAATCGCACTCATCGCGTCGTCGGAGAAATGGCGAATGTTTTCCCAGAGTTTTCCCCGTCGTTGTTCCCCGTCTTCGCCGGCGATGAGATCGAGGGCATCGCTGATCGTCGCGGCGAGGGCAGGGGCGGGGGCGGTCGAGTAGATGAAACTGCGGGCCCGATTGATAAGGAGGTCGACCATCGCGCGGCTCGTGCAGACATACCCGCCGGAGAGACCGCAGGCTTTGCTGAAGGTTCCCATTTGCAGGTCGATTTTTGATTCGAGTCCCAGCTCGGCAGCGAGGCCGCGACCCTGAGGCCCGATGGCTCCGAAGGCATGCGCTTCGTCGAGGAGGAGGAGGGCACCGAACTCGTCTTTCAGCGCCACGATTTCGCGAAGCGGGGCGCGGTCGCCGTCCATGCTGAAAACCGACTCGGTCACGACGATGATTCTGCTTTCGGCGGCCGCTTTGGACCGGGCCCAGGCGAGGTGATCCCGGAGTTTCCCGAGGTCATTGTGGGGAAAAATCCGCATCGTCGCTCCGGAGAGGCGGGCCCCGTCGATGAGCGAGGCGTGGCAAAGTTTGTCGAGAATGAGGAAGTCCTCCTTGCCGCAAAGAGCGGGGAGGATTCCCGTGGCCGTCGCAAATCCGGACCCGAAGGTGAGAGCGGCTTCGGCGCCTTTCAGTGCTGCAATTTTTTCCTCGAGGGCGAGATGCGGGGCCATTGTCCCGCAGACGAGGCGGGAGGCTCCGGCACCGACGCCGTGGACTTCGATGTGGTTTTTGAAGGCCGCTTTGAGGCGCTCCGAGTTGGCGAGGCCGAGGTAGTCATTCGACGAAAAATTCACGCAGCGGCCCGAGGCGGCGAGGGCGATTCGGGAATCCTGCGGCGAGTCGAGCTGCCGGAGATGACGCCGCAATCCCTGCGCCTCAAGCGCGGCGAGTTCCTCAGCGGGGTCGCGCATCAGCGGCGGGTTTTGCGTCCGGATTCGAGAAAGGCATCGGCGTTGAGCAGATCCACCGCCTGTTGAAGCGCCCGGTCCTGAAGCGGCGGCTCGTCCCAGGGTGTTTCTTTCCCGTTTGAGCGAAGGATGTAGTAATCGATTTCCGGATCGATCCCGGCGACGAGAGCGGCCTCGTTCATGCGGGGGCGTTGCTTTTGGTAGAGAAATTCGGTGAGCTTTCGATCCTTCTGAGTCGCGTCGAAAATGGCGTGCTTGGATTCCAGCGGGGTCGGGGTCTCGATGTCGGGAGCGATGCCGGCGCGGAAAATCGAGGAATCGTCATCGAGGACGACTTCGGCGATAGCGTAACGCATGATGCGATCATCCCCGATCGGAACGTCGCGGTATTCGACGGTCAGCCCCGGAGTTTTCTCCCCGATGATAAGCGGGCTCGACTTCCGCTTCAAGACGGCGGCAATGATTTCCCCGACGTTCCCGGTCTCGCGATCCACGAGCAGGATTAAATTTCGTGACCAGTTCGGGCCCGCAGCTTTGGACACAAAGAGAGTGGGGCGGTCGGCCCCCGGTCTCCGAATCTTAAAGAGCAATTCATTCGGCGGGCGAAAGCGGCTCAGAATCTCGGAGGCGATCGCAAATTCCGCCGTCGCCTGCGGAGAACGAAGATCGATGATGAGATCGGTGATCTCTTTGTCAGCGATGAAACTTTGCAGCGCCTCGTCCATTTCTTTGAGCCCGGCTATGTCGTAGAGGCCGAAACGGAGATACGCCGTCGAGCGGTTCACCTTTTCGGCATGAAAAACGAAGCGCGAGTTGCGATCCTGAATCGATTTCTCGGTCAGGAGCATCGCGCCGAAGTCGAGGCGGCTCAGCATCCCCTGGAGCGCGGAGCGATTGACCTCTAGTGGATCAAGCTCTTCACCGTTGATGTAATCGTCGGTGAGGAGGCGGAAAGCCTCCTGCAAGCTCGCTTGATTGAGCGTGTCGATGAGCTCGCTGAGCTTTTCGGGATCATCAGCTTCGGGAGTGGTTTCCGGAGCTTCGACCTGAGGGGTTTCATCCAGCGGGAAGGCGAGGAGAGGCAGGAAACACAGAGTGAGCAGAAGGCAGCGCGTCATGATAGCAGGCTCAGCTTACGCCATCGGGGAAATGGTTCAATGCTGCGATCATGTCCCCGTTTTCGTGCCACTGATACTGGTTTGCGAGGCATCGAGTCAGGTAATTAATCGCCTCACCGACCGCTTCGGGGAGCGGCTTGTTCGTCGCGAGGTTCGCGCATATCGCAGCGGAAAGTGTGCAGCCGGTCCCGTGCGTGTCGGCGACTTCGATGCGGGGGTGGGAAAAGGAGACCAGTTCGCCATTGAGCCACGCGTAGTCAGTGATCGTTTTCCCGTCGGAAAAGTGGCCGCCTTTGACGAGAAAACCGCAGCCATAGCGTTCGAAAAGTTGTCGAGGAGAGTCGGCGAGTTCTGCGGCGGTCTGAATCGGTCGCCCGAGGAGGGCTTCGGCTTCAGGCAAATTCGGCGTCGCGATGAGGGCGAGCGGGAGGAGGTCGGCTTTCATTTTTTCGACCCCGTCATTTGAAAGAAGCTGGGACTCGGCGGTCGCGAAGATCACCGGATCAATCACGAGGGGAATGCTCCGATGGCGCGAGACGAAGTCGGCCGTGACCGCCACATTTTCGGCATTGGCGAGCATCCCGGTCTTCGCGGCGGCGATCGAGAAATGGGACGCAACACTGTTGAGTTGATGACCTAAGAGGGTTGGGTCCGTCGCCTCGAAGCGGGCGACCTCGCCGGGAACTTCGGCAACCACGGCGGTGAGGGCATTGACCCCGTAGACGCCGTGAGCGGCGAAAGTCTTAAGATCAGCCTGCATCCCGGCACCGGAGGAAGAGTCGGAACCGGCAATGGCGAGGGCAACAGGGGGGGCGGAATGCATCGTCATGGACACTAGAGGTTACGGCGCGAAATTCGACCGGAAACCTGCGAAGTCTTCTTGATCCTCTCCGCTTCGTATCGACAATGCGCATGTGAGTGAAGAAAGCCCCTATCCTAAATCCGTCTTTGGAAAGAAGCTGACGGAACATTCCGGTATCACCGAGCTGATGGACGACCTCGGCGAAGCCCTGACCGCAGGGCGCGGACGAATGAGAATGATGGGAGGGGGGAATCCCGCCCACATTCCGGAAATGCAGCAGATCTGGCGGGAGCGGATGAGGGAACTCGTGCTCGATACCCCGGAGGAATTTGACCGCGTCATGGCGGACTACGATCAGCCAGCGGGAAGTCCTGCTTTTCGCGATGCCGTCGCTGGATTCCTTTCGAAAGAATATGGCTGGGAGCTGACGAGAGACAATATCGCGGTGACCAACGGCGGCCAGACCGCTTTCTTTTTTCTCCTGAACCGATTTGCCGGGAGAATGCCGGACGGCGGCGAGAAAAAGATCCTTCTTCCGCTCGTGCCAGAATACATCGGTTACAGCGACCAGGGCGTCTCCGATACCTCGATGTTTGATTCGCGGCGTCCCCTCATCGAATTGACGGGAGATCATCGTTTTAAGTATAAGATCGATTTTGAGAACCTGAAGGTGAACTCAAGTCACGGGGCGATCGCGGTTTCGCGGCCGACGAATCCGAGTTCCAATGTCATCACCGATGAAGAGGTCGCCCGTCTGCGTGAACTCGCCGAGGCGAACGGGATACCACTGATCATCGACAACGCCTATGGCTTGCCTTTTCCCGGAGTGGTCTTTCACGATGTCGAACTCGTTTGGGATAAAAACATCATTCTCACGATGAGCCTGAGCAAGTTAGGTCTTCCCGGAACGCGAACCGGAATCATCGTGGCGCGCGAAGAGATCATTCAGGAAGTGCGTTCGATGACGGCGATCATTGGCCTCGCGAACAACAACGTCGGGCAGGCTCTGGCACGTCCTTTGCTGGAGTCGCACGAGATGAAGATGCTCGCCGAGGAGGTGATCCGTCCCTACTACCAAACGCGGTCCGAGCGGGCCCTTGCCCTCGCGCACGAGCATCTCCCGTCAGATATTCCCTGGCGGGTGCATGAGAGCGAAGGGGCGTTTTTCCTTTGGTTCTGGTTCGACAAGCTGCCGATCAGTTGCAAGGAACTCTATCGACGATTGAAAGAGGCCAGCCTCATCGTCGTGCCGGGCGAGTATTTCTTTTTCGGCCTCGATACCGAAGACTGGGACCATGCGCACCAGTGTGTCCGTGTGAGTTACACGCAACCCGAGGCCATCGTCGAAGACGGAATGCGGATTTTTGGAGAAGTCGTGCGCGAAGCGTATCGGCACACCGAAAAGTAGCAGGACTTGGTAAAGTTCCGACCGCGGCGGGCCGGGTCAATGCCTGACGGAAGGCTCACGTCGTCCGATACATTTGAACGCAGACGGAGCGTGAGTTACCCCTCGACCCGAACCGCTGTTGGCGTGCCGGACTCGTCAGCGGAGAAGCTCATCTTCAACTTCCAGTGACTGGCGATTTTCTTGAGTAGCTCACGACGGGAAACATCGCTGCTTGAAAAATTGAACGCCGAAGCGCCGGTGGGGAGATTTGAGGTCTCGTAGAAGATATCGTTTAGCGGGACTTGATCGAAAATCAGAGCCGGGGTCATGTGCTTATAATCGACCTCGAAGCGCTCATCGAGCCATTTATTCAACGGCTCATAGTCTGTTTTGAGGAAGCCGGCGGCATTGATCGGCCCGCTGTCAGCAGTCTGAGAAGGCGTGATGACATCTCCATTGTTTCCGGTCGTTTCACAGCCAACGAACCCGAAGGAAACGACGACAGCAAAGGTAAACATCAAACTTTTCGCGACTTTCATCATGCAGATACTAGCGGGAAATCATGAAATGTCTTTGAAAAATTTTGGAATATGGGATCATTGAAGCTCAAAACAGGGGGTAATCCCCCAAATTTTTATGAAAACCGCGATCTATCCGGGAAGCTTTGACCCGATTCACAACGGACACCTTGATGTCATCGAGCGGGCCAGCAAACTATGGGACCGGATGATCGTGGCGGTCGCTTTTAATGGAGCCAAAACCGGCCTGTTCACTCCTGACGAGCGGGTCGAGTTGATCAAAGAATCAACGAGTCACCTCGATAACGTGGAAGTGACCTCTTTTGAAGGGCTTCTCGTGGACTTCGTTCGAGAGAACAAAGCCGATGTTGTCATCCGCGGTTTGCGAGCTGTCTCGGATTTTGAATACGAGTTTCAGATGGCTCTGATGAACCGCAGTCTCGACGAGAATTTGGAGACCGTCTTCCTCATGCCGAGTCAGGAGAGCATTTACTTGAGCTCCCGCATCGTGAAGGAAGTCGCGAGACTCGGCGGAGAGATCGATCAGTTTGTTCCCAGTTGCGTTAAGGCGGAGCTTTTGGGGAAAGTAGAAAAGAATTAAAGGAGTAGAGGAGCGGAGAATAAAGTTTCCACCGACTCCGTCGGTGCTGGTTTCATTCTCTACTTCTTGAATTCTATCCTACTCGACTCCTCCCGTTTCTTCTTTCCTACTCAACTCCTCAAACGCTCTTTTTCTTAGCGGCAGTCTTCTTCGTCGCCGCTTTCTTTGCGGGAGCTTTCTTCGCGGCAACCTTCTTCTTCGCGGGTTCACGAGGGGGAAATTCCCACCCTAACATGCGCTTGCCTTTGGTGTTGCAGGTCAGAGCGGCTTTGAAAGGGCGGCCCTTTTTGCTGATCCAGGCTTCAATAACATCGGTTTTGCCTTCGGTGAAATATTTGAGCGCCTGATCACGGGGGATCTCGTATTTGCACATCTCTTTGGAGAGGCGGGCTTTGCAACCGTCTCCGCTCGCGCGCCGATCACAGAGGTAACTGTGAGGAGTGACGTAGATTTCTCCCTTCTCACAAAGCGGACATTTGCAGAGTTTGTTCTCTGCTTTGATGGCTTCGCCTTCCTCTTCCTCTTCGGGGGATTTTTCGAAGACAAATGAGGCCTTCAAGCCGGTCTTTTTGTCTTCCTGCAATTCGATGGCCGCATCGAAAGGCTGCTTGAAACGGTTCACAAATCCGGTGAGAGGACCGACGAGCTTGGTCGTGAGAAGGGTCTTCGCTTCCTCTTCGGAAAGGGGGCGGCTCGCGACGACTTTCGGGAGCGCGAATTTACAATCGGGCTGCTTACACTTGTAACGGCCATCGTCCTGGCTCAGGGAAGACGCGCCGCAGACCGGACAGGGGACTGGGAATTCGGGCCATTCGCGCTCGAGGGCGGTGCGGGCATATTCCTTCGCAGTTTCGACGACGGTGCCGGTGAGCGCCTTGATCTCATTCATAAAGCTGGGGCGCTGCAGCTTGCCCTGCTCCATCTGCTTGAGCTTGTATTCCCATTCCCCGGTCATTTCGGGTGAAGTGAGAATGCCGATTTCCATGTTGTTGAGTTGCTCGATGAGGCGCATCCCGCGGGTCGTCACGAAAATGTCGCGACCGTCCCGGGTGATGTATTTGTCGTTGATGAGACCTTCGATCGTCGAGGCACGGGTCGCGGGGGTGCCGAGTCCACGCTCAGACATCGCGTCGCGGAGGTCTTCGTCATCGACTCGTTTTCCGGCGGTTTCCATCGCGGAAAGAAGCGTGCTTTCGTTGTATCGCGCCGGCGGGCGGGTCTGCTTGTCGAGGCGCTCGATTTTTTTCGCGGCGGCGGTTTCACCGGGGGCGACGGCGACGATTTCTTTGTCGGCACTCGCGGAAGCCTTTTTGCCGCGTCCTTCTTCGCCGTCGGTGACGGGGGCGAGTGGCGGTGCCCCCACTTTTTTGCCGTAAACAGCGAGCCACCCCGCTTCGACGAGTATTTTGCCGTCCGATTTGAAAGCGTCTTCCCCGATCCGGCTGATCCGGGTCGTGATTTCGAATTCCGCCTGCGGATAAAAGGTCGCAATGAAGCGGCGGCTCACCATGTCGTAGAGCTTCTGCTCAGCTTCATCGAGGTTCGCCGGGATCTGTCCGGTCGGAATGATCGCAAAGTGATCGCTGACTTTGGCGCCGTTGAAGACTCGCTTGTCCTTGCCGTTGACCCAGGATTTCTCGATGACTTTGGCGGCGTGGCCGGGCATGTCGCCGATGGTGTATCCTGATCCGGCCGAGATCTTCTTCAAGGTCTCAATCGTGGTCGGGACGTAGTCATCGGGCAGGTAGCGGGAGTCAGTTCGCGGATAAGTGAGCGCTTTGTGGCGCTCGTAGAGGGACTGGGCGAGTTGAAGGGTGCGTCGTGCTGAAAATCCGAAGCGGCCATTCGCCTCCCGCTGCAGACTGGTGAGATCGTAGAGTTGTGGTGAAATTTGTTTGGTCGGCTTTTTCTTTTCTTCGACGATTGCCGTTTTGCCCTGACAACGATCCACGATGGCCTGGGCCTCGCTTTGCTCCCAGATCCGCTCGGCGCGGGCGTGGGGTTTATCTTCGGATTTCTTATAGCTCTGGCTGAACCACCGTCCCATGTAGTCGCCAGCTTTGACGCCGAAGGTCCCATGCACTTCGAAGTAGTCTTCGCTCACAAATTTATCGATCTCAGCTTCGCGCTCGGCGAGGAGAGCGAGAGTTGGCGTCTGAACGCGACCGACCGGGGTTTTGTTGAAGCCTCCAAACTTACTGTTGAAGGCGGTCATCGCCCGGGTCGAGTTAATCCCGATGAGCCAATCAGACTCGGAGCGGCAGTAGGCGGCGTCGGAAAGGGGGCGCATTTCCTCGTCGCTGCGGAGACTCCCGAAGGCTTCTTTGATCGCGCCGTCGGTCATCGACTGCATCCAGAGACGGCGTGTCGGTTTATCAATACCCGCGAACTGAACGATGTAGCGGAAAATGAGCTCACCTTCACGGCCGGCATCACAGGCATTGATGAGTTCGGTGACATCCTTGCGCTTCATGAGACGCTTGAGGACGTTGAGGCGGGATTTCGAACCCTTTTGTTCACTCGGTTCGAGCGCAAATTGATCGGGGAGGACCGGGAGGCAGTCAAACTTCCAGGGGAGGGTTTTCCCCTCGGCTGTCATGGGGAGTGCCTGCTGCACGAGGTGACCGACGGCGGAGGAAATGACGTATCGGTCATTCTCGAAAAAGTCCTCCTTCTTGTCGAATTGACCGATCGCGGGGTCTTTCCCGAGAACCCGGGCGAGGTCGTTCGCGACGCTCGGTTTCTCGGCGATGATAAGTGATTTCGACATGGATAGAAGGGGGAAGGGGTGCGGCGGAAAGGATGCCGGTCGCCAATGGAGTGGCCCGATATCAACGTTCCGTCAAATCAGTTTCGTGAAGTATTTGCCGGGAAGCTGTTTAATTTGACTCTTCATTTCGAGTTGAAGCAGCGTCGCGCTGACCACTCCGGCAGGAAGCGAGAGCTGTTCGGATAGAGCGTCAATCGTGGACTCTCCGGCCTCTAATGCTTGGAGGATGCGTTGCTCGTTTTCGTTCAAAGAGGGGATTGGGCGCGCGAGTTTTGCGGGCGCGACGGGGGGATCGAAGTCAAGCGCGAGCGAGTTTATTCCGGCCCCGAGATCATCAATGATGTCCTGCGCGGTGCAGACAAGGGTAGCCCCCGCGCGGATCAACCGATTGCAGCCTTCAGAACTTGGACGGTCAATCGGGCCGGGAACCGCAAAGACAGTTCGTCCCTGCTCGAGCGCCTGATTCGCGGTGATCATCGATCCGCTCCGTGCCGGTGCTTCGACGACGAGGAGTCCCTGTGACATTCCTGAAACAATACGGTTTCGGAGCGGAAAGGATTGTTTATCCGGAACATAAAGGACGGGGAATTCTGAAATAACGGCTCCGTTTTCCGTGATCTTGTCAGCGAGGGCCTGGTTTTCCGGCGGATAGACATTGCCGATGCCAGACCCTAGAACGGCCACGGTGCGGCCTTCGGCGGCGAGGGCGGCTTCGTGAGCGGCCGTGTCGATGCCTCGTGCAAGCCCGCTAATGATACAAAAACCGGTGCGGGCGAGCTGAAAACTGAGCTTTCTCGCCTGTTCGCGGCCATAATGCGTCATGCGCCGCGAACCGACTACGCCGATCGCAGCGGAATCCGACGGGCGAAGCTGACCCTTTATATATAGGAGGAAGGGAGGATCGTGAATTTCGCGGAGCGCGGGCGGATAGATATCATCATCCAGCGTGATCGCTTCGATCTCATGCTCGGACATGCGACGCTGCTCTTCCGGGAGGTCAATGTGGCGCTCCCACTGGTGGATTTGTTGCGCCATTTCCTGCCCGATGCCGGGCACTTCCTGCAAGTCCTTGACTGAGGCGGAGAGAATTTTCCCAGGCTCATGGAAATACTCCAACATCCGACGGACCCGGATCGGCCCAATGCGGGGGAGCAGGTTCAGGGCTAAAAAGGAATCCTTGGAATTCATCGCAGAATGGCGGTACTTGAATATCCCTCAGAATACAAGTGTTCATTTGAGTTGCTTGTTAAAATTGGGACTCGGCGGGATGTGCTTTGCCTGATTTTGAGTTAGCGGATCGAAGTGATTCCGGCTAGGGTCGCCCCACCTTCACGATGGGAGAGAAATGGACACTCGAATCAGCCGCTGAGAAGAAAGCACCGGGCCTGCATCCGCTCGCCGGTTCCCGTCTTCGGGTCTTTCTGCAGCACTTTTTGTTCACTCCCGGCTTTGATCCGAGGACTCGCTACCAACGGTTCATCGCCTGTGTCGCTCAGTTTGTCCGCTTCCCGCTCGCGCTCATTGAGAAAGTGAAATACGTCGGCGCGATCCGTCGGCAGCTCATGAAAACGCCGCCGATTTTTCTGATCGGGCACTGGCGCAGCGGGACGACTCATCTTCACAATCTGATGAGCCGGGATTCGCAGTTCGGTTATTTGAAGTTCACCGAGACCGCGTTGCCGCTCGACATGCTGGGGCCGAAAGTGCGGATCATGCGTCGTATTATCGACCGCGCCCTTCCCGATGACCGCGGTTTCGACAAGGTAAAGCTCACTCTCGACGAGCCGCAGGAAGAGGAAATGGCGCTCGGAAATCTCAACCCGATTGGCTACTACAGCATCTACTACTTTCCACAGGAAATGGCGAAGCTGCGGGACGAGTCATTGTTTTTCGACGGGGTTTCAGAGTCAGCGGTGAAGCGCTTTAAGAAAAACTACGCCTTTCTCGTTCGAAAGCTGAACTACGCGAAGAATGGCAGGCAGCTGCTCTTCAAAAATCCGCCCTCGACGACGAGGATGAAGATGATTCTGGAAATGTATCCGGATGCCCGCTTTGTTCACATCGTGCGGAATCCGTGGGAGGTCTACTGCTCGACGCGGAGCCACTTTCCGAGGGTCTTTAACGCTTTTGCCTGGCAGTCGTTTCAGAATGTCGATGTCCCCGGCTACACCCTGGAGACATACGAAAAGCTCATGAAGCGCTACCTTGCAGATCGTGAGGAACTCAAGCTCCCGGCGAATCAATTGGTCGAGACGACTTACGAGGCGATCACGAAGGATCCTCTCGGGGAAATCGGTCGCATCTATGATGAGCTTGGGCTCGGGGGTAAAGCAGAGGGACTCGCAGAGATCGGCTCCTATCTTGAAGGACTCAAGGATTATGAACGGAACGTTCATTACGTCAGCGAAGCGGAATCGAAGGAAATTCGCGAGCGATGGAAATTTTCCTTTGAGGCGTGGAATTACGACGCCGAGCCGCCTGAGGCGATTCAGGTCCACTAGTTAAAACCGTTACCCTCTTGCCGTCTTTGAAGTCGCTCGTCGTTATTGCCGGTGAAATCAGTGGGGATACTCATGGCGCCGAATTGTTGAGAGCGCTCCCCGATGTCTGCACGTGGAATCTCTCCGGACTCGGTGGGCCCAAGATGGAGGCGCTTACCGGCACGATCCAAAACTGGCTCGACGAGGCGGCGGTGCTCGGTCTCATCGAGGTCTTAAAAAAATACGGCTACTTCCGCGAAAAGATGGAGGAAACCGTGGCGCACATTCACGAGGTGAAGCCGGACGGGGTCCTCCTCATCGACTACCCCGGGTTCAATCTCCGTCTCGCGAAACGGCTGCGGGATGAAGGCTACCAAGGCAAGCTAATCTACTATATCAGTCCCCAGGTTTGGGCCTGGAAAAAGGGGCGCATCAAAGTCATGGCGGAGTTGCTGGATCTCATGATCTGTATTTTTCCGTTCGAAAAACAGCTCTACGAAGCGAGCGGCCTCCCGACAGAGTTCGCGGGTCATCCTTTGATCGACGAGATGGCCGAAGTTCGCGACGAAACCATCGTCCGAGATGCGAATCTCGTCGCGGTGCTTCCCGGATCAAGGGAGCGTGAAATCGCGAAGCTTTTCCCTCCGATGCTGGAAGCCGCCGCTGAACTACTGGGGAGTCGGCCCGCATTGAAATTTGCGACGACCGGAGCGACCGCCATCCTCACGGAGCTGCTTCGCGAAATGGTCACGGAGGCGGGGCTTTCTGATGCATTCTCAGTTGGTGAATCGACGAGTCACCGCATCATGCAGGAGGCCGGAGTCGGTGTCATCGCCTCAGGCACCGCAACGCTCGAAGCAGCCTGTCTCGGATTGCCGTATTGCCTCACTTACAAGGTAGCCTGGCTCACCGCACAAATTGCAAAACAGGTCATGTCTGTCGATTACCTCGGGATTGTCAACGTCATGGCGGATCGTGAAGTCGTCCGGGAGCTGCTCCAAAATGAGGCCACCGGCAAAGCGATCGCCACAGAACTGACGCGCCTTCTCGAAGACTCGCAGGCTCGCAAGAACATCGAGCGCGAGATCGCCGACGTCGTTGCCATGCTCGGGGGCGGAGGTGCCCATACCAAAGCGGCGCAATCGGTAGCGGCTGCCCTCGAAGTTACGGCGTAATTTATGACGATGAAAGAAGGTGCTCTCATACGATTTCTAATTGTCGCGCTGCCGACCGGGCTGCTTTTCCTCGGCGTCGCGGCGATGCTTAAGACGCACCTTTCCACTCCTGATATCCCGATTGATCCCAACGAAGAGTCGCGTCTCGATGCCGCCGCTTTGAATCGGAAGCCGGTGAATCGTATCGATATCGAGCGATATCTCAAGACGCTCACGGAAACGATCGGCGAGCGTCATGTCGGCAAACCGGAAAAGTTGGAGCAAACCGCCGTCTGGATTGAGTCGTCGCTCGGAGGGGGGAATATTGGCTATCCCATCGAGCGACAGTTCTACGATGTCGATGGAGTCGGCGTCAGAAATTTGATTGCTGAATTGCCGGGAAAAACCCGCCGCGATGAGATCATCATCGTCGGAGCGCACTACGACACCGTCCCTGGCAGTCCGGGGGCGAATGACAATGGCACCGGAGTGGCGGCACTCATCAGTCTGGCGCAGGCGATGGCGGGGGATCAGCAGGCGCGGACGATTCGCTTCATCGCCTTCGTGAATGGGGAGGCACCTTATTTCCAGACTGACCGCATGGGGAGTCGGGTCTATGCCGCGCGCAGCAGCAGTCGGCGGGAAAACATTGTCGCGATGATCTCCCTCGATTCGCTCGGTTCTTTTTCAGAAGCCGAGAACAGCCAGAAAGTTCCCGAAGGATTGGAAGGACAGCTTCCGACGACGGGGAACTTTCTCGCCTTTACCGGTGACGAGAATTCCCGCTACTTCGCGGATTCGGCGGGGACTGCGTTTGCATCGGCCAGTGGGCTTCCCGTGATCGGCGGGGCATTTTCCACCGAAGTGCCGTGGGTGGCTTCTTCCGATCACGGGTCGTTTTGGGAGGCCGGTTACAAAGCGGTCATGGTGACAGATACCTCGTCGTTTCGTTATCCGCACCATCACAAGGCGACAGATACGATGGAGAAAATCGACCGCGATCAGTTCGTCAAAGTCGTGACCGGCCTCGAAGCCGTCGTGAAGACCTGGGCGAATCCTGAGTGAATGTGGTCTGTTTGAAAGTCATCTTGAGAGGAAACCTGCTGATGCAGAGATAATGAAGGATTTGATCTATTTAGGGTAGCTCAAGGAGTTACATTTTGTTGCGGAGTTTCGGAATTTCTGCTATCCACATGCGGATGAACCCAATTGTTCAAAACGTCCTCCTTCTGTTTGCTTATGGAATTGCCGCCGCGCTCACCATGGGTATTGGTTTGATTATTTTGACGAAAATATGGGATAAGTTCACTCCATTCGATGAATGGAAGGAACTTCAGAGCGGAAACTTGGCAGTCGCGATTGTCACTGCGGCAGTTATCATCAGTTTGGCGATTGTCGTAGCCGCTGCGATTCAACCTGGTTAGCACAATGCAAGTTCGAGGACTGCCAGTAATTCTTAGCAGTTTGACCATGTTTTTGTTTTCGCTCTCCGCGATGGGAGAGAGAATCGAACTTGGTGACCTTCATGTCTCGGGGGAAATTTTAGACGACGTCACACTGATCAGTCAAAATCCTCTTGGTATTTGCATTGAATATGGAGCTGAAAGGATTCGCCGGTTTGTAGACTTTACCGAGATGAAGGCAGGCGAAGCCTCTGAGTTTGGCTTCGACGAAGTCCAGTATTCTTTGATCAAGACTCGTGAAAAATTAGAGTTACCCGAACGAACATATCTCAAGGTCACCATAGAGGAAATTACTGCTTTGGGAATAAGGATCCGGCATGAAGGAGGACTAGCTCTTCTCCACTTTCCGAGTCTCCCAGAGTCCATTCAGAGCAACTTTTGTTATTCCCCAGAGAGTTATGCCATTGCGCTGGAGGCCGAACAAACGTTTCAAAGGGAAGGCTCGAGATTGCAGGTGACCTCACAAAATTACTCTCAGGAGGACAAAATTCGGTTGGTTCAGCAGAAGGCCAAAGAAGCGGTTGCCGCATCGCAACCGCAAAGACGGGATTATGCTGAGATCGGGGGGAATCTATCGAGCGACCGAACCGCTCGGAACTACGCTCAGCCGCGCTACACGCAACGCTCCTACCTTGGAAGCACAGATTCGTGGGGATCTTCTCAGTGCGCTGGAGTCACTCAGAAAGGTATGAGGTGTATGAATCGGGTTGCAAGCGGTTCGTATTGTCATCATCACCGATGATCGGGATGCCGAAGGGCAACTGGTTCCTCGTGTTTCCGGACGACGTTTTTGAGGCGAGCGGGGCAGCAAGTCATCCTTGAAATTTTCGACTTAAATACCGAAGTCGCTCCAATGCTTTCGCCGAGACAAAGGGGAAGACTCACTACGGGTTTTAGGATGCGCTTCTATCTTTCGCGGAGTGATTGCCGCCTGCGGCTAACGATCTGATTCCGTTCACTGGCAAAATGAAAGGGAGCAAGATCAGGAGTAAGGGTTAGCTCAAGAGGGGCACCTTAAACCGCCGGGATCTGCCCCTGCGTTTCGCTCAAGAATTCAGCGATCCCGTTCTCCTTGTCACAGAGGATGACCATGGGTTCGACCGGCTTTTCCGTCAGCTCAAAGCCCATGATGATCACTTTCTCTCCGGCGTTGATGAGGTGCGCGGCGGCTCCGTTGATCTCGATGGCCCCGGAACCGGCTTCCCCTTCGATGACGTAGGTCTCAAGGCGGGCACCGGTCGTGGCACTCACCACGAGGACCTTTTCCCCGACCCAGAGGCCGACGGCATCGATGAGATTCCGGTCGATCGTGATGCTCCCGACATAATCGACATTCGCCCCGGTGACCGTGGCGAGATGGATCTTGGATCTGAGCAAACTCCGCATGAGAAAAGGGCGCAAGGTTTCGCAGGATTTCAGGAAAAGCAAGGTATCACTGAGCTAAGCTTTTTTCAGAAGGAAGCGATCAGCTCAAAGTCCTCTCCACGGCGCGATTCCATTCCTCAAGACCAGCTTGCATGCCAAGCCGCCCCGGTCCGGGCTCAAAGCGGTCGCGCTCTGCCCAGGCGGCGGCGATGTGCTGCTTGCTTTCCCATACTCCGGTCGCGAGTCCTGCCAGATAAGCGGCCCCGAGTGCGGTTGATTCCGGCGTTTCAGAGCGGACAACGGGGACTCCGAGGAGGTCGGCTTGAATTTGCATGAGCAGTTCATTCGTCGTTGCACCTCCATCGACGCGGAGCTCGGTCAGCTCAGTGCCCGAATCTTTGGCCATCGCTTTGAGAATATCATGAACTTGAAAGGCGATTCCCTCCAATGCGGCTCTCGCGATATGCGCTTTGTTAGAGCCGCGCGTCAGGCCGGTGATGGTTCCCCGGGCAAATCCATCCCAGTGCGGGGCCCCGAGCCCGGCGAAAGCGGGGACGAAATAAACGCCTCCGTTGTCCTCAACCTCGCGGGCAAGCGCTTCGATTTCCTCCGAGGTCTGAATGATGCCGAGCTGATCTCTCAGCCATTGCACAACAGCACCTCCGATGAAAATACTGCCTTCGAGTGCATATTCAGTCACGCCATCGATCTGCCAGGCGACAGTGGTGAGAAGACGATGCGTCGATTTGACCGGCTTCGTCCCCGTATTCATGAGCATGAAACAACCGGTCCCATAGGTGTTTTTGGCCATTCCCGGCTCGAGGCAGGCTTGTCCGAAAAGGGCGGCATGCTGGTCGCCGGCAATTCCGGCAATGGGGATTGCGGTGCCGAACAGCCCGGGTTGGGTCGTCGCGTAGATTTCGCTGCTGCTGCGGATTTCGGGGAGGAGCGCGCGGGGGAGATCGAGAATCTCCAACATGCGATCACTCCAATCCAGATTGTGAATATCAAAGAGGAGGGTCCGGCTCGCGTTCGTGACATCGGTGAGGTGATCTTGACCGCCGGTGAGATTCCAGACGAGCCACGAATCGATCGTGCCAAAGGCAAGTTCACCGGCTTCGGCGCGCTCGCGGACTCCGGGAAGGTGGTCGAGCATCCAACGGATTTTGGTCCCTGAAAAGTAGGCATCGATGACCAGGCCGGTGATGGACTGGATTTCGTCAGCGAAACCCTCCGCAGTGAGTTGCTCGCAAAACTCCGCCGTCCGGCGATCCTGCCAGACGATGGCGTTGCCGACTGGTTCGCCCGTTTTCCGATCCCAGATCACGGCGGTTTCCCGCTGGTTCGTGATGCCGATTCCGGAGATTTCACCGGGAGAACACCCGCATTCTTTGATCGCGGCGCGGGCGACTTTTAACTGAGTTTCCCAGATCGTTTTTGCGTCATGCTCGACGAGCCCGGGGCGTGGAAAAATCTGGGGGAACTCCTCCTGCGCTTTCGCTTTCGCGACACCTGATTCGTCGAAAATAATTGCCCTGGAGCTCGTAGTGCCTTGATCGAGAGAAAGAATGAGAGCCATGCGGCGAGCCTACCGCATCAGATCCGGATTTGAGAAGGCTGAAATCGATCATCGTTTCGGTTTATGAGCGCTTGCAGAAATTTTGATTAAAATTACCTTATTTTATGAAAATTATTAAATTAGGCTTTTTCTTTGGGGTTGCGCTCGCGATGCTGACGAGCTGTGCGAATCGCAAGCCTTTCGAGCGGAGTGAATTCATCACGCTTGAAGCGACCGGCTACTGCAAGTGTCAGGAGTGCTGCGGATGGAAAAGGAATCTGCTCATGCAGCCGGTCTATGCCTACGGGTCGATGGAGGGGGAGAAGAAAAAAATCGGTCAGACCGCCTCGGGAACGAAAGCAAAGCCGGGCACGATTGCAGCTGACACAACAGTTTTTTCCTTCGGCACTCGCATGAAGATCCCCGGCTACGGATGGGGAACCGTCGAAGACCGCGGCGGTGCGATCAAAGGAGGGAAGATCGATCTCTTTTTTAAGACTCACAAGCAGGCCCTCGAGTGGGGTCGGCAGACCGTGACCGTAGAAGTGGTGCGCTGATCGACTCGGGGTTTCACCCGATTGGACACCGAAAAAGTGCCTTTATGACGCAAGTGCAACTAATTCGGAAAATCGATACCTTGTCACTCGATGAGGATCGCTCCTGCAGCTTTATGGTTTGTTTTGCTTCCGGCACTATGTGTCCCGGCCTTGTCTGCGGATGACCTCAGTCCGGACGATCTCACCTTTTTTGAAGCAAAGATTCGTCCCGCGCTCGTGACTCATTGTTACGAGTGTCATTCGGAAGAGGCGGACAAGCGCAAAGGCGGACTCTGGCTGGATCGCAAAGCCGGCTGGGAAATGGGTGGTGACTCCGGTCCCGCCGCTGTTCCCGGTGACGTCGAGGGAAGTCTTTTCATTGCGACGATTCGCTACGCCGATCCTGATCTCGAAATGCCGCCGGAGAGCAAGCTGCCCTCCTCGGTCATCGCCGACTTTGAAGAATGGGTCCGCCGCGGTCTGCCGGATCCGCGCACCGAAGGCGCGGTCGTCGACGACGGGGGCGGGATGAGCATTGAAGAAGGCCTCGAGTTCTGGTCCTTCCGACCCCGCCAGGAGTCATTCGGGGAAAAGAAAACGATTGATGATTTCATCGGCGCAAAGCTGGACGCGGCCGGATTGACGCCCGAACCCCGCACCGGGTCGCTTCAACGCCTGCGACGGGCAAAGCTTGATCTCACCGGCTTGATTCCAAACCTGACCGAACAGGAAAATTTCCTCGAAGATCCGGAAGGGAAGAAATGGGAGGCGATGCTCGATCGCTGGCTCGCATCGGACGCCTTCGGGGAGCGCTGGGGCAGGCATTGGCTCGACATCGCCCGCTACGCGGATTCGAGCGGCGGGGGACGCTCGATGCCCTTTCCCGACGCGTGGCGGTATCGGGATTACATCATCGATGCTTTTCGTAAAGATCGACCGCTTGACCGGCTCATCACGGAGCAGATCGCGGGCGATTTGTTGCCCTACGAAAATTTGAAAGAGCGCCAGCGGAATCTGATCGCGACCGGATTTCTTATCCTCGGGCCGCACAATTATGAGAACCAGAACAAGGCCGAGCTCGACTTTGAAATTGTCGACGAGCAGATCGATACGATCGGTCGCGCCTTCATGGGGCAGACCGTGGGATGCGCCCGGTGTCATGATCACAAATTTGACCCGATCCCGACGCGTGATTACTACGCGATGGCCGGCATTTTCCTGAGCACCCATTCAGTGACTCACGCCAACGTCTCGAACTGGCACCGTGAACCCGTTCCGCCGACTGAAGAGGCCAGGGCCGCGATCGCAAAATTCGAGGGAGAGGAAAAGGAGCTCGTCTCGCAGGTGAAAGATCTCACGGACCGGCTCGCGGAAATGGGGCGGGGGAGTGGTGGACCGCTTCGCAGCGTTCGGGCGGAGTCACTTCCCGGCGTCGTGATCGATAATTCAGAGGCAACTTTCGACGGGGAATGGGAGGCTTCGACGAGCGCCGGTCGCTGGGTTGGAGCGGGCTACCTTCACGACATGAACGCGAGTCAGGAGCCGAAGACCGTGACCTGGAAAGCGAGCCTGCCCGGGGCGGGAACTTATGAGCTTCGCCTTTCCTACTCCACGGGGCCTAGTCGGAATACGAAAACCCCCGTCATGGTTAAAGTCAGGGGTGGGGAGGACCTCGTTCTCATCAACCAGCGCCTCGCACCGGAGCATGATGAACTTTTTCAGACCGTCGGCGTCTACGAGATTTCCGCCGGGGAAACCGTGACTGTGGTCATGAGCAATCAAAGTGAAGAGGACGGTCACGTCATTGCGGATGCCGTGCAGTGGCTCCCCATCGGCGAGCGGGTCGAGAGAGAGATTTCGCCGGAACTCACTCAGGAAATTCAGCGTCTCGAAACTTCGCTGAAGTCGGCCGAAGCGGCATTGAAAACCCTTCGCTCGGCGGCGCCCGCGATTCCGCAGGCGATGAGTGTCGTTGATAAGGGAACCGATGTGATCGGGGGCACCGCGCTGAGAATTCGCGGGATGGAGTCCAATCGCGGCGAGGTCGTTCCCCGCGGATTTCTTGAAGTCGCGAGTTGGGAAGCGCCGTCGCTTTCAACGGAGGCGAGCGGTCGTCTTGAACTTGCCAACTGGCTCGTCGATGCGCGACATCCCCTCACGGCCCGAGTTCTTGCAAACCGCATCTGGCTCAAGCTGATGGGCGAAGGCCTCGTGCGAACCGCTGACAATTTCGGTGTCACCGGCGAGGAGCCGACCCATCCGGAGCTGCTCGACTATCTCGCGGGGCGTCTCATCGCGAGCGGCTGGTCAACGAAGTCGCTCGTTCGCGAAATCATGATGTCCGAGGTCTACTCCCGTTCGACGGGACGGGGCCTCGTCGCAGGCGATGAGATCGATCCGGAAAACAAACTCTACGCCCGCGCCCATTTGCGACCGCTCGATGCCGAATCTCTCCGCGACGCGATCCTGACTCTCTCCGGTGAGCTTGATCCGACTGCGGGAGGTCCGTCTTTGCCGGACGGTTTCCGCAGCGAGTTCGGCTATGAGTTCACGACAATGCGCCGAAGCGTTTACGTTCCCGTGTTCCGGAATTCCGGCTATGAAATGTTTACCGTCTTCGATTTTGCGAATCCTAATTTCACGATCGGGAAGCGGTCGCATAGCACGATTCCGACCCAGTCGCTTTTCCTGACAAACAGCAAATTTATTCATCAGCGCTCGCACGCGGCTGCCGCTGAATTGCTCGGCGGCGAGGCGGTCTCCGACGAAGTGCGGGTCGAGCGGGCCTTTCGACTGGCGGTGGGGCGTCCCCCCACCGATAGCGAAGCCTCGCTCGCGATGAGTTTTCTGAAAGAGTCCGGAGACGATCCCTCCGGCGACAAAGCCGACGCCTGGGCGGCACTGAAGCGGAGCCTTTTCGCGTCAGTCGATTTCCGCTATCTGAGGTGACCCAACCCTAACGAGGGTCGCGAACCCTATTTAACGATGGACCCAACCCTGTTGAATCCCAGCCGCCGACAACTCCTCAAAGCCGCAGGATGTGGCTTTGGTAGTCTCGCTTTTTCCGCGATGGCCAATCAAACCCCGGTGATCGCGCCGCGGGCAAAGCGGGTCATTTTCCTTTTCATGCAGGGCGGTCCGAGCCAGGTCGATACCTACGACTACAAACCGGAGCTGATCAAAGCGCATCAACGCGAGGTCGGATTCTACGTCCCGAGAACCAGGGCTGAGGAGCAGCGGACGGTCATGAAGCCGATGTGGGATTTCAAGCAATACGGCGAGTCGGGGCGGTGGTCGTCTTCGCTTTTCCCTGAGGTCGCCGGTCATATCGACAAACTCTGTTTTATCCACTCGATGCACACCGAAGGCGTTGCCCACGGGCCTTCGACTTTGTTTCTCCACACCGGGGCGACCAACTTGGTGCGCCCTTCCATGGGCGCGTGGATCAGCTACGGATTGGGGGCTGAAAATGAGAATCTGCCCGCGTTTGTGACCGTGAATCCGCCGGCGAACAAAGGGGGCCCGAGGAACTACGCCAATGCTTTTCTGCCGGCCTTTCACCAGGGAACCGTTCTCGGCGAGCCGGGGAATCCCAATGCGAGACCTGAAATCCGGAACCTCTCCAATCCGCTCAGCGACGGGGCGGTGAAACGCGAGCACGACTTTCTTGATCAGCTCAACCGAATGCAGGTCGCCGATTCGAGTGACTCGGTTCTCGACGGGGTGATCAAAAGCCACGAACTCGCCTGGCGCATGCAGACGCACGCGTCGGAACTCGTCGATGTGAATCGTGAATCCCGCGAGACCCGGGATCTCTATGGGATCGGGAATGACACCACGGACGGCTTCGCCCGCCAGTGTCTCGCCGCGCGACAACTCGCCGAGTCAGGCGTGCGTTTCATTCAGGTCAGTCATTGCGATAACTCCTCGACGCCGGTCTGGGATCAGCATAGTAATATGCCGAAGCACGAGCAGCTCGCGGCGGAGGTCGATAAGCCGATTGCCGGATTGCTAGAGGATTTGAAACGGCGCGGGCTCCTTGAAGATACCCTCGTCTGGTGGGGCGCGGAATTTGGGCGGACTCCTTTCTCACAAAACAACAATGGCCGGGATCACAATCCGCGCGGTTTCACCGTTTGGCTCGCGGGTGGCGGGGTGAAACCGGGAATGTCCTACGGTGCGACCGATGAGTTCGGGTTTCAGGCAGTGGAGAACAAAGTCCACATGCATGATCTCCACGCGACGATCCTGCATGCCCTCGGTCTTGATCACGAGCAGTTGACTTACAATTTCGCAGGCCGGGATTTCCGGCTCACCGACGTCCACGGTCGCGTCGTGAAAGAGATTTTCGCGTAAGCGGGGCAGGGTGGTGATCGGGCGCGGAGCTGGAGGGACAGCGTCCCCGCTGTCCGCGTCGGTCCGGCAAGTAGGACGGGTTGCCTGACCCGTCTCAGATGCCTCCGGACACCGCACCAAACAATTCGATGATCGTCTCGTCAATTGTCGCCGCCACTTTCCCGTCGGCAAAGATGACGATTCGTTGCCCGTCGACCAGTTCCGGCGTGAGAACGACAGGGGATGTCTCAGGCGTTTCAGACCGGAAGCCTTCCAGTCGATAGAGGTAGGGCGATTCACCCCGTGATGGTGAAGATCGCATCGTGATCGACTCGTCATCCGCGAGGTGCAGCGGAATCAGATCCTGCAAGGTTTCGGGGTAGGTGCCCTCGATCACCGCGTAGCGCTGGATCGCGACGCTGATTTCGGCAAGCTCTACCGTTGCGGTCCGGTCGCCGATTTCATCCTGAATCGTTGCGGGAATCATCACCGCCAGCCAGATCCCCATCGGGAAAAGCCCGAAAATCGTGCCGATGCATCCAGTTGAAATACCCGCTTTCGCGATCCCACGACCCGACATCTCGGGGTTCGGCTCACTGGTTTTCCCGAGGGCAACGCAGCCGAGAATGATCGCCGGAATCGAAGCAAAGAGCCAGAGACAGGTGATGCTGAGGATGCCAAAGACGAGGCTCCATAGGGCGGCGGCGGATCTTTTCAGTTCGGCGGGCTTGGTCATCAGGATTTGCCATCAACCGATCTGACGTGCTCAAGATAAGAATCGGCCTCCCGTTTTACGACGGGAAGGAGGAAGTAAAGACCGATCAGGTTAGGGATCACCATCGCAAAGATCATCGCATCGGAGAGATTCAGGACGTTCGTCAGAGAGGCCGACGATCCGACCACGATGAGGAGACAGAAGACCACCTTGTAGACGAGAACAGGGATTTTCATTTTATCATCGCCGAGGCTGCTGAAGAGATACATGACCCCCTGCTCGCCGTAGTAGGACCACGAGATCATCGTCGAGAAGGCGAAGAGGACGACGGCAATGGTGAGAAGGGCGGGAAACCAGGAAATGACGGAGCCGAAGGCCATGGAGGTCATGGCGACCCCCTTGCGATCCGTGACTGCGTCAGATGCGACCCATCCGTTCACTTTTTCCACCGTGGTGTCTTCTGCGGAAACCAATCCGATCACTTCGAAGTGGTCATCCTTTGAAACTCGCGTGTGAACGTATTGACCCTCGTCGAGTTCGCGAACGACTTCCGAAGATCCGGGAGCGGCAACTATCTGCGTGCCGCCCGGATTGACTTCGGCACTGACTTGCCAGACACCAGTGATGACGATAACGAGAGCAGTCATGGTGCAGACCACGACGGTATCAACAAAGGGCTCTAAGAGAGCGACAAAACCCTCGGAGGCCGGCTTGTCCGTTTTCACCGCTGAGTGGGCAATGGGAGCAGAGCCAAGACCCGCTTCGTTCGAGAATGCGGCACGGCGGATGCCCTGAATCAAGACCCCGATGAGTCCTCCGGTGACCGCTTCGTTACTAAAAGCTGAACTGAGAATCGTGCCGCAAGCGGGCAGGACCTCGCCAAGGTTGGTCAAAATGATGACGAGCGCGGTGAGCATGTAGATGCCGCACATGAACGGGACGAGGAAAGCGGTGACCTGTGCTATCCTGACAATACCACCAATGATGACAAGGCCGACAACGATTGCAAGGATGATTCCGAAGGTCAACTTGGCGTTGCTACTTTGAGCGACATCCGCGTCGAGAAAGGTTGAGCTGAACTGGCTGAAGGCTTGGTTCGACTGGAACATGTTTCCGGCGCCAAAGGCTCCGCCAATCACAAAAAGAGCAAAGAAAACCGCGAGGACTGCGCCGATGGGACCCATTCCAATTTCTTTAAATCCGTCCCGAAGGTAATACATCGCCCCACCTTTAACGGTTCCGTCTTTCGCGATGCGACGGTATTTCACTCCGAGGGTGCACTCGGCGAATTTGGTGGTCATGCCGCAAAGGCCCATCACGATCATCCAGAAAGTAGCGCCGGGTCCACCGACGCCAACGGCAACGGCGACACCGCCTATATTGCCGAGTCCCACGGTGGCGGAAAGTGCGGCGCTGAGGGCCTGGAAGTGAGAGATCTGACCGGGCGCATTCGGGTCGGTGTATTTTCCCTTCACGGTGCGTAGCGCGATCCCGAAACCGCGGAGATTGATGAACTTGAAGTAGATCGTGAGGAAGACGGCGGTTCCGCCGAGAGCGACGAGAACGAGGGGAAGAGTCACTCCGTCGGTGACTTCGAATCCCCAGAAAATGATTTCCAGTGCCTTGTCGGCGATCGGTTCGAGAGCCGAGTTGATCTTGTCAGCGGCGGAAGTGGAGGCTTCTTCTGCGAAAGCGGCTGCCGGGGAGAGCAGGACAAGGAGAAATGCGAGAAAGCGGCGGGGAGTCGACATGGTTCCGAAATCGGTGATGCTAGGGGTCGTGAAGGTCCTTTGGCAATGAGAATTTCTTTCAACAAAGGCAGTCAAGCCGCATTGACTGCGCCAATTTTGCGGGGAAATGAATTATTTTGCACTATTTCCTGTTTTCGCCCCCCATCTTCTTGCAAAAGGGCAGCGTATTGCTTAAGAAACCGGAAATGAACGCGCTCGGAAAAGCTCTTCTTGGATTTTGGGAGTCCTCCATAGGAAAAAAGCTCATTGTTGCCGTGACAGGCATCATGTTGGTGGGTTTCCTGGTTGCTCACATGGTCGGTAACCTGCTCATCTTTCAGGGGCGAGAGTCGCTGAACGATTATGCTTACTTTCTGCATCACTTTCTCCACGGCTGGGGGATCTGGATTTTCCGCCTAGGTCTTATCGGTGCCTTCACTTTGCATATCATCGCGACAATCGCTCTCGTCCGTGAAAACCGTGCCGCGCGAAACAGTCGCTACGCGTATGACGCGACCGTGCAGGCTCCCCGTAGTTCGCGCATGATGATTTGGAGCGGTCTGACCGTGCTCGGCTTTGTGATCTTCCACCTCCTCCACTTCACGGTGCGGGTCGATCCGGACCTCGCGGCAATGAAGGACCCAATGGACCCGAGCCGTCACGATGTTTACGGCATGGTCATCACCGGCTTCCAGAATCCGATTGTGGTTCTATTCTACATTGTCGCGATTTCCTTTTTCTGCACGCATCTTAACCACGGCATCTCCTCGCTTTTCCAGACGCTGGGTCTTCGCTCCGAGAAGACTCGATGGATCATCGGAAAGGTCGGAATTGCGGTGACGATCGTTCTCTGGCTCGGCTTTATTTCCATTCCCTTTCTCGCCTCTGTGAACCTGCTCAGGGACAAAGGGGTCCCTGAGAAATCCGCCGCCCGCGGCGCGACTGTCGAAGCGGTCACTGAATCCTGATCTGAAATTCCCGAAACTCTACCGACTCATCCCATGGCATACGACGGTTCAACCACAGGCTCACTCGCCGGCACTCTCGAATCAGCAATTCCGGACGGTCCGCTCGCGGACAAGTGGACGAAGTTCAAGAGTAACGCGAAACTTATCAACCCGGCGAACAAGCGGAAGTATTCGATCATCGTAGTTGGCTCCGGCCTCGCGGGCGGGTCGGCTGCCGCGACTCTCTCGGAGCTGGGTTATCAGGTGAAGTGCTTCTGTTATCAGGACAGTCCTCGACGCGCCCATTCGATTGCGGCTCAGGGAGGAATCAACGCGGCGAAAAATTACCGCAACGATGGTGATTCAGTCTGGCGGCTTTTCTACGACACGGTCAAGGGTGGTGACTTCCGCTCGCGTGAGGCAAATGTCCACCGCCTCGCTGAGGTCAGTGTGAACATCATCGACCAGTGTGTCGCGCAGGGCGTTCCTTTCGCCCGTGAGTATGGCGGACTTCTCGACAACCGTTCCTTCGGTGGCGCTCAGGTGAGCCGGACTTTCTACGCTCGTGGTCAGACTGGCCAGCAGCTTCTCATCGGTGCCTACCAGGCGCTGGAGAAAGAGATCTCCAAAGGGGGAGTCACAATGTATCCCCGGACGGAAATGCTGGATCTCGTCAAAGTCGATGGCCACGCCAAAGGGATCGTCGTGCGCGACCTCAAGACCGGCGAAATCGAAAGTCACTCCGCTGACTGTGTCCTCCTCGCGACCGGCGGCTATGGAAACGTCTTCTTCCTTTCGACAAACGCGATGGGCTGCAATGTCATGGCGGCCTTTCGCGCGCACAAGCGCGGTGCCTACATGGCGAATCCCTGCTACACCCAAATTCACCCCACCTGCATTCCCGTGAGCGGTGACTACCAGAGCAAATTGACTCTGATGTCAGAATCCCTCCGGAACGATGGCCGAATCTGGGCTCCGAAGGATGCCGAAGTGGCGAAGAAGATTCGCGAAGGCGTGTTGACCGCCGCAGACGTTGCCGAAGAAGATCGCGACTACTATCTGGAGCGGAAGTATCCTTCTTTCGGAAACCTTGCTCCCCGCGATATTTCTTCCCGTTCCGCTAAGGAAGTCTGCGATGAAGGTCGTGGTGTCGCGAAAACAGGCCTCGGCGTTTTTCTCGACTTCAGCGATGCGATTGCCCGACTCGGCGAGGACACGATCCGCGCCCGCTATGGAAACCTTTTCCAGATGTATGAGAAGATCATGGGGGACAATCCTTACAAGACACCGATGATGATTTATCCCGCCGTGCACTACACGATGGGCGGACTCTGGGTGGACTATAATCTCCAGTCGAATGTGAAGGGGCTTCACGTCCTTGGCGAAGCCAATTTCTCCGACCATGGCGCGAACCGCCTCGGTGCGAGTGCTCTCATGCAGGGGCTCGCTGATGGCTATTTTGTGATTCCGGCGACGCTTCCGAACTACCTCGTCGATCAGACTCCGGGTGCGGTCACGACCGATGCTCCGGAATTTGCTGAGGCGGAGGCCGAAGTCAAAGCGCGCATCGAAAAGCTCCTCAGCATTAAGGGTACGAAGACGGTCGACAGCTTTCACCGCGAACTTGGTCTCCTCGTCTGGGATAAATGCGGGATGGCCCGGACCAAAGAGGGGCTTGAAGAAGCCTTGCGGAAGATCCCCGAAATTCGCAAAGACTTCTGGGAAAATGTGAAAATCCCCGGCAGTGCCGACGGAGTGAACATGGAATTGGAGAAAGCCGGCCGTGTCGCCGATTTCATCGATTTCGCGGAAGTCATGTGCCACGATGCGCTGGATCGTGAAGAATCCTGCGGAGGTCACTTCCGCGAGGAGTATCAGTTTACCAAAGATGACGAAGCCGTTCAGTCCGGCTTCACCAACGAAGGGGAAGCGAAGCGACGCGACGACGAATTCGCCTATGTTTCCGCCTGGGAATACACATCCCCGGGAGAGGAACCAATTCTTCACAAAGAGAAGCTGGTCTACGAAAGCGTGAAACTCAGCGTGCGGAGCTACAAGTAGGCGATTGGCAACGTAATCAATAATAACTCATCCAAGACGACATGAATCTCACTCTTAAAGTCTGGCGTCAGGCCCACGCAAACGACACCGGAAGCATTCAGACCTACGATGCGAAAGACATCCCTTTCGAGGCTTCGTTTCTCGAAATGCTCGACATCGTAAACGAGCGAATCATCCTCGACGGAGGCGATCCGATCCACTTCGACCACGATTGTCGGGAAGGCATCTGCGGGATGTGTTCGCTCACGATCAATGGGGTGCCTCACAGCAAGGACCGGGGCATTACGACCTGCCAGGTTCATATGCGGAAGTTCCGTGAGGGCGATACGATCTGGATCGAGCCGTTCCGGGCGAAGGCCTTTCCAATTCTGAAAGACCTCATGGTGGATCGTTCAGCGTTTGACCGAATCATTGCTGCCGGCGGTTACATTGATGTCCGGACAGGATCAGCGCCGGATGCGAATGCTGTCCCAATTTCGAAACATGACGCCGATGCCTCATTTGATTCAGCGGCTTGTATTGGCTGTGGGGCCTGCGTTGCTTCCTGCAAAAACGCCAGTGCAATGCTCTTCGTCGGGGCGAAGGCAAATCACTTGAACCGTCTTCCGCAGGGACACCCGGAAAAGGACAAAAGAACTCTCGCACTCGTTCGCCAGATGGACGCAGAGGGCTTTGGAAACTGCACCAACCAGTACGAGTGTGAAGCGGTTTGCCCGAAAGAAATCAGCGCTGATGTGATCGCTAAGCTCAATCGCGACTACAGTGCGGCGGCAGCGCGCGAGGCGCTCGCTGATTGATTTCACTTTCGACTCTTCTCCTTCAAAGAATGGCCGGCAATCGTCGGTCTTTTTTTGTGGATAACTGAATTCCTTCGTGGTGCGTATTGATCTGAAATGGATCACGACCACGCCATCGGGAAATACATTCACCTCGTCCTCGAAACGGGCCACCCACCTGCCTCTGTCTATGCCTTCGCGAAAGATCTTGAAGTGAGCGAGCGCGAATTTTTCGAGCACTTTGCCTCTTTCGAAGCGCTTGAGGCAGAGATTTGGAAGCGGGCAGTCGCGGACACGATTCACGCGGTGGAGCATGGCGATGAGTGGAGTGGTTTCAGCGCGCAGCAGAAGCTGCTCACTTTTTACTACGCGCTGTGTGATCGGATTCTGGATCAACGCTCTTTCTTTCTCGCCCGCTTTCCGCGACTCCCGAAAGGGGATAAACCTCATCAGAGCCTCTGCGGCATGAGACATGCCTTCACCGGGTTTGCCGAGCGTGTTCTCGCTTCAGGTCGTGAGAACGGGGAAGTCGCGTGTCGGGGAAATCTGACCCGCGCCTATCCACTCGGATTGTTCGGGCACCTTCTTTCGGTGATCGAATTCAATCTTGAAGACACGAGCAGGGGATTCGAGCGGACCGATGCCTACATCGAGAAATCAGTTCGCCTCGCTTTTGACGTCATGGGGACTCAGGCAGTCGATTCTGCTTTCGATCTTTTCCGTTTTCTGAGCGGGCGGAGTTGGGGTCCTTCCAATCCTTCATGAGTACACCTGAGCAAACTTCTATTCCCTCAGGGAAAGCGTCGCGCATCGCCGCTCTCGCCGGAGCCGGTGCCAAAGTTGGGGTCAACTACCTTAAGCACTATGGCAAGCGCGCCGTCGGCGGAGGGAATGATCGCACTGATCTGGATGAAGCCAACGCCGGAGCCGTCTATGAGACTTTTTCGAGGCTCAAAGGGGGCCCGCTCAAGCTCGCCCAAATGCTGAGCATTGATAAAAACATGCTGCCAGATGCCTTTCGGACTCAGTTCGCCCAGGCGCAGTACTCGGCACCGCCTTTGTCCTACCCGCTTGTCGTGAGGACATTCCAGCGTGAGTTTGCGAAGGGACCACTCGATCTTTTCGATACCTTTTCGCAGTCGGCAAAGCACGGGGCATCAATCGGACAGGTTCACGAGGCGACGAAAGGAGATCAAAGGTTTGCCGTGAAGGTGCAGTATCCAGGGGTGGCTGATAGCTTGCACAGTGACCTCGCCGTCGTGAAGCCGGTCGCCCTGCAAATGCTCGGACTCAGCGACATGGACGTGGAGCCTTACTTTCAGGAAGTGAAGAAGCGGCTTCTCGAAGAAACGGATTACTCGCTTGAACTCGAGCGCTCTATCGAGCTCTCCGAGGCGACGAGGGGAAAAGTGGAAGGGTTGCGATTTCCCCGCTACTACCCTGAACTTTCCAATCGTCGTGTCCTCACGATGGACTGGATCGACGGTCGCCCGCTTGACCGCTTTGCCGGGGAGGAAGTCGATCAGGAAGTGAAGAACCGCGTTGCCCAGGCGATCTGGGATTTCTATCAGTTTCAAATCCACGAGCTCAAGCAGTTTCACGCCGATCCTCATCCGGGAAATTTTCTCGTCGATGCCGCGAATGAGGTGGTCGTGTTAGACTTCGGGTGCACCAAGGAATTGGATCCTGATTTTCATCGCGACTACTTCCGCTTCCTCGATCTCGAAGTCTTGAACGATCCCGAAAAATTTGAGGCCGGGCTGCGGCAGTTGCAGGTCCTTTCCGACGACGACTCTCCGCGCGAGCGAGAGCTCATTCTCGAAGGTGCGGAGCGGGGCGCAAGACTTCTCGGCCGTCCTTTTCATGAAGGTGAATTCGATTTCAGCGATGAAACCTACATGGCGAGCATCTTTGAAATGGGCGACGAACAGCGCCGGAACTCAGAGCTGAAACAAATGAAAACAGCTCGGGGATCCGCCGATTCAATCTATCTCAACCGCGCCTACTTCGGCCTCTATTCATTGATGGGTCTCCTCAAAGCAAGGATCACGACGCGGTGAAAAAGTAGGATGGGTTGCCTAACCCGTCTCCGGCCGAAGCAAAGGCGACGGGGCGGGCAACCCATCCTACCCGAAAAAGGACTACGGACGTCTTTCCTTCAGCTCCGCAGTCAACTCTGCGACGATCCCGGGATTTTCTGCGGCGATGTTCTTCGTTTCTCCCGCCTCGCTCTGGTGATCATACAGCTCGACATGGTCCGGGTGGAGGATCATCCGATAGCGATCCGTCCGGATTGTCGCGGTGTCTCCCCGATAGTAGGAAATCGCGGGTCGTCCTTTCCCGGTTCCTTCAACGAGGGGCTTGAGTGATTCTCCATCGGTAAACTCCGGCGCTTCGAGACCGGCGAGATCAGCCAGAGTCGGGAAAAGGTCGATCGTCTCCACGATCTCCTCCGTGGCCGAGCCGGGGTTCGTCATTCCCGGATAGCGGACGATGAGAGGGGAATGCAGCGACTCCTCAAAGAGGGCATGTTTCCCCCAGATCGCGTGTTCGCCGAGGTGCCAGCCGTGGTCGCCCCACAGGACAACAATGGTATTGTCACTAAGTCCTAATTCCTCAAGCCGATCGAGGAGACGTCCCGCCTGGGCATCCGCGTAAGTGACGCAGGCGGCGTAGTGACGACGGACCTCGTCAGCGAATTCTGAATCAGTGTTAGGATCACGACCCCATCGATTGTATTTCATGAACTCCCCGGATTTGTGCCAGGTCGTTTTCCCCTCCGGTTTTTCCGGATGGGCAATCGGCGGGAGTTCGACCCCTTCATAATGCTTCATGTATTTCGCCGGAGCGCCGAAAGGGAGATGCGGCCGGATAATACCAACGGCGAGAAAGAAGGGCTCAGTGTCATTGGCGGCGGCGAGTTCGTTCAGCTCCTGCAGGGCGGTGTCGGTGATGAGGCCGTCCGGATAAATGTAATCGTAGCCCTCTTCGAGTTGGAAGAGATCCATGTCGCCGGCATTTGTTCGGATCTCTCCATGAGCCAATCCATGCATTGCGCCGCGCGGATGGAGCCAGTCCCCAACCGGCATTTGTTGGCGAACCCAGGCCCCCGGCATTTCGATGATGGCTTCATCGTTCCAGTCGGGGCCACCGAGGCCGCCGGGATGGTGGGAGACTTTGCCCACGGAAACAGTGATGTAGCCATTCTCCCGAAACCACTCCGGAGCGGTCGGCGTGCTCACGCCCTCAATGCGTTTAAAAAGAGCATCATTGGCAGAGGGTCCATATTTTCCAGTCATCAGCGCATAGCGCGAGGCACCGCAGGTCGGTGCCTGGACATAGTGACGATTAAAGCGCATCCCGCTTGCCGCGAGACGGTCGATATGGGGAGAGTGGATGTAATCGACTCCGTAGCAATTCAGCTCGGGGCGAAGATCATCGATGCAGATGAGAAGCACATTGGGGCGATCACTCGAAAGAGCGGTGAACCCGAGGCAGGTGAGGGCAAAGACGATGAGGAAACGCATGCCTCAAATTATGCCAAGGCAGAGGGAAAATGCGAGGGCTGATCTGCGTTGCTGTTGCCTGTAGCAGGACCCTCCCACGGCTGACGAAATTTCTTTTCGAGAGAGGATGACTTCCTTAGGGTCAAGGCAGCTCATTATTGCTTACCTCAATTGATTTTGAGCCATCCTGTTTCATGAAAGATTCTCTAACGAAAAATCAGCTGGTCTGGGTGATCATCCGCACCTTTGGTGTCATCTTTTGCTACCGGGCCCTTTTGTTGGTGGTCACCTTGATTCAAGCCGGAAACCTTTTCAGCCAGACGAATTCGTCTTTGTTTTCCGACGGTTCGGGCGGCAGCTTCTCGCTATTCGGCAGCATGGCTTTTCACATTATCCTCTCGGGCGTAATGGGGATCTATCTGCTGTTTTTTGGAGAGGTGATCCATCGACTGATCATGAGCGAGCCATTCGGTGGGCAAGCTCTTCCCCCTCGTTCTGCGCCGGTGAAATCGAAGGCGCAAAGATCGGAGCCGGGGGCTCCGTGGCCTCCGGGAGCCGCGAGGAGTCGTGAAAAGAGCGATCCCCGAACAACCCTGACCGGGCCTGAGGAAAAGGAATTCAAGATCTGGCTTGAGAAAAACGAAGCGCTTCAATCGAGAGCGGAGCCGGATCAGATTGCTCTATTCAGAGACTTTCAGAAAAGTCAGTCGTCTTCTCAGTAGTTGAGTTTTTGACCCAAACCAAAAAGGGAGCCTTCGCTTTCCCATCGCCTTTGTTTCCGTTACCGCGATAGAATCGGGTTGAACCCCCGTATCGCTATCATGAAATTCCTCCGGCTTCTCGTCCTCGCTTTCCTTGTCTCATCCTGGCTTCCGCCTCAAACCGCTTTGGCTCAGGAATTTTTCGGACCGGAGGAAGTCACGGAGCAATCTGCATCCGATACTTCTGAGGCGATTCCGGAAGCCCTGCAGCCCTGGGTAGGTTGGGTCACCCACAGCGGGATCGATCTGGAGAGTCCACGCGACCACGGAAACCCTGCGGTTCAACACCCCCTGTGGAGTTCACGTCTCCAGCTCGACGCAACCGCGAGCGGTGCGGATTTTTCGATGGAGGTGGTTGCGTTTCGAGAGTCCTGGCTTGGCCTTCCGGGCAGTTCGCGGCTTTGGCCGCAGAACGTCACGGTCTCCGGGAATCCCGTGCCGGTTGTCGAGCGAGACGGTCGACCTGCGATACAACTTCCTGCAGGGGTTGCCTCGATTGCCGGAAAATTTCGCTGGCCCGTGCTTCCTCAGCAAATTCAGCTTCCACCGGAGATCGGATTGCTCAACCTTACGGTCGCGGGTGCTCCGCAGGGAAATCCATCGTGGGATGCAGACGGAACTCTCTGGCTGCAGCGTCAGGCGTCGTCTGAGCCGGTTGATGAGGACTTTCTTTCGATCAAGGTTTACTCGCAACTGGAGGATGGAATTCCACTTTGGTTTGAAACAAAAATAGAGCTGATCGTTGCGGGTAAGAGTCGTGAGGAAGCACTGGGGACGGTCCTTCCCGAAGGGTGGGAGTTGGCCAGTATCATTGCTCCGATCCCGGTCGCGATTGATGAAAGCGGATTTTTGAAGGCGCAGCTTCGTCCTGGTCGCTGGACAATTTCTCTCCGTGCCTTTCAAACGGAGCAAGTCGAGACGATTACGTTTCCCCCGGGCAAGACCCCGGCAGTCGTTGATCAGGCGATTGCCTATCGGGCGTTGCCGGAATTTCGGCAGGCGGAAATCGTTGGGCTTCCTCAGATTGATGTCGCGCAAACGCAGGTGCCCGAGGCTTGGAGGGCGCTTCCGATTTACCGGTGGGACACCTCGCAGCCATTTCAACTCATCGAGCGAGTCAGGGGGCCCGGAGAGCAGGGGAGTTCGCCGCTAAAAATTCAGCGTTCCCTCTGGTTGGATGATGACGGGAAAATGATCACCTATCAGGATGCTCTGAGTGGTTCTGTTAGGAATATGCAAAGACTGGATGCCGCGAGCGGTCATGAGCTCGGTTCCGTCAGTGTCGCGGGGGAGCCTCAGTTGATCACTCACAATCCTGATGGAGGTGCTCCGGGGTTTGAAGTGAGATCTCCGGTCTTGTCAGCCGTGGCGACGGGACGGATCAAAATGGACGAGACCCTTCCTGCGACTGGTTGGCAGGCCAATGCGGATGGACTCACTGCAGTAATGCAGCTTCCTCCCGGCTATCGACTCTTCGCTCTTTTCGGAGCGGACTACTCGCAGGGCGACTGGCTAACAGCCTGGAACCTGCTCGATTTATTCCTCCTCCTTCTTTTCACTCTCGCGGTCTTTCGTTTGCGGGGTTTCGGAGCCGCTCTGCTGGCCTTTGCGGCGTATGGACTCGCTTACCATGAGCCGGGGGCACCGAAGCTTCCGTGGCTTTTTCTTCTCGTCCCGGTGGCGCTGGTCACATTTATGCCGGAGGGGCGCTGGCGGAAGCTCACCGCCGGCGTAAAATGGGCATTTGCGGTGATTCTGCTCCTCTTTCTGCTCCCTTTTCTGACTGATCAGATTCAGGGGGCAATCTTCCCACAACTGGAGCGGAGAGCTGCTTTCTCGACGACGGGCAATCCGGTCGAGTATGCTTCGGATGCCCTTGTGGAAGGGGTTTACACACTGGGTTCCTCGACCGCATCGGACTACTCGAAAGACTCTTTCAAGTTAAGGAAATCGAATCTCGCGAATGACCCGAATGCGGTGATCCAGACCGGCCCCGGACTTCCGACATGGTCCTGGCGCACGGTTGAATTCGGTTGGAAGGGACCCGTTTCATCATCTCAGGAAGTGCGCCCGGTTCTGATTACGCCGATTTTTTCCCGGCTCCTTGCCATCGTTCGCGTTCTCTGTTTGATCGGATTGCTCGCGATGCTCCTTTCGATAAGACGAAAGAAGAACCCGCCTGCGGAAAAAGAGCGCATCACTGTTGATTCCGGAGCCGCGGGAGCGGCGGCAATGCTTATTGCCGGACTCTGTTTGTTCACTCTCCCCGGTGAGGCGCAGGCTCAGTTCCCCCATGCAGAGATGCTCTCCGAGCTGGAGAAGCGATTGACCGAACCTTCGGATGCTTTTCCGGGTGCCGCCGGAATTGAGTCAGCAACCTTTGCGGCGGAAGGGGAATCGGTTTCCTTCACCTTTGTATATCATGCCGCCGCAAGATGCGCCGCGCCGGTGCCTGTCCCTCTGGGAGCGTTCGTTCCGTCGTCGGCTGAATTTTCCAATGAGTCTGCCCCGACCCTACTGAGGAATGAAGGGCAGCTATGGGTGCTTTTACCGGAAACGGGGATCCATCGTCTTACCGTTAGCGGCCGGCTTCGTGACGTCACCGACTGGGAGTGGGGATTCCCTTTAAAGCCCCGTCGGTTTGCGATTGAGGCAGAGGGCTGGAGCGTCAGCGGGATCCGCCCGGATGGCAGTGCCGAGGATCAGATTCTCTTCTCAAGAGCAAGGGATGAAAACGGGCAAGCCGCCGCCGCCAACTACGATCGTCCCGATACAAGTCATGCCCTCCTCGTGGAACGGCAGATTGAGTTGGGCCTCGTTTGGCGAGTGAAGACGACAGTTTCAAGGATTTCCCCGACAGGGCGGGTGGTTGTGATGCAGGTGCCGGTCTTACCGGGAGAGAAAGTGGTCAGTGCCGGGCGCTCCGTCGAAGGCGGGGTCATCGAAGTTCGCCTCTCTCCCTCGGTGGAGAGTATCAGCTGGGAAGGGGAGCTTTCCCCAAGTAGCGAGCTGATTCTTTCATCCCGAAAATCCGACAGCTGGACCGAGCAGTGGCGGTTGGTTACTTCGCCGGTTTGGAACGTTTCCTTTGCCGGGCTCTCACCGACTTTCATGATCAATGACAGTCAATTGGTTCCGCTTTGGCAACCCTGGCCCGGCGAGGCGACGACCATTTCTGTATCCCGTCCCGAAGCTGTTTCCGGAGCGGCGGTTACGGTGGACTCCGCAGAATACACGCTTACCCCGGGACGGAGACAGCGGGCGTCTTCGCTTTCGCTTACTTTGCGGACAAGCCTTGGCGAGGACTTTGCGGTCGAGCTTCCCGAAGGGGCCGACGTCACTTCGCTGAAGCATTTCGGGAACGCCATTCCGGTTCGAAAGGAGGGCAACTCCGTCGTGATCCCGTTGCGACCGGGTGGACAAACGATTCAGATCGACTGGAGGATCCCGGGTGAGATGGGTGGATGGACACGGGCGGATCTCTTGAAGCTCCCTGTTGAATCAGCAAACGTCACGACCATCATTCGCCCGGCCGAAGATCGCTGGATTGTGTTCCTCGATGGTCCGCTTCGCGGGCCGGCGGTCCGGTTTTGGGGCGTTTTGATTTTCGCGATTATTGCTGCATTTGTCCTTTCGCGCCTCCCCGCGAGCCCTCTTCGCTTGCACGAGTGGCTCCTCCTCTGTTTCGGCTTGACTCAGATTCCCGTGGCACTCTCGTTAATAGTTGTGGCATGGCTTTTTATGATTCAGTGGCGCGGCAGCCCCGGTTTTCAGCAGCTTACTTTGGGTTACTACAACACAGGCTCGGCCGCTTTGATTTTTCTGACCCTGATTTCCGTCGGGGTTTTTATCGGAATTGCATCGACGGGATTGCTCGGAAATCCGCAGATGTATGTTGCCGGAAACGGATCAACTGCGAGCTATCTGAAGTGGTTCACGGCAAGAGCGGGAGAAGCGCTTCCCCGGCCCGGTTACCTGTCGATCTCAATCTGGTGGTTCCGCCTCGCCATGTTGCTTTGGGCGCTTTGGCTGGCCGCTGCCCTCGTGAGGTGGCTCCGCCTTGCATGGAGGAATTCTGCCGGAAACGGTCATTTCAGACCGGGAGAGAAAAAGAAAACGGCAGGGAAGACGGGTCCGCCCGAAATTCCAGCGGCACAGTAAAGCCGTAACAAACTCCGCAAACGAACAGGGTTAAGTCACTGACTTCACCCTGTTTGACCGTCTGAATCCCTTAAGCGAGAAAAGTCGCGCGGCGCTTGCGGACGTCAGTGGCGAGTTGATCGATCATGGTGATCGTGGTTTCCCAGCTCACACAGGAATCAGTGACGCTGACCCCGTAGTCGAGCTTGGAGCGATCAGAGTTAATCTTCTGGGCTCCCTCATTGAGGTTACTCTCAATCATGACGGCCCGGATCGAGGTGTCACCGGTCGCAATCTGGGCACCGATCTCAGCGGCGACTTTGGGCTGATTTCGGAAGTCCTTTCCGCTGTTTGCGTGGCTGCAGTCGAGCATCAGAGCGGGCTCAAGGCCTTTAGCTTCGAGGGCTTTGCGGACTTCGGCGACGCTTTCACGATCATAGTTCGGGCCTGTCTTTCCTCCGCGGAGGATGATGTGACAAGTGTCGTTGCCTTTCGTCGCGACGATGGCGCTGTCTCCGGACTTGGTCACGGAGAGAAAACGATGAGGTTGGCTCGCCGACTGGATCGCATCGATTGCGATTTGGAAATTACCACCGGTGCCGTTTTTGAATCCAACCGGCATGCTGAGACCGCTTGCAAGCTCGCGGTGGAGTTGGCACTCAGTGGTGCGTGCTCCGATCGCACCCCAGCTGATGAGGTCAGCGTAAAACTGAGGACTGATCGTGTCGAGAAACTCGGTCCCGGCGGAGATGCCTTTCTCCGCAATTCCGAGGAGGAGCTTCCGCGCAATCGCAACGCCTTCGTTGATGTCGTAGGACTCGTCAAGGTGAGGATCGTTGATCAAACCCTTCCAGCCAACCGTGGTGCGTGGCTTTTCAAAATAAACCCGCATCACGAGGAGGAGATCGCCGGAGACTTTGTTTTGCAGTTCCGCAAGGCGGTCCGCGTATTCAAGCGCTGCGCCGGTATCGTGAATCGAGCAGGGGCCAACGACAGCGAGGACGCGATCATCTTTTCCGGAAAGAATATCGGCGATTTCAGTGCGTGCCGCTGAAACAACCTCGGCAGCCCGGGTGGAAACGGGAACTTCCTCCATGAGAATGGTCGGGGCAATGAGCTGCTTTAAGCTGTCGATTCTGATATCGTCGAGAGGGATAGACATGGGGCGGGGAATAAGCACGCTAAATCACGGGCATGAAAGGAAAAAATCGGCTTTTTAAGGCGAGGATTTTTCGATCAGAGATTGAGCCGCAGGCGTTCATCCCGTAGCCTCGCCCCGTATGAGTAAAAGACGCCATTTGCGAAAGGACCCCCGCGACTTCACTGGAGGCGGCATTTTTGGCCTTCCCCGAAAATCAGGAACGACCGGGGATGAGGCGATTGATGCGCGAATTCGCGAACTGGTCGAGGAGTGGGCCTGCGATTCTTCGAATTCTCTTGTTCGGGAAATGATCGTCACCGCGTTGAAGTTTGGTCGGGATTGCCCACCGGAAGGCGACTTGAAGCTTTACAACCGCGCGCTCAAAGAAATGCGCCAGTCGAGCCGCGTCTTCGGCCCCTACGCTGATGAGCGCAAGATTTCGATCTTTGGCAGTGCGCGCACGAAGCCTGAAGAACCCGAATACAAAGCGGCCGTCTCGTTCGCCGCGAAAATGAAGGAGGCCGGCTTCATGACGATCACGGGGGCCGGTCCGGGGATCATGGAGGCTGCGCAGGAAGGCTCCGGTCGCGACAGCAGCTTCGGGCTCAATATTAAGCTTCCTTTTGAGCAGGGGGCCAATGTTCACATCGATGGAGATGAGAAGCTGATTAACTTTAACTACTTTTTCACCCGCAAGCTGGCCTTTGTGAAAGAGAGCGATGCGATCGCGGCCCTGCCCGGTGGTTTCGGAACGATGGATGAGCTCTTCGAGGTCCTGACACTGATCCAAACCGGAAAGGCTCAGGTCGTCCCGATCGTGCTCGTCGATGCCGATGGCGGAACTTATTGGAAAACGTGGATGCAGTTTGTGAAAGATCATCTTTTCCGCCTTGGTCTGATTTCTGAAGACGATTTCCATCTTTTCAAAGTCATGGTCGACGTCGATGCGGCGGTGGCGGAGGTGACCACTTTTTACAGCAACTTCCACAGCTATCGCTATGTCGGAAAGCGCCTTGTGATGCGTTTGCAGAAACCGGTCACTCCGGAATTGCTCGCCAAGCTGAACGTGGATTACCTCGATCTCCTCGAGGAAGGGGAATATGAAGCCTGCGAGGCCCTGCCTGAAGAATCTGATGAACCTCATCTCAAGGGTCTGCCTCGATTGATTTGCTCGAAAAAACGGGGCATGGCCGGACGTTTCCGCCAGTTGATTGACGAAGTGAATCGAGTTGTCTGAGTCCGATATCTTTGCAAAATGCCGGATTTTTCCTACGAAACAGCCCTGCAAAAAAAAGGCTACCCGATCGTGGCCGGAATCGACGAAGCAGGACGGGGGCCGCTCGCGGGGCCTGTTTCGGTGGCTGCCGTCATCCTTCCCGAAGGCTACTCGCATCCTGTCCTGAACGATTCGAAGCAGCTCCCGGAGAAAACGCGAGAACGGCTCTATGATGAGATCATCAGCGATCCCCGCATTCGATGGGCTTCGGTCATGGTCGAAGCGGATGAGATCGATGCGATCAACATTTTGCAAGCGACCTGGGAGGGAATGAGGCGCTCGTTTTTGAAACTCGATCCGTCGCCGGACATCGCTCTCATCGATGGCCGGCCGGTGAAGAATTTCCCGGCACCCCATCGCGGATTAGTGAAAGGGGACTCGCTGAGCCTTTCGATCGCGGCGGCGAGTATCATTGCGAAGGTGGAGCGCGACCGGCTCATGATCGAGTATGCGGTGAAGTACCCGGAGTATGGTTTCGAGCGGCACAAGGGCTATGGAACCGCAATTCACAAGGCGGCGTTGGACAAGTGCGGTCCCTGTCCGATTCATCGAATGAGTTTTGCCCCGGTCGCGGAGGCGGCTAAATTGAAGCGGTGAACTGGATTCGAACAGCGTGGTATCGGTGGGTGGATCGCGAGCTGGACAGGTTCGTCACCCTGGCTTCCCGCGATCTGGTCGAGGCAGGTGAATGGAACCGCGATATCGGGAGGACCGGTGAACGCCTTGCCGGAAAGCAGATCCATCGTGAAAAGGGAAAGGTGCTTTATCGGAACTTTCGGGCACCGAAAGGCGGAGAGGTAGACATCATTTATCGGGACGGTGAAACTCTAGTTTTCGCCGAGGTCAAGACGCGGACCAGTGAGCAGTTTGGCCGACCTGGTGATGCCGTTAACCGTGAGAAGGAGCGGCTTATCATTCGTGGAGCGAATGCCTGGCTGCGAGAACTAAATCATCCCAAGGTGTTGTTCCGCTTCGATGTCATTGAAGTTCTCTTGCTGGAGGGAAAAAGGCCGGAAGTGAAAATCAATAAAGATGCCTTCACGACGCCACAAAGGGGATTGGGAGAGTGAAATGCGATCGGTGAGCGGCTCGATCGCCGGGGGGATGTCCCGAATTCCCTACCTGATTTGCAATTGCTTTTCAGGCCAGGCGAACTTCTCGGCATGGGCCTTGAGGAATTTCCACTCGTCGGCTTCCCCTCCATAAATCCGAAGCTGGCTTTTGGCACCGACGATGGCGGCGACTTCGGGGAGATCGGTGAAGCGGAGGACGTTGAGCAGCTCCGGTCCGTCACGATGGGTGACCGGCATCGAATGCAGGTCGAGGCGGGCGATTCCGGGTTCGAAGAGAGCGGCGTAAAGAGCGTTTCCCGCCATGTCATCTTGCGCCTGCAGCCAAAGGGGGACTGCGGCGGTGTCTTCGCCTCCCTGCAAGACTTGAATTCCACGCCGGATATCCCAGATCCGCATCGTGTCGAGGGTCTGGCCGAGAAGAGCAAAGCGGCGGCGAATGTGAGTGCGTTCTTTTTCGTCGGTGGTCCAGGCGGTCGGGCCGACGCCGCGAACCGGCAGATAAGCCATGGCCCACTTCTGGGAGGCGTGCATTTTCTTCTCCGCTTCGTAGGCTTCCGGATCGAGTTCGGGCAGTTCGATTCCGGGGAAGGCCCCCGGGAAAGCGGCACCCATCCCCGTGAGGAAATCACTCCAGTCCTTTTCCGCGAGAGGATTGAGAACGATCAGGTCGAGTTCGCCGGGTTCGATTCCGACCGGCGCGGCGAGGTAGAGCGGCAAGCGCACTCCGCTCTGGCTGTCGAAGCTCCAGCGGCTGAAGACGATCCCGTCACGCTCGATGCGGAGGTCTTCGGTGGCATTCAGATCTTCGTTCGTGGAGGGCCAGCCGCGAAAGGTGCGTGACTTGAGACGGCTCAGGATCAGGGCCTGTTTCGCGGCCCAGTCTGTTTCGCTCTCAGAGACGGTGGCGGTTCGCGGAACGCGCTTCGTGAAATAGTCGTCGATGTAGGTGTTGCGTTCGTTGCCGGGGATCTCACGGAGCACTTTGAGTTCGGCGGGTTCAAAAATTTTGGGCGCGGTGGTGTTTTCAATTTCGTCGTCAAGACCGGCCCCTTTGAGGTGACGCTCAAACCAATGGAAGGCGGGGACCCGCAGGGGTTGGGTGTCTTTGTGTTCGCCTTCAAGAATCGCGAGGCCGATCTTGTCTCCAGCCCCAATCGCCTCGTAGACGCCTTTGGTTTTCTGATAGACATCGACAACGCCATCGAGGGGAAAGATTCTGTCTTTGTCAGTGTTCAAAATGAGTTGGGGCCGTGGTGCCATGAGGGAGGCCAAAAGCGGGAAATCCCAGCGGTAAGTGTTGACCATGAACATGCAGTCGCAGTGGCCCTCAATGCAGTCATCGACGACGTGATTCTGCATCGAGGTGATTCCTGCGACCGGCGCGGAGACTTTGATCCGTTCATCGAGCGCGCTGATCCAGAAGGTGTAGGCCCCGCCGCCGGAGCGTCCCGTCGCGCCGATCTTGGCGGCGTCGACTTCCTCGCGGGTTTCGAGGTAGTCGAGGGCGCGGATCGAGTTCCAGGCTTCCACGCCGGCCGGGGTGTAGCCTCGCGAATTCCACCACCAGCGATCGAGGCGATGGGTGCCGTGATGGTGCCCTTCGATCTCGCCGAGTTGGAGGGTGTCGATCATGAGGCAGGTGTAGCCGTTCTTTGCAAACCAGGTCCCGTGGTATTGGTAGTGAGTTTTGTTCCCGTAGCTGATGTCATCGATTTTCACTTTCCCGTGACCGCAGAGGTAGAGAATCGTCGGGAGAGGACCGTCCTGCTGTGCGGGGCGGTAAAAGTTAGCGGTGACATAGAGTCCGGGGCGCGATTGGAAGACGATGTTTTCAACGATGACGCCGTCCCGCTCTGTCGTGCCGGTGACCTCGGCTTTGAGATCTGACCGCGCCGGGAGCGGCTGCAGCCCGAGCATTTCAAAGAGTTGGCGACGAAGGTCGGCCTTGAGGCGTGGCCAGTCTTCGACGTCTTCAAGGAGCGACTCGGTGCGGGCGGAAATTTTCCGCGTTTCCCGCTCAAAGTAAGATTCCAGCATCGCATCGCCGACGGTGGGCTCGGTGGGGATGTCGCTGAAGTCCTCCGCGCGGGCCGTCAGAGAAGCCGAAAGAATAAAAGCGAAAGCGAAGCGGAGAAAAGACCTCATCCCGAAAGGCTAGAAGGTGTCCGGTATTTTCGGCAAGTCAAAACGAGACGGTTCCCCGTCGTTCCTTTGCGTGACATTCTCTTGACGGATCGAACGGCCGAAGATTTTGTCTGTCTACCCTTCAACTCTTGCATGATCATCTCACGCCGTCTCCTTCTTCTTCCCGTTCTGCTCTTCAGTATTCTTCCCGGCGGATGCCGGGGACCGGTCCGGGAAGGGGAGGCGCTTTCCTACGGGCAGGGGTCGTTTCGTTCTTCGTTCCTTCCGCGGTTTTCCCTGGGGAAAACGGGCACGCATGAGTTTCAGGTCTCGAACCTCCAATCGCGCAGCTTTCCGTCGCGTCTTCGCATTTACGGTCGCGGCGGCAGTTATGCGGGGCATCCGCGGCTCGATACCTTTGACAGCGCCCGCGTCAAAGTGGAGGTGCTGGAGAACTCATCCCGGAAGGTTCTCGCCTCGAAAGTTTTCCGTCTCAACACGACTCAATATGTTAAAAACGGCGAGCACGACCAGTGGTTCTGGTTCGGGAAAGAACCTCACCTTGAGTTTAAGAGCAGCTATCGGGTGAGAGTCACCGTTCTTGCGCCCTCGCGGAGAGAACACGACGAAGCTCGTGTCATGCTGCGATAGGTCTGTTCCGCTCACCAACTCGAAGTACCGACGTTCCATTCCTCCGTCATTTCCGTCGGAATGGCATCGAGAAATCGCGAAGGACGCTGAATCACTTCACCATTGAATGAGCCATGCCACATGAGTGGGTAGGTCAGGTAGAGCTCATCTTTGGCCCGCGTCACGGCGACATAGAAAAGGCGCCGCTCTTCTTCGAGTCCCGTTTGATCATCGTTGTCTTCATCGATAACGCGATTGTTAGGAAACATTCCGTCGGCGAGCCAGACGCAGAAAACGACGCGCCACTCGAGGCCTTTGGCCTGGTGAACGGAGCTGAGGCAGACGGACTCGTCATCCGGTTCATCCTGAGTGGCGTTGACCGCGTCCTGCCCGGCGAGAAGACTTAGCTGGCTTAAGAATTCTTCGAGGTCTTCAAACTTCTCCGCGTATTTCTGGAGTTGCAGAAGATCCTGCCGACGATTGTCGAAGTTCGAGAACTTGCTCCGCATGTAGTCTTCATAAACCCCGCCGAGAATCGAAGGCATCATCGGGGAGGGTGGCTTTGGTTTCCCCTCGTGATCGACGAGTTCGTCGAGAGTGAAGACGAGCTGCTCGAAATTACTCTTCGCCTTCGCCGGCAATTTGAAACCGAGCATGACGTTTGAAAATGAGGTCACGGTTTCAGCGGTCGCTTCGTCACAGGCGAGCCATTCGCGCCAGAGGTTGTCAGCGCTTTTGGCACCGATCCCGGGGAGCATTTTCACAATGCGTTTAAATGAAACTTCGTCGCGGCGGTTGTAGACGAATTTCATGAAGGCGGCGACGTCTTTGATGTGCGCCTGTTCAAAGAAGCGCAATCCGCTCGTGATGACAAAAGGGATGCCACGTTTTGTCAGCTCGAGCTGGATTTCCATGGCATGGAAATGGGCGCGATAGAGCACTGCGATCTCATTCAACTCGATCCCTTCATCACGCAGATCAAGGATGCGCTGGGCGACAAAAGCAGCCTGGGTTCCCGTGTCCTGAAGCGGGATCAACGCAGGAAGGGTCTCCCGGTCAGGCCGGGCCGGAGCGAGATCCTTTCGGAACTGTTTCGTGTTCGGGGCGATCGCGGCGTTCGCGAGAGTCAAAATTTCCGGAACAGAGCGATAATTCGTCTCGATCAAATAGCGCTTCGCGCCTTCGTAGCGCTCCGGGAATTCGAGAATGTTCCGGAAGTCTGCACCGCGCCAGGAGTAGATCGATTGAGCGTCGTCGCCCACGACCATGACGTTTTTTTGAGGGGCTGCGAGAAAGTCGATCAGCTCGGCCTGGAGGGTGTTGGTGTCCTGATACTCATCAACGAGAACCCATTCGAACTGCCGTTGGTAGTGTTCCAGAATCCCGGGATGCTCGTGAAAAAGGCGAAGAACCTTTTCGAGAAGATCATCAAAATCCATCGAGTTCGTCTGCTTTTTCTTTGTCTCATAATCATCCTGCAGCGCGATGATGGGCTCGGCGAGATGATGGAAATATGAATAGCGCTTCAGGAGAATGTCGACAATTTCCTCCCCCGTATTTTTCGCGAGACTGAAGATGTCGAGGAGAACGTCCGGTTTGGGGAAGCGGGTCGCTTTCGTGTCGAACTCACTCTCGCCGACGACCGCGCTCATGAGTTCCTTCTGGTCTTCCCGATCCATGATTGAAAAGTTCCGCTCCCAACCCAGATCGGGGGCGTGGCGACGCAGGATTTTGTTGCCGATCGAGTGGAAGGTGCCGCCCCAGATATCCTGGGTTTCGTAGGGGACCAGTTCCTCGACGCGCTGTAACATCTCCCGTGCTGCCTTGTTCGTGAAGGTGAGGAGGAGAATGTTTTTCGGCGCGACACCGTTGTCGAGAAGGTAGGCGACGCGGTAGGTTAGGGTGCGCGTTTTCCCGCTGCCGGCCCCGGCTATGACGAGGGAGGGACCGGGAGGCGCCGTCACCGCAGCGAACTGAGCGTCATTCAGTTCCTTCCGGTAATCGATTTCCGATTTCGCCCCCTTCGGGACGCGATTTATGGTGTAATCACGAGCCATCTTCGGGGAACCCTATTCCCCGATGCTGTCCTTTGCGCAAATAAAATGCGGAAGGTTCGCCGGATTTACATCTTCTTGGCGGCTGCTTCCGCGAGTTGGCTCCGTTCGCCACGTTCCAGGGTAACGTGCGAACTGCAGGCCTCGTCGCGAAGACGGTCACGAGTGTAAACCAGACCATTACTAAGTCGATCCACATAAGGATTATCAATTTGAGCGGGATCACCGATGAGGACGAGCTTTGAGCCGCGCGCCATTCGCGTGACGATGGTCTTCGCCTCCAGCGGCGTCAACTGCTGGGCTTCATCGAGAATGAAATAGCGGTTCGGGATCGAGCGACCCCGGATGTAGCAGAGCGCTTCGATCTCGACGAGGCCGGAGTCCAGCATCGAATCATAGACCCTTTTACCGGGCGGGTTGTAGGGGGCGTCGGACGCTCCCTTCCGATTTCGCGGTTGTTTGCGCTTCGCCAGATTCTGCTCGGGGGTGAGAAGAAATTCCAGGGCGTCAAAGATTGGCTTCAACCAGGGGTCCAGCTTTTCCTCCAGTGACCCGGGAAGGAAACCGAGCGTGTCTCCCAGCGGGATCACAGGGCGGCTCACGGTGACCCCGTTGTATTCGCCTCCGAAAGTGGCGTGCAGCGCGGAGGCGACCGCGAGGAGGGTTTTTCCCGTGCCGGCCTGCCCGTAGCAGGTCACGAGAGTCGCTTCGGGATTCAAGAGGGCATCAATGAAGCACTGCTGTCCGAGGTTGAGCGGGCGGAGTGGTTTACCCTGCTGAATCCGAATCTGGTCCGGGATGAAAAGTTTGTGGAGAAGCCCGTCACTTCCCATCCGCGCCGGCATCGTTCGTTTCTCTCCGGCTTTGAGAAGAACATACTCGTTCGGGTAGATTTTCTTTACATGAGTGGGTAGCTCGATCGTGCCCGAGCTCGCGAAGCGCTGCAGGTCACTGGCGCGAATGTCGATGATCGTCGGTCCGGTTTCCCTGACGAGATTGCTGTCGACTTTATCGTTTTGATAGTCTTCACAGGGCAGGCCGATTGCATGGGCCTTGAGCTGCATGTTGAGATCTTTCGTCACGAGGATCGTCGGCGCGGAATTCTTCGAGGCAATGAGGCGCGTCGTGACAAGGATGCGGTTGTCATTGGTATCCTGCCCGCGGAAGAGCGAGAGGAGTTCGTCGGCGGCCCCACCGCGGGTTCCTCCCGGGAGTTGTCCGGGAACAAGGCGGATCGAACCGCCTTCAGAGAGGGCGATTCCGGAAGTTGAGTTGCCGGGGTGACAGGAAAAGTGTTCTGCCAGCTTCCGGTGTGCGGCCCGGGCGTTGGCGCCACGCTCCGTCTGTTCTGTCTTGAAGCGGTCGAGTTCACAAAGGACCTCGAGGGGAATGCAAATGTGGTTGTCCCCAAAGCGGTAGAGACACTCAGGATCATGCAGGAGAACATTTGTATCGAGAACGAAATTTTTCCCGATTGGAGAGGGGGCTTTCAAGCCGTCTCCATAAATTTTCGGCTTTGAAGGACGATGCTTTTTCGACGCGCTTCCGTTGAACATCTCGACTTGGACAGTCCCTTCTGAAGATGTTCCACCCGCCCCCGTTTCAGATTGCAGATCACTCATATTTTCAATTCGAAATCAACGGAGGATCCGTGAAAGCGAACGTGTATGAAACACAGCATGGACACTTTACTTTGTGTTGTCAAAAAATTAGGGAAACTAAAATTCCACGACGCAGTCCCGGTGCCGTCCCATGGCATGTCCGGCGCTTAATTGGTGCACGAGGGTATCCACTTCATGCTCGATTTTTGCGAGGGCGGGAGTTGGCGGAGTGATGTCAATGTCAGGAACATTCCAGTAGCGGATGCGATCCATCCATCGGGGAAATTGTGCTTTCATCATCGGGGCGTGCTCCGCTTCGTAGAGAGCGATCACGAGCGAAGACTCCGCCAAATCAAAGGCGCTCAGCTTCGATGGCGTCCCGGCGGTGCAGGAAAGGGGGATCTCCTGCCCTTCAAGCCGTTCCACGACCCAGTGAGAGAGAGCCTCCGTTGCGAGGTGAGGGCGGAAGCCCTTTGACTTTGCCCGCCAGCTCAAGCCGGCGAGTCCGGCCTGATGATTGAAAAGGGCCTCCGCGTAGCGGCTCCGGTAGAAGTTCCCGGTGCAGAGGAAAAGGACGATTTGGTCATTTATCACGGAAGCACCTTAGCCGCCGCGACCTTCTGAAAACCACTTAGGAATTGTTAAATTTTTGACCCGAAGTCAAATCCACCCTCTCAGCTCACGCCAGTCGCCTCGTCGAGAACTCGCAGAAGGAGGCTGAGATCGACGGGTTTCGGAAGGACGATGGAAGACCCACTCTGAGCGACCGCTCCATCGGAAAGTTCGGCCGAATCAACCAGTGCGGTCAGCATGATCACCGGGACTTTGCTCAGCGTTGAGTCCGACTGAAACTGAGCCTGAACATCTCCGCCGTCCATTCCCGGCATGACGACATCAAGGAGGACCACGTCGGGTTGAAAAGACCTCGCTGTGGAAACCGCTTTCGTGGAATCGTTTTCAATCGTGACTTCAAAGTCCCCCGACTTTTCAAGGTTCATTTTGAGAAGCTGGGTGAAACCGGCTTCGTCATCGACGAGTAGAATTTTGCGGGGCATCGAGACGGAATGTGTTGAGTGAAAGGATAATGAGCAGTGACCAGCGTGTCAGGATAAGCCCATGAGTGTCAATCTATTTCGCTAATTTTGAAGTGGTCGGCACTTTGCCGGTGTCGACCTTTGTCGGAAGGATCAGTTTTGCGATCGCTCCCTTCTTGTCGTCGCGGTCGCCGACGTGAAGTTCACCCCCGTGCAACTGCACGATTTTTCGCGCGACGGAGAGCCCGAGTCCTGTGCCCACTCCGGTGGCCTTCGTCGTGAAAAAGGGGTCGAAGAGTCGGGTCGCATCTGCACTTTCGATGCCGCAGCCATTGTCGATGAATTCCAGAATGACGACGGGGTCGCCGCTGCGAAAGACCTCGTATTTCCTTGCTCCCTGATTTTTAACGACTCCGTCCAACTTCTTCGAATGGGCCTTGATTTGGAGGGTCGGCTTCTTTGACTCGGACATGGCATGAACCGCATTGATGACGAGGTTGATGACCACCTGTTCGAATTTGGAAAGATCGAGGAAGACGTGAGGGAGGTCGTCCGGCAGGTCGACCGTGACGGTGGTGCTGGAGCGCGTCAGTTCATGTTTCACGAGGAGGAGGACATCGTCGATCACGGCGTGCAACTGGACCGGTTCACGAGACAATGCCCGCTGTGAGGAGAAATCGACGAGCCCGCGGACAATTCGGTCGGCGCGATCAACGGCTTCCCTCATCTGTTTGAGAATCGTGGTGACGTTAGGGTCGTCGGGGTCGATTCCGTCGGAAAGGTAGTCAACGCCGAGAAGGAGCAGGGCGAGCGGGTTCTTGACCTCGTGCGCGACTCCGGCGGCAAGGCGTCCGATCGATTCCAGTTTTTCGGCCTGGATGAGCTGGAGCTGGGTTTCCTGAAGCTCGCGGTTGGTTTCGAGAAGGTTTTTGTTGAGGCTCTCCATTTTCGCCCGCGCCCGCACCTGTTCGGTGATGTCCTCACTGATGCCCACGATGAGGCGGCGACCGGTATCTTCTTCGATCACTGGTATCTTGACGGTGCGGAGATGAATGTCCTGCCCGTCTTTTCCTTCGATGATTTCCTCGGGGACTTTGAGGAGTTTTCCCCGTTTTAAAACCGCCTTGTCGACGCTGCGGAAGTAGTCCGCTGATTCCTCCGAAAAGAGGTCATAGTCGTCGCGCCCGATGGCTTTCGAAGCCTTGACGGTCGTGATTTGTTCCTGCTTCTGGTTCCAGAGGACGAAGCGAAAATCGTCATTCGCATCTTTAGCGAAGACGGCCACGGGGAGGTTGTCGAGAACGGACTCGACGAGACTGAGAGGCTCCATAAGATCCAATGATTAATGGAGTTGTAGCAAAAATAAAGAACGCAGGGAAGCATTCAGTTTTTCGGCAGTGCTTCGATGAAGCAGCCGATCGGTTCGGTCTCGTGAAATTCGACCGCTTCGCCGGCGAGGAGTCGCGCGAGGACATCGCGGAGACAGGTCTCCGTCGGGGCGTTTCGCCGATCACCAAATTCTGAATAGCGGTCATCGATTTTCCCCCGGTAGACCAACTGATCGTTCGTATCGAAAACGGCAACTTCCGGGGTCGTCGTGACGCCACTCTTTTTCACGTAGGAATGGTTCGTGTCGTGATGATAATCAAAGTCGAGGGCATAGTCACGGAGGTGCGAAGTGATCGCGGATTCGCTCAAGGACGGTTCCGGATAGATGAGCGTAAATACAATTCCCCGGGCGGCGAAATCTTGCCGGAGACGGTTCATCTCGGGGGCGTAACCATTCGCAATTGGGCAATCGACGGCCACAAAAATCCAGACGCTCGCTTTTGGTCTCAGGGGCTTCGCTTCCTCAGCGGTGGTCAGGGAGGAGAAGGCCAGTAAAACAAGAGCGGGAACGAAACGGGGGAGGGTCATGCGCCTTCTCCGGCCTGTAGATTTTCGAGCCAGTCTTTCAGCGCCTGCAACTCGGAGGGATTGAGCGATTTGTCTCCATCCGCATCGAGTTTGAGAAGAAGGGCGGCCCGCATCCGCTCCGGCAGCTCGGCCGCATCGAGGTTGCCGTCGCTGTTTTTGTCGAGGGATTTCATGATCTGGGGCAGGCGGCTCGCGACCCGTGAGTTGATCAGTTCACGTCCGAGGTTGGTGAGGATTTTTGCCCGTTCCACCTTCGTGGCCCGGCTCAATTGCGTGAAGTCATCCGCCTCGACCGGCACCCCGACGAGGGTGATGCTACCCATTTCATCGGTCGATTCCCGTCCCCATTTGATGCGCTGAGGCGGAGTGTGAGGATTGGCGGGATTGTTCGCTGAGTTATCGTAGCTGATCACGGATTTGAGGGTCGTGCCGGCGGGGAGGATGACCGGTTCGGTGAAGTAATAAGTGTCCTGCCAGTCCATGTCCCAATCGGTGATTTCGAGCAGCACTTTTTCCCCGCCGTCGGGGAAAGTCGCGGTCATTTTCATGGTCTCACAGATATAGTGAGCGTGTCCGCCGACGGAGATCGCTTCGTAATCGACCGGAAGGGTGAAGGTGTCTTCAATGACGTAGTTCGATTCCCCGGCCGGTATATCGATCCCGATTCCGCGACCAAAGCCGGGCGGGACCTGAACTTCTTCGAGTTTCCGACTTGGCGGGGAATCGGCAAAGTAGATCCCGAGGGTGGTTTGCTCGTTCTCCACTTTTCCAGAGGGGTGAAAGTGGGTCGAGAGGACGATGTCTGATCCTTTCGGAAGGGGGCGGGCGAGATCGCCGGGAAGACGATTCGGGGTCGCTCCGGGGACGTAGGTTCCGATCGAGCCGCTCTTGCGAAAGCCCATCCCGGTGAATCCGGGTTTGCCGTCTTTCCCGTCGAGAGAACGGGCGGTGCCGCTGTCATCCAGGAAAAGGAGGCTGTGGTGGAGGACGGAGCGGGCCGAGGGTCTCAGCTCAACCGCTTTGACCCATTTGTCTTCGGGAAGGTCGAGGGGGAGGACGAAATTTCGATAAATGTCAGGGCCATCGGCGGGGACTTCATAGGCGCTCGCCATGGTGACAATGAGATCAGGTTCGCCGAGTTGCCATCCTTTCGGGAAATCCGGCAGGGGAGGGGCCGAGGCGGGGTCTCCCTCCGGTTTTCCAGCTTCGACCCAGAGCGCGAATTTGGAGATTTCATCCTCGCTCAACTGCCGCACATCCTGAAAGGGAAGGTGCTCAATCGAGGCGTGCCACGGCGGCATGTATCTGTCGTCGATGACCCGCGCGATGGTCTTCGCTTTTCGGGAAACCTCTTCATAATTGCTCAGAGAGAAGGGAGCGCTTTCGCCTTCGCGATGACAGCTTGTGCAGTTGGCGTAAACGAGGGGAGCAATGTCCTGATGGTAGGTGACTTCGGCGGCACCGGAGAGGGGAAAGAGCAGGAGAAGGACAGCGTAAAATTTGGAGGCCATGATGCAGGGGGAGACGGAAGGAGTGTGCTCTCAGTTACAACCCGATTCGTCCGGGAAAGTTTCCGGAAATGATCTCGACGAGGACAGGCACCTGTGAGCGGCTGAGAATTTCCACTCCCTCCGGCGGAAACTCCCAGGTGATGATCGGAAACCCGGCTTCCGCAGCCCAGGACCCCATTGAGCCGGGCGTGGGGTATCCGATCTCAGACACGAGCGGCAGCCCGGTGCGCCCGGCGATCCATTGGGCGAGAGGGCTTTGATCCGGATCATCAATGCAAGCGAGCGGACCATGGAGCGTCAGGATTTTGGCCGGCTTGAGCGATTCGATCAGTGAGATGAGGGCTTTCGTTTCGGACTCGGAGCCCGGTGCGTTACCGGTGAGGATGGGAAGGCTTTCCTCCTCGTCCGCATGCCAGCGACATGTCGATGGATCGGGAGACCAGTTCGATGCGGGGAAGTTCCGGTTGAGATCGACGCCGTTCGCGTTGCCCCGCGTCCCGAGGATAACGCCGTCCGGATTCGCGCAGAAGATGGCGGCGACGCCCGGGGCAATCTCTCCCGGAGAGAGAGAGCGAAAAGCCCGCGAAAGGGAGACGACGCCTTCCGATTCCTCGCCATGGATTCCCGCGATAATCAGAAGATCGCAGTCGCGGCCCGGCATGAGACAGTCCAGCGAAACACCACGGGCTGATCTGCCGTAGGAGGAGAGGGAAAGTTCAAGCGCAGTGCGGTGGGACATACTATGGATTCTCCCGCTGCCAGGGGATTTTCCCGGCGTGGTTGTGATGCATCATGAGCGCATTGTAGATCTCGTCGAATTTCTTCGGTGCCTGCTTGCGATCAATCGGCGTTTCTTCGCCGGAATCCCGGTCGAGCTGGAACATTTGGTAGGGCTCGTAGGGTGAATTCCGGAGGATCTTCCAGTCTCCGATTCTCGCGGCATGATAGGGGAGGCCACCGTATTTTGGATTTCCCTCGAGCCGAACCCAAAAGAGTGGGCGTGGCTCTTCTTCAAACGCTTCTTCTTTGAGCACGGGGAGAAAGCTCCGGCCGTCGAGATGGAAATCGACCGGAGCACCGGCGATCTCGGCGAGGGTGGGGAAAATGTCCATCGTCAGGGAAATGTGATCGGGCTGGATTGTTCCGGCTTTGATCGTGCCGGGCCAGGTTACTGAGGTGCCAACCCGGATGCCGCCTTCCCACATCTCCTGCTTTCCTCCGCGCCAGGGGTCGTTGCGGGCACCGACGCTGGACTGGCCGCCATTGTCACTCGTGAAAATGGTGACGGTGTTTTCCCAGAGTCCTTCGTCCTTGAGTCCCTGCACGACCCGGCCGACGCCGTCGTCGAGGTGCTCGATAAGGGCGACGAGAGCAGCGCGATCGTCGTCAATGCCAGTCTCTCGCGCTTTCACTTTTTCAAGCCAGTCCTGAGGCGGCTGGATCGGGGTATGCGGGGCATTGTAAGCGAGGAAGATAAAGAAAGGGTTCTCTTTTTCCTTTCGTTCTTTGAGGTAATCGACGGTCCAGTCTGTGAAGAGATCCGTCGCGTGGCCTTCGGGGTGGATCGGCTCTTCATTGCGACGCATGTAGTGTTCACCGTGGCGAAGGTGATCGTAATAGTCATCCATCATGTCCCCGAGGAAGCCGTGGAAGAAATCGAAGCCGACGTCGGTGGGGCGGTCCGGTGCTTCGAGACCGAGGTGCCATTTCCCGATCAGGGCGGTGTCGTAGCCGACCGTTTTTAGATGTCCCGGCAAGGTCGTGACGTCGTTTCGCAAATTCCCCCAACTCGTCGGAATTCCGGGGAGGGGCGTCCGGATCACGCCGGGAACTCCGGCCATGTCCGGGTAGAGGCCGGTGAGAAAAGAGGCACGCGTCGGAGAGCAAACCGGGCAATTCGCGTAGAAGGCATCGAAGCGCATCCCGTCGTTCATGAGCGCGTCGATATGAGGCGACTTCAGGTCCGGCGCCCCGTAAATCGAAAGATCTCCGTAGCCGAGATCATCGACCATGATGACAAGCAGGTTGGGCTTTTCAGCGGTGAACAATTGACCTGTCATCAAAGTCGTTAGCGCGAAAAGGGCGGAAAAGAATTTCATCCTACCAGTCTTGTCGCGTTTACTGTCCCCAGACAAGTCATGAGGCCGTTTTTTTTCATCCCTATTCTCGCCATTCAATTTTTCGCGCTTGAGGTTCGATCCGAAGAGGTTCCCGTGATCGAAATGGGATCGCGAGGGGTTTCCAATTTTATCGCGAAGATGGAAAAAGAACGGAAGGCTCACGTGGCCTTCCTCGGAGGATCGATCACGCAGAAGAGCACGGGGCACAGCGAGATCGTCGCCAAGTGGTTGAAGGAGAACTGGGCGGATGTGGATTTTACCTTCACCAATGCGGGCCTGAGCTCGACCTGCTCACTGAGCGGTGCCTTTCGCGTGGATCGTGACGTCCTTTCGCAGGGAGAGATCGATCTCCTCATCGTCGAGTTCGCGGTGAATGATGATCAGGACGCGGCGCACGATCACGACACGGCGGTCCGCGGGCTCGAGGGAATCATCCGTCAATACTTTGCCGCCAATCCCAGGGGCGACGTGATTTCGGTGCAGTTCGTGAATCCTGAGATTCTCGCGAAGAAGCAGGGCGGCGGGGAAGCGATCAGCGTCGTGGCGCATAAAAGCGTGGCACGGCACTACGACATACCCATCGTTGATGTCGGGCAGGCGCTCGCGAATGAGATTGCAGCCGGCAGGATGACCTGGGAAGAGGATTACAAAGACACGCACCCGAACGAGACCGGTTACGCTTTTGCCTCCGGCCTCATTACCAAGGTCATCGACGACACTATTTCCGGTGAGACACCTCAGACCGTGACCGTGCCGGAACCACTCGATCCGGGTTCCTATGCGGGCATTGAGCTGGTCGAGCTTGAGGCGATGAACTGGCTCGGCGGGTGGAAGCATGAGCTCGTTTCCGAAGCACTCCTGCCGATGGGTCAAATCCGCGCCGATTATGAAAAATACTCAGCGCTGCGTTCCGATGAGGCGGGGAATTACCTTTATTACACCTTCGCCGGGAACATGCTCGGCGCGTTTGTTCTCGCGGGGCCTGATGCCGGGATTCTCGAAGTCAGCATCGATGGCGGCGAGTGGGAGGCCGTGGATTTGTATCACCGTTACAGCAAAGGACTGAACTATCCGCGCAGTGTTGTCCTTGCCGAAGGGCTCAGTAATGCTTACCACACCGCCGCAATCCGCGTCGCGGAGACAAAGAATGAGCTAAGCAAGGGCCACACCGCGACGATCCTGCATTTTGCCGTGAATCGTTGAGTTCCCCCGCAGCCGCGAGCGTGAGGGAGTAGCCGGCATGGCTCCGGCGGGTTTTCGCTCACGCTCAAACCTACGATTGTGGATTATGGCCACTCGATTCCCGCGTCCGCGGAAATGTTGCCGTTTTTGTTCCCTTGATTGCGCAAGACGGTAATCGTTGGATTGAATTGTGCTTTTCGAGACTCTGTCTCATGTTAGACTGAACCCAACCCGGGTACGGTCAATGACCATACCCGGTTGAATCGATCTCTTTTCTATGTCCTCTCCTGTCGACTCCATCCAGACCATCAAGGTTCCGAAGCCGGTGCCTGTCACCACGACGCGCTTTCGTGCGCCTAAGAAATACATTCCGCAGACGAAGATCGAGCGGGATCAATTTCTCGCCGCGATCCGCGAATACATTGAGAAAGAGAATCCGGTTCCGCCGATGCCGCTGGAGGAACTCGATGTTCACGCCCGCGTTATCCTCACCGGCCTCGGCTATGAAGGCGACGAGACCTATCTCCACTACACTGCCGTCTGCCTGAACAATGAGATGTGGCGGGAGACTCTCGCGGAGATCCCTTACGAGCGACGTCTTCTCCTCATGCCGAAATGCCTTCGGGTCGAGGACAAGTGCCCGGCTCCCTTCGACGAATTCGGCCTTCTGTGTAAGCAGTGCGGTCTTTGCTCGATTCAGGATTTTCAAAATGAAGCGGAACGTCTCGGCTACGCCGTGCTCGTCGCGGAAGGCTCGGCGATCGTGATGTCGTTGATCCAGACCGGACAGATCGAAGCGATTGTCGGAATCTCCTGCCTTCCCGTCTTGGAGCGGACTTTCCCTTACGTTGAAGCGGCCGCGATTCCTTCGATTGCGGTTCCGCTCCTTCAGGACGACTGCATCAACACCACGGTGGATATCGACTGGGTCTGGGAATACATCCACCTCACGAGCGATGACAAGACGCGTCGTCTCGATCTCAATGCCCTGCATGAAGAGGTGAAGGAATGGTTCACTGCTGAATCGATTGAGACGATCATGGGGCCCGCCGAAGGTCGTCAGGAGGAAATTGCCCGTGAATGGCTCGCCCGTGACGGCAAACGCTGGCGTCCATTTCTCACCGCCGCCGCTTTTGAAGCGCTTCGTGATGATCGGGGGGAACCAATCCCGGAAGATCTTAAGAAGATCGCCGTCGCGACGGAACTCTTTCATAAAGCTTCACTGATCCACGACGATATTGAGGACGAGGATCACGGCCGCTACGATCAGCCAACGCTCCACGTTGAGCACAGCATCCCCGTCGCGCTTAATGCCGGCGATTTGTTGATCGGTGAGGGCTATCGTCTCATCGGTGAGAGTGAAATTTCCGACGCGCAGAAGACAGAGATGCTTCTCGTTTCTTCACGGGGACAGCGGGAATTGTGTCGTGGTCAGGGTGCTGAACTCGTCTGGGCGCAGGATCCCAAGCCGTTGAAGTCCAAGCAGGTCCTCGAGATTTTTCG
>CAZOUP010000002.1:94892-108249 GCA_964583035.1 uncultured Akkermansia sp.
GCGATTCACAAAATCCGGACTCTCGCTCATGAAGTCGAGGCGGATGAAAAGTGCCTCCTTCTTCTCGAAACCTACAAAGACGCCGCCGTGCGCAGTCTCGCGGAATTGGAGAACGCCAACCTCAAAGGATTACTCCGTCGCGTCATGGGCAAGATCTTCAATGACCTCGAAATCAAAGGCTGGTGCCGCGAGTTCGAAGTGAAGAACGGAGTCCGTGAGGATGAAGTCGAGGCAGCTGAGTGAACCGTCCCGGTTCGGACCCTCCTGTTCTTACCTTCCTGATTTACTCACGTTATTATTCGGGTGACCGAGCTAAAACGGATCAAGATCAGGAGTAAGAGCAATATAAAGACTGCGGGCTAAACACCCGCAAAGATCAGCCACCAGCCGAGAACGCAGGCAGTACAAAACATCACGAGAAATTTGAAGCTCGTGCGGTTGCGCTCCGCGTTTTGGCGACGACGGGCGGCCATCGTGATTTTCTTCCGCACCTGACGGTGCTTGGAGCGGTCGGGTGGGGGAAGGATGTTCTCCTCCTTCATCTTCATCCTCTGAACTTCCGCCTGATGGTGCTTGTTCAGAAAACTTTCAATCGCACCGATTTGAGCATGGAGCTGGTGAGCCTGCTCGCGGGGATGCGTTGATTTTGCCTTGCGGGCGGTGCGTGGCTTCGGCGTTGAAGTCGGCTCATCGATCCAGGAGCGATCGGCCTTCTTTTTGCTGCGACGACGACGATTTGACGGAGAGGATGAAAACATTCCCATGGCTTGGTGTCTTAAAATGAGCCCGAGGTAGGGTGGATAATTTCTGAGTGGTCAGCTTCAGAAAGACGGTTTTCTTAGAAAAAGAGAACGACGATGAGCGCGATCAGCGCGAAGCCAACGAGCGGAAGCGAGAAGGCCAATCCGCTTTTGAGCCAGTAGCCGAAATCTTGTTGCTGAGACATTCCGCCGGAGGATGCGGGACGACGGTGATGTGACTTAAGCTGAAAGAGTCCTGAACTTTTTTTACCAAAACTGTTTACCAGAGAGGTGACATCGTCGAGTTCCTCCTCGGCGGCCTCGACATAACTGAGGGCACGGGCGATCTCCGCCTTGCGGTCAGCGCGGCTCCAAGTCTCAGGGCGCAGCGCGTTGATGTGTGAAAGGTGACTCTCAAGTCGCTCGTGAGCTGCTCCACATTCTTCAGCGAGTCGCTGAGCTTCCGTCGCTTCCTCGTCGAGGATCGAAAGATACTTGGTGAGCTGGCCGGTCGCAGCCGCGCGGCCTTCTTTGAACTGCGCTTCCTTCTGAGTCAATTCTTCAAGCTCTTCCGCCTGACGGCGAATCTGCTCTTCCTGCTGGCGAAGCTGGCGCAGTTGATCCTGTGCCTGCTGATACTCGTCGTTGAGATCTTCGCTGTAGGGCGTCACGGCTTCGAACTGCCTGGGATCGAACTGGATCTCAAGATCGTCTCCACCATCTTCATCAAAAAACATCGGTTGGATTTCAGCAGCGGCAGACATGGTAAGAAATGATTGGTTAAATTTAGTTAACAAACCATTAATATTATAAAATGCTTATAATTTCCAGTCTTTTTAGCTTTTTCTGTGAAAAAAAAAGAGGAACTACACTTACCACAGCAGTTATGAACAGTGCTCCGGCGGCTGCCGCCTGACTTCGCGGGTTTTGGAGCCAGTTTGAGTTGATCTCATTCGACTGAAAGACATCCCATCGAGCCCAGGCGAGAAGAAGAATGAAGGCAAGGATGTAGATAAAACTGCCGATGAGACAGAGCGTTCCTCCGAATCCACTGACTATTTTCGCGGCATTCGATTCTTCAAGATTGGGGAATATAACGCCGAGACCCACGGCGAGAGCATTGAGCCCGATCGCCAGTAATCCGATCGCCAAGGCAAAGAAGAGCGAGTCGGCCCAGCCGAGCTGAAGGTTGTAGCCCCCGATGAGGAGAATGATCACAATAATAAACCCGCTGAAGAGAGTGCTCGTGATAAATTTTTGAAAGACGAGCGACGAGAGCTTGAGTGGCGACATCGCGAGGATCCAGAGCTTCCGACCCTCAAGGCTGAACTGAGGGAAAACAAAGCGGGTCGTCAGGGTGGAAAGAGCGAGGGCACAAACCGCAAGATTTAAGAAGGCGACGAGATAGAGGTCCTTGGGCATTTCGATGTTCCCGTTCATCTGCCTCAGTCCGCTCGCATAGATGGCGAGAAGCCCGAAGACGAGAGAGAACTGGACCCATTGTGCCGGGTCACGAAAGAAGGTGAGGAAGTCTTTTCGCGAGATCGCCGCATTGGGTCGTCCAATGATCGCGCGGATCAATAGATTGGTGGTCTGCTTTTTCACAAACTGCTCGACCGAAGGAGCGTTGTGATAGGATTCCCGACGAATCGCTGAAGAAGCCGAATGCTGAAGCGAGCGATTCCATGATCGGTAGAACCAGGCACCACCTGCTCGATAAACGAGCATCAAGCCCATGAGGGCATTGCTGAAAAGCAGGGTCGGGTAGAGGAAGCTCCTGAAATGTCGGTAAGGGCGGGTCCAGTCGACGATGGCACCTGAGAGCCAGGTGCTGGGGAGCGCACGATTCACCGAAATATTCGTGTGGTGGAGGACTCTTTGAAAAGTGAAGGCAGCGCTCAGCTCCTCTTTTTGAATCACTTCCCGATTGATCAGCGCCGTCTGAATTGCCGAAGCAACGAGGACAAGGCCCACGAGAGCGGTCAGCGCGAGAATCTGCCGGCGTGAGAGAAAGCGCACCGCCGTCACGAGGATGAGTGCCCCGAGCGTGCTCGCAAGAATAAGGAAGGGAATAAGAACGAGGATCACCTTGAGAAAAAAGCTCATCGGGACATCGCGAATTTGAGCGAAGGCAAGAAGGAGCGGGAAAAGGATGAAAATCAGACCCCACCCCGAAAACATGGCCGCCTCGAAGCACTTCCAGAGAAAAATCGCGCGATGCGTGATTGGCAGTGTCAAAAGCCACCTCGTGTCGCGGTTCCGATAGAGCGAAATGTAGCTCGTGACCGCGACGGAGAAAATCAGCATCATCATGAAGCAGAAAAACATCACGTAGATGAGCCGGTCGCTGAGGAGTGCTCCCGCCCCGGGGAGGCGGGCCACATACTCAAGGCCTTCACTGAAGAGCCAATAGGCCGAGACCGTGTAAGCGAGAAGAAAGAGAAGGATCGTCGCCGTCATGAGACGGGCGTTTTTCACGGAGTTGAGAGCCTTGACTCCGGCCATGCGCGCATGAACCCGGAAAAGGAGAAGGCATTGAGAAGCAGTCGACATGGGAACGTAAAGAATCTTCCGGAAGAGGTTGGAAAATTCCTTTGGTATTCCGAGTTTATCTCTAAGTTAGCGGCCATGGCAAGCATAGGAACCCCCTTCACCTCAGAAGCCACTCGCGTCATGCTTTGCGGGTCTGGCGAGCTGGGCAAAGAAGTCGTCATCGAACTCCAGCGCTACGGGGTTGAAGTGATCGCGGTGGATGCCTATGAGAATGCCCCGGCGATGCAGGTCGCGGATCGTTCTCACGTCCTTTCGATGCTCGATGGTGAGGCGCTGCGACGCGTGATCGAGGAGGAAAAGCCTCATCTCGTCGTCCCTGAAGTAGAGGCGATTGCGACCGACACCCTCGCTGAGCTGGAAGCAGCCGGGGTCACCACTGTCATTCCCACGGCACGGGCCACTCAGCTGACGATGAACCGCGAGGGCATTCGGCGACTCGCGGCTGAGGATCTCGGCCTCCGGACTTCGCCCTACCGTTTTGCTTCAACGGAGGAAGAGTATCGCGACGCGGTCGAGGCAATCGGGCTGCCGTTTGTGATCAAGCCGATCATGAGTTCCTCCGGCAAAGGTCAAAGCATGGTGCGCTCCGCCGATGAAGTGGACGCTGCGTGGCAGTATGCTCAGGAGGGCGGTCGCGCCGGAAAAGGGAAAGTCATCGTCGAAGGCTTCGTCGATTTTGATTACGAGATCACCCTTCTCACGGTCCGTCATGTCGGAGGCACCTCCTATTGCGAACCGATTGGGCACATCCAGGTCGATGGTGATTATCGGGAAAGCTGGCAGCCACAGCCCATGAGCGACGCGGCGAAGGCTGAGGCTCAGCAGTATGCCAAAGCGATCACCGACGAGCTCGGTGGGCGCGGCATCTTTGGTGTCGAACTGTTCGTGAAAGGGGATGAGATCATTTTCTCCGAAGTCTCACCCCGCCCGCACGATACCGGCATGGTCACGATGATTTCGCAGGATCTCTCTCAGTTCGCGATTCATGCCCGCGCGATCCTTGGTCTGCCGATTCCCAATATTCAGCAACACGGCCCCTCGGCCTCTGCCGTGCTCCTCGTCGAGGGCGATTCGCAGAATGTCAGTTATGGCAATCTGGAGTCCGCCCTTGCCGATCCGGACACCCAGATCCGTCTTTTCGGAAAGCCAAAAGTTTCCGGAAAACGTCGCATGGGGGTTGCGGTGGCCCGCGGAGGCTCCATCGATGAAGCCCGCGAAAAAGCGCGCAACGCGAGCGCCGCGATCAACGTTTCTCTTTAAAACCTCTCTCCATGTCGACCATTACTCAACAAGCTCACTCCTGGCTCGAAAATCTCGTCGCCTATGACCCCGGTAAACCCATTGAGGAGACCGCTCGCGAACTGGGGCTCAATCCGGAGGACATCATTAAACTTGCCTCCAATGAGAATCCGCTCGGACCGTCTCCGAAAGCAATTGAGGCGATGAAAGAAGCCGCTGAGGGCGTGCACATCTATCCCGACGGTGGAGGCTACAAACTGCGCACCGCGATTGCCGAAAAATTCGGACTCGGTCGGGAGAACATCATTCTCGGGAACGGTTCGAATGAGATCATTGAATTGATCGGGCACGGGTTTTTGAATCCCGGCGACAATGTCATCGCCGCCGAGCACGCCTTCGTCGTTTATAAGCTCATGGCGACTCTGTTCGGGGCCGAGACCATCGAAGTTCCCGATCCCGGCTTCGTCCATGATCTCGACGCGATGGCTGCCGCGATCACTCCGAGGACGAGAAAAGTCTTCATTGCGAATCCTAACAACCCCACCGGCACCATGGTCGGGCAGGAGGAAATTGATCGTTTCATGGCCAAGGTGCCGGAGCACGTCATGGTCATCTTCGACGAGGCTTATCATGAATTTCTCCACGACGCCCCCGACACGCTGAAGTATGTGCGCGAAGGACGAAACGTCGTCATCATGCGGACATTTTCCAAGATCCAGGGACTTGCCGGACTGCGGATCGGCTACGGGATCACCACCCCGGAAATCGCGACCGTCCTTCAGAAATGTCGCCAGCCTTTTAACACGAACATGATCGCTCAAGCCGGCGCCATCGCCGGACTCGCCGACGATGAACATCAGCAGCGCACTCGTGATCTCAACGACGAAGGGCTCCCGTTTCTTCACTCCGCCTTTGAGGAGATGGGGCTTGAGTATGTCCCCAGCGTCGCCAATTTCGTGCTCGTGAAAGTAGGGGATGGAGATGCTGTATTCAAAGCGATGCTCCAGAAGGGCGTCATCATCCGCACCATGAGTGGCTACAAACTTCCCGAGTGGGTCCGGATCTCAATCGGCACGATGGCTCAGAACCGTCGCTGCCTCGAAACCCTCAAAGAAGTTCTCGCCGCGTCATGACCAAGCACGAATGGCGCGAGCGGGCTGAGGACGGGGAGCAGGTTTTCTATCGCGCCCAGCAGTTTGCCGGGCGATGGGAGTTTTTCTTCACCCGCAAATCCGATCCCGAATGGGAGCAACGGGAAATGCTCACCCTCGAAGAAATGGAGCGATTCCGCGAAGTCCTCTGGAACAAGCACCTCCGCCGGCGCGCCCCGCTCAAGCACGTCGATCAGATCGACAAGATTATCGAAGAGTTGCGGGAGCAAGTGGTCGAGGGAGAAGGATAGGTAGGCGCTCTCAAAAGATAGTCCCTATCTCCTCCGATTGGGTTTTTATAAGCTTGTCGGGTTTGCGAAAGAGAGCTCTTTCCAAGCAATTTGACATCTTGTTTCGCGCGATGCGCAGACTCATAACCGTTCGTGAAATATTTATGAAGTCGGGATACGTTGACAGCGGGATCGCTGTCGAGGAGTTTGAGAGCTCTCATGAATGAATTTGACAGAACTGCCCGAATTTTCGATTCAGCTAATGAAGAGCTGCCCACCCGACAAGAGCGTTTTGAAAAAATAAGGACTTTAGTTTGTCCCGATTCATCTGTTGCCAGCTTGAAGTTAGCAGAAGAGGTCACTGAGTTGATCAAGGAGCGACAGCGGCACGGGAGGCCCTTTGTCTTGGGTCTCGCTACCGGATCGACCCCGGTTCCGTTCTATCGAGAGTTAATTCGACTTCATCAAGAAGAGGGCTTGAGCTTCAGCAATGTTGTGACTTTCAACCTCGACGAATACTACGGGCTGACTCCGGACCACCCTGAGAGCTACTTCCGATTCATGCATGATCAGTTATTTGATCATGTCGATATCCCGACCGCGCAGATTCACATCCCGGACGGCACTGTGCCGATGGATTCAGTCTACGACTACTGTCTCTCCTACGAGAAACAGATCGATGAAGCAGGAGGCCTTGACCTGCAGATCCTCGGCATCGGACGAACCGGTCATATCGGATTTAACGAACCGGGCTCCGCGATGGAGTCGATCACACGAATGATCACGCTTGATCGGGTGACCCGTCAGGATGCTGCCGCTGATTTCATGGGCGTGGCAAACGTTCCGCGGTCCGCGATCACAATGGGAGTCGGCACCATTTTGAAGGCAAAAAATCTCGTTCTCATGGCCTGGGGGAGTAACAAGGCCGACATCGTCCAGGAAGCCTCGGAGGGGGAAATGACTGACCGGGTCTCGGCGAGTTTCCTTCAAACCCACGAGAGTGCCGTTTTTCTGATCGATGCGGCGGCAAGCTCGCGGCTGACTCGCTTTCGTCACCCCTGGTTGGTGGGGCCGGTCCATTGGGATGCGTCGATGAAAAAGCGTGCCGTGACCTGGCTCTCAAGACAGCTCGGTAAACCGATCTTGAAGTTGGTTGACGAGGACTACAACGAAAAAGGAACCGGCGAGCTCCTCGCTTCGACTTCCGAGGCCGCCTACGAGGTGAATATCGATTGTTTCAACCGGGTGCAGCACACGATCACGGGTTGGCCCGGCGGGAAACCTAACGCTGATGATTCGAACCGGCCGGAAAGAGCGAATCCTTTTCCGAAAAAAGTCCTCGTGCTCAGCCCGGAGCCGATCGATGCCTTTGTGGGCATGGGAGGAACGCTGAATCGCCTCAAGGAGCAGGGGCATGAGATCAGTCTTCTCTTTCAAACTTCCGGAAATCTCAGGGTAGCCGACGTTGCCGCCTTGAACTTTGCGAGGGTCATCCTTGAGATGGCAGAAGCAATTGCAGAATCCGGTTGGGAAGACCAGAAACGCTACGCGCAATCGATAATTGATGCGCTGAATGAAAAGGGTGAGTTTGGCGTTGATCCTGAGCTTGTTAGGAAATTAAAGGGCTTAATTTTGAGAGGGGAGGTTCGCGACGCCGCTTCCGTCTGCGGTTTGGAGCCGGGCGCGATCCGGTTTCTGGATTTACCATTCTACGAGGAAGGCAGATACCGTCGTTTCCAAAGAACAGAGGCCGATGTCCAGCTCATGCGGGGCGTGCTTGATGATCTAAAGCCGGACCTGATTTTTGCGACGGGAGATGCCGGCGATCCGAGTTCGAACCAGGCAATTGCGTTTGATTGTTTCACTGAGGCATGGAGGCAGGCTGCCGATGAACCATGGTTTTCAGCGTGCCGGGTCTGGACCTACCGTGGGCGCGACGGCGCTTTTGAAACGCACGAGATTGAAATGGCAGTCCCGATGAGCCCTGACCAGATGGAACAGAAAGTGGAGGCGATCAGAAAGTTCATGTCGACCAGTGATGATGACCTGAGCACTCCAACCCGGAACCGTGAAATTGCAGCTCAATACGATGCTCTCGGAATGGCGGAGTACGAGGCGATTGAAGCCTTTTGCCGCTGGGAAGGATAAGCGTTACAAACCGAAGAGGGGAGCCGGGACGAGAAATGCGTGTTGTTCCAGCAGGCTGTAAGTCCCATGCCAGCTAACATATTGGGAGAGCCAGACGAAGAAAACGTAGGCGGCCACGACAGGGACCGCCGCCAACCCTGAAATCCAGCGGGACGGCCACTTGCGCGAGGCCTCAGCCTTTTCAGCGCGCGAGAGCGCCCATCCGAGAAGGAGCCGTGCCGGAAGAATAAATAGCACAAAAATAATGTTCGGGAGCCAGGCGACTTCGTTCGGGGTCAGTTCAATTTTGAGGAGGTAAAGAGGGAGCGCGAAGAGCAGGGTGACCGTGAGGGCCAGCCAGAAGGCAAGAGGTGCCCGCTTAAATAGCGTTCTCGCCTCCGAAACGGCGAAGAAATCGCGGAACCGGTGAGTCATCGCATAGCGGGTCTGGAGAAAAGGAATGAAGAGGACGGCACATCCGAGGACGAGGGCCCCGAGGAGAGAGCCGAGGAAGGCGATTCCCTGTTGGGTTGCCCCTGAAGAGAGAAAGAGAATTCCCAGAGGGAGCACCAACCAGATCGCGGCGCCGAGAAACCCGAAAAAGCCCAGTCTGCCTAGTTCGAGGAGGCGTTTGCCGGTTCTCATGAGGAAAAGGAAAAGGCCTTTTGGGACAGGAAAAGGCTGTCGTCCTGAGATCCAGCGGATCCACTGAAGAGGGGCGGGGATGAGAAAGTGACGAAGCTTCCCTCCACGGAGGATCGCGGCAAGAAGGTGGAGGGCAATCACCACCATGAGAAAGGCGAGGAAGACGCGGAGATTATTGGCTTCATCGCTCCCTGCCTGAATGAGTTCAGCATCTCTCCAGAAGCTATGGACCAACCTCACGGGAAGGAGCCAGAGCCAGACGCCCAGGACCATTTTGCCAAGCCTGGCAAAGTAGTTCAGACCGATGAATCCGTCACGCAGTCTACCGCTGGCAGCGACACGCGAGGAGGCCTCGAGAAGGAAGCCAAGACTAAAGAGATTGAGAAGAGGAATCGCAGAAATTGCCGCAAGAGAAACCGTCATTGAGGCAAAGCCAATGAGCCGGTCGAACTGTCGGCCGAGAAATGCGGCGATCCTCTTGAATCGGCTAGCTGTTGCCACCGGTGAGCCGGGCCCGGTGGTGAATGGTTCTGCGTTGAGGAGGATTTCTGAGCTGACCGGCATGGATATCTCTAGAAGACGGGAAGCGGCTGCGACTGGTTACGAAAAGTTCAAAAAGGACATTGAAACTGAGTTTGTTGCGGAGCCAGAACTCCCCGATCGCGGCCGGAATCTCCCCGTTGCGGAATCATCAGAGATTGAAACTTCCCCGTTAAAGTCAGATTCCAACGGAAAGGGCCATCATAAGAAGGCCTTTTCTCGGGCTCCAAAATAGATGAGGTGAAAAAAGGGGGGCTTTGGCGTCAAGAGTCGCTCTCCGAGTCTGCATTCCCGCTCACCTGTGCCAATTCGTCATTTTCATCGACGACTTCCTGCTTCACAAATTTTACTTCCTGCACCGTACGATCATCTGCATTGAGGATTTCGACGAGGTAGTTTTCTATCTGGAGATTCTCCCCGATGTCAGGAATTCGCCCAAGCTGGCTCGTGATGTAGCCTCCCACGGTGCTGACATCAGGGTCATCGAGATCAAGTTCTTCGACGTGATCGGCAAGTTCATGCAGCGGAAGGGTTCCCTCGACGATGAACTCGCCTTCAGCCACTTCTCTAAAGCCCGGCTCTTCTACGTCATCAAATTCGTCGTAGATCTCTCCCACGACCTGGTCGAGGACATCGTCGAGCATGACGAGTCCGCCGGAACCTCCGAATTCATCAACGACGAGCGCGATGTGTGCTCTCTTCGAGAGGAATAACTTTAACAATTCATCGAGTGGAAGCATTTCTGAGACCCGCAACATATCCCGCTTCGCAGCAAAGAGATTTGATGAATCTTTCTGCATTTCGCGGAGCAAATCCTTGATGTGAATCAACCCGAGTGTCTTATCGAGATGACCATCGACGAGAGGGAAGCGGGTGTGCTTTGACTCAAGGGCAATGTCGATATTCTCCCGGAAGGTTCGGTGGACATCGAGAACGATGACCTCATTCCTCGGCGTAAGGATATCGCGGACGCACAACTCATTGAGCTCCAGGGCGTTTCTCAAAATTTCCTGCTCGGTTTCGGTCACCTCCTGCGCACGCCCGGTTTCCTCCACGAGGTGGCGCAGTTGGTCTGCGGTGTGGCTCATCTGCCGGCTGTCGACCGGCTCGAGGCGGAAGATGACTCTGAGGATGAGGTGAGCAATTTTCTCAGTCAGCCAAACCGGTCCCGCAACGAGAAAGTAAAAAACGCGAAGCGGAGCACTGGTGATCAGCGCCGTGCTAACGGTCCGGCGAAATCCAAAGGCCCGTGGAACCTGCTCGGCGAGAATGGTCTGGAAGACCGTCAGGGCAAAGACGCTGATGAAAAACGCGATCAATCTAACGGTCGTTTCCCCAATGGAGAGTTCGCTGAAAATCGGGATAATAAGCCTTGAGATAAAGGGCTCTCCCATGGCGCCAATGATGAGCGTCGAAGCGGTGATTCCAATTTGGCAGGCGGCGAGATAGGCATCGACGCGGGTCTGCAGTTTGATCGCTTTATTCGCGCCCTTTCGGCCTTCTTCAGCGGCCTCCTCAAGTTGGCTCCTGTGCACTCGAATATGAGCGGTCTCCGACGCGACGAGGAATGCGTTGAAGAAGATAAGAACCAACAAAACGGAACTCCAGAGAACCGGGTATTCGGAATACAGTCCCGACGTGGCCAGAAAGGCAGTTTTCGGAAGGTAAGCGGCGAGAGGTAGAAACAACAGGCTTGTCATCTAAAGTCCTGAATCACCGGATCCCCGGTTCGGGGCTCTCAAAATGTGACAAGGAAGCGCCTATACTAAGAGCGAAGTCTCGACAGGACAATCAACTTTTAATCATTGAGGGGAAACGGCTGCACCATCTCCAGGCCGCTTGGGACCGACTCAGGAATGAGATGCTCCAACTCGCGGGCCGATGGACTTGTCATTGATTTCAAAAATGCCACGAGATCTGCCACTTCATCGTCAGTGAAGTAGGTCGGCATTTTCAGTTCAGCAGGCATCGTTTTCTTCACCATTCGAATCACTTCGTCGGTCTGATGAACGCCCCCGCGGAATTCGGGTTCAAGCTGAGATGCGTCATAGTTTTCGAGTTCGTAGCCGGGATTGAGTTGATGTTTCACGGCTGCCTCAAGAGTAGTGTAGGCCCCGTTGTGCATATAGGGACCGGTCAATTCGATATTCCGAAGGGGCGGGGTGCGGAACGCAAATCGATCTTCGAGGCCGAAATCACTCCGATGGGTCACGCCGAAGTCAAAGTCTTCGTTGGCGGCGGGGCCGGGGCCGATCGGGATCACCCCCATGTTGTGAGGTAGTTGATCGGTCAGCAACTTACCGGTGTGGCAGGAGGCACAGTTTGCTTTGCCGTAGAAAAGATGGGCTCCACGAAGCTCCTGCTTATCCAAAGCATCATCTTCCCCGGCGACAAATCGATCAAAGGGGCTGTCATGGAAAGTGAATGAGTCGATCTCAAAGGCGGCAATCGCATTCGCGGCATGGGCAAAGTGGAGGTCAGAGGGCTCCCTGTCCGGATAAGCATCACGGAAGAGCTGATCATATTCAGGAAAGGCGAGGACACGTTTCATCAAAGCGGCCCAGATTTCCTCTTCGTTTTGACCAAGCACTTCTCCGACTTCATTGTGGGCTCCGGTCACATCTGTTTCGCCTTTCGAGCCACGCATTTCCGCATTGGAAAGCACCGGCATCATCGCCTGAGCGGCGAGAACGCTTTCAATCAATTCGGGCATGACGACTTGGTAGTAGCCCGGAGTCTTCGTTAATCTTGCCTGATTCACGACGAAGCGTCCGTCTTCGCGCTCGTAGATTCGCCCGTCCCAATTCATCGTCTTCCAGGCAGAATCGCCACGATTGAAGACCTCAGGAGCGCTCCGGGGGGTGAAGGGATGTGCGGCGCTGTTAAAATTAAACCCCATCAGGACGGGATCGCGACCTTCGACCTCGACCAGTCTGAGGCCCTCCGGCATGCGTTTTCCGAGGTTGGTGTAGGCTCGCGTCCCCACGGAGCGGGAGCGTCCGTCTGCTGTCGCCGTCGTTGGGTGATGGCAGGTCGCGCAGGAGACGTCGCGGTTTCCTCCGATGACCGGATCGAAAAAGAGCGCCTGACCCAGCTTGATTTTGCCTTCATTGATCTCGGGCTTTTGGTCGATCGGGACGACTTCGTTAGCCTCCAGTAATAACCTCAGCTTTTCCGGGCCGGTGAGATCTTCTGCGGACAGACTTGACGCAATCAACGCGAGAGTAAAAAGGGTCGTGAGTGGGAGAAGAAGGGGCTTCATAGAATCGCAGTGATCTTCTTACGTTCTGGTGATGAAAATGGAGATCAGAGAGGGGGCAGTAAATGATTAGAGACTACTTCCGGTCAAGCGCGAGAAAACGGACTTCCGGGTCGGCGTCTGCCTGACTCTCCTTGCCGTCAGGCCACTGAATCGTGACAGTGACCTTGTCCGAATTTATTTTTGGGACCGCAAAGATCAAGTCGGAGCTGGATTGTGAGAGGTAGCTTCCACCGGCTGAAATCTCGGCGGTCTGAGGATCGAGCCCTTCAGCTTTGATTGTGACGATGGCTCCGATCGCAGTTGGGTTGCCCTTCGCCCCGGCAAGACGGATGCGAAGAGGGCGGTTAGGAGATCTATCCTCGAGCGAGTTGATGAAGATCTGGGGGGCGGCATCATTAACACCCACGACGAAGTCTTCCCATCCATCGAGGTTCACATCAACCGCCGCAAGGCTCTTCGCATCGCCGGGAACGACGAGTCCACTTTCGTGATGCCAGATCACTTCGAAGGGTTCTTCGGCATTGCCAGTACCTTTGAGAAGAGTGCTCAGCCCACTGTCGAGGCGGCCCTGCTCGAGTGTAATGTGAAAATTGTTTTGGACGATGTAGCAGTCGAGATGGCCATCGAGATCGATATCTCGGAGCGCGACTCCGAAGCCCGGAGAGATTTGAGCCAGATGAGGGAGGGGCATGATTGAAAATTTCGCGTCTCCTGTGTTGATCAGCAGAGAGCTGTCCATATTATTCGCGACGAACTGGTGGGATGACTGCAGGAGTTCAATTTCATAGATACCGGTGAGGGGAAGGCTGGCGTAGTTGTGGAATGTCTGCATTTTGTCAAACATCCACGGCATAGCTAGCGAAACCGCAC
>CAZOUP010000003.1:0-94839 GCA_964583035.1 uncultured Akkermansia sp.
CTCGACGGGCTGAAAAAATCGGAAGCGACTTTTAAGATTATCGTCTCGCCGGTGCCCTTCACTCCGAAGATTAAACCGGGAAGCAAAGATCCGTGGGATGGTTTTCCTGAGGAGCGCGAGGAAATTTTCGCCTTCATTGCAGAGGAAAAACTCGACGGGGTCTTCCTCGTCGCCGCGGACCGGCATCGCACGGATCTAAGAAAGATTGACCGGAAAGAGGGCTACCCGCTGTATGAATTCATGAGCTCACGGCTCACCAATAAACACGTCCACGATGTCGTGAAAACTCCGGGATTGATCTGGGGCTACAACGAGACCTGTTCCTTCGGATTGATGGAGTTCGACACGACCCTCGAAGATCCGCAGGTCACCTTCCGCTGCATCGACATCTTCGGCGACGAGCAGCATCGGCATGTTCTGAAGCTGAGCGAGCTTAGCGGAACCACTGATTGACACTGATCTTCACTTATCAGGATTTGATTAAGCTTCGCATTCACCTGAGCCCGTAGCAGACGGCGTGAGCCTTCCGCCCCCCGTTGCCCCGGTCCGTCGCGATCCGGAACGGTGACCCGTTCCGCTACGTTTTGCATTCGCCTCGCAAGAACCGGAGTGGTCACCCATTCAGTTCCCGATCGCCTCTTCCCGTGCTTCGGCGGCATCGGCTTCGTCATGGAAGTATTCTTTCGGTCGGTAGAGCTTCGCGACGATCACGAAAAGACCGGCGGCTCCAAACATGACTACGGTGAAGAACCAGAAGTAGCTCGCGCCTTCGAGTTTTACGAGGCCTCCGACGAAGTAATCGCGGGAAACCCCGGGACCGGCGGCGTTTGCTTCGGCCTTCGTCTCGACGCCCAGTTCCGCCTTCCGCTTTTCGAGCCACGGCTCATCGGGACGGAAGTGATCAAAGAAGGCAGCGAAGGCGGAGGGTTCGCTTTCGTCGGGGCGGGAAATTTTGAGGACCGCACCCTGATCCCAGGGCGTGAGCGCTTCTCCATCGGCTCCATCGCTCCAGACGCGCATCTGGTTCCGATTGATGACTCGGAACTGGTAAGGTTTGCCCCAGGGATCATTCACCGAAGCCGCGAGTTCCGCGCCGCGTTCTGTGGTTGGGGCGGCAAACGCATTCTCTTGAATCTCGGTCACGAACTGATCGAGGAGCTGATCGAGATCCGCCCGGCCCGCGAAGTTCAGCGCGGTCCGTTTTCCCTCCTCGTCAAAAGTGAGCTGCAGGTCGTCTTTGGTCCCGGATTCCTGATCGAATCCTCCGTGTGCGACTTCGTTCGAAACGGATTCGATTTGCGTGAGTGGACTCTCGACCTGAATGAAATGGTTGATCGCGGAGGTGAACTGATTCCCCAGCGAAACCGAGATCAGAAAGATCGCCATGATGACTGACTTCATCGATCGCGGTGCCTGCGTGTAGCTGAATTCCAGACAAACAATCGAGACCATGACTTCTCCGGCAGTGAGGAGGACGTAGGCGAAAAGCTGCCATGAAATCGAAGGCGTTTCCCCGGCGTCGATTTTTCCCTGCGCCATCGAGACGAGCGCAAAAGACGCGGCGGTGAGAAACAGGCCGATGCTGATTTTTCTCAAGGGAGTGAGAGGAAAAAAGCGATCAATGAGCGGGTAGATCAGGTAGGAGAAAAGCGGGATGAATGTCAGGATGAGAATTGGGTTCAGCGCCTGAATCTGACTGGGGAGCCACTCAACTCCGAGCCAGTTGCGATCCATGTTCTCCGCCTGTAACACCCAGGACGAACCGGTTTGATCAAAGAGCGCCCAGAAGATCGCGACGAAAATGTAGATCGAGAAGAGCTTCGCAATCGCCTTGAGTCCGACGGGACTAAACATTTCTTTGAGGAATCCCGTGCCCTTCGCGGGGATGTGGACAAATTTCCAGCGTCCGATCCAGAACACGAGCGTGGCGAGAGCCATGAGCACGCCGGGAACACCAAAGGCCCAGTGCGGTCCATACCATTCCAAAAGCCAGGGCGTGAGGAGTGTCGAAAGGAAGGCCCCGAGGTTGATCGACCAGTAGAACCAGTTAAAAATCCGGGGAAGAAGATGCCGGTTTTCGGTGCCGAACTGATCCCCGACATGGGCCGAGACGCAGGGTTTGATGCCGCCTGATCCGATGGAAATGAGCCACAGTCCGGCGATCAACCACCAGTGCGCTTCCCCGATCACCCCCATGAGGGCGAGGGCGGCGTGCCCGATGCAATAGACGACCGAAAGGACCATGATGATCCGGAATTTCCCGAAGAAAAGATCGGCAAGGAGCGCTCCGAAAATCGGGGTCAGGTAGACGAGTGAGACGAAGTCGTGAAAGTGTTTCGTCGCTTCCGTATCAGAAAGCTTCGCCGTCGGCGAGTCGCCCATGAGCCAGAGATAGTTCACCATGAAAACGGTGAGAATCGTCCGCATCCCATAGAAGCTGAAGCGCTCCGCCGCCTCGTTCCCGATGATGTAGGGGATGCCCGGAGGCATCTTGCTTGTCGAAACCGGGGATGCTGCGTAATTGCCCATGAAACCTTTTCGCACGCGGTCGCTTAAAGCGCAATGTTACTCGGCGAAACATCTGTCTGGAGAATGCCGAGGCTTTCGAGTTCACGAACGACCGCGAGCACTTCCGGCCAATCTTCGCTGCCAAATTGATTCTCCTTATCGAGATGCCAGTTTTCGTCAAAGGGCGGAAAATAGGTCGGCAACTCGTCGAGGTAAGCGCTCGCGAAATCGAGGCAGAAAGGGCGTTCTACTGTAGTCATTTGCAGAATCAGCAATTCGTCGTCGTAGTCGATTAGGATTGGAACTGAAAAGCGCCCGATTTCCGTAATGCCAAGGTCGGTAAACCGGAAATAGACGTCTCGCTCTCGCTCGTAGGGAGATTCTTCCTCGAAGATTTTTGCGACGGTGACATACTGAGCCCCTCGATGTTGCAGTGCGAAAACCTTCCCATGAATTCCGAACCCGATTTGCTTCTCAATCTTGAGCGTGTTACGTTCGGCGTAGATTTCAACGTTTTCCACTGACATGGCTGGACACTCTTCTATCATTAAGATGACTTTAGCAACCGACGGGAGGGAATTTAGCATTTCGCACTCCGGTCCGGACTTTCTTCTTCTTCGCGAGCCCGCATCGTTCCCGGCTGGTCCAGCAGTTTACACGCTCTCGATAGACGGAGAAGAAACCTCTGCGAGAGTCAATGTTCGTGAACTGGTGGAGAGTCGGAGAGTCCTTTCCGCCGATGTCGAGACAGTGCTCGCCTAAGCCCCGATCACTTTCCGCGCCCAGGCGGCGGCACCCATGACGCCGGCGTCGTCTTCCAACTCCGCCGCGACAATTTTGTAGCTGTCTTTGTAGGGACCGAGAATGCGATCTTTGGCGGACTCACGCACCGTCTCCAAATACAGTTCCGGCATCGCTTCGACAAGACCTCCGCCGAGGACGATGACATCGGGGGACAAAAGATGAACGACGGTGGCGACACCGCACCCTAACAAAACCGCAGAGCGACGCACGATGCGTTCGATTTCAACATCACCAGCGTCGATCGCGGCGGCGAGTTTGCCACTCGTGATGTTGGAAATGTTGGTCCCGCAGGATTTGAGCAGGTTCGGGGCGAGGCCGCGGTAGGCAGCCCGCGCCGCGTCGGAGGCGATCTTGAGGCGGGAGCATTCCATCTCCAAAGTCGTTCCGTCGGACCCGTCGCCGGAGGTTTCGGGAAAAAGCGGGATGTGACCGAGTTCCATGCAGGAAAGGTGAGCGCCGCGAACCATCTGACCGTTCATGACCGCACCGGCACCAATCCCCGTTCCGGGAAAAATTCCGACGGCGCAGCGGGCGTCGCGAGCGGCCCCTTCTTCATACTCCGCGTAGATGCCGGCATCGACGTCATTGCAGATCACGGCGCGGCAGTCAAAAGCGTCGCCGATGTAGGCTTCGATGGGGACGTTCTGCCAGTTCAGATTCGGGGCCTCGACAATTTCTCCCTTGGTGAGATTCAAGGGGCCGGGGCAGCCGACACCGATCCCCGCAATCTGTTGTGGTCTCACCCCGGCATCTTCGAGGGCGGCTTCGATGACTTCGACCATGCGGGAAAGGCCGGATTCAGCGCCTTTTGCTCCCTGTGTCTTCTGCTTCGAGCGACCGAGCGTTTGGTAGTCGTCGTTAAAAACTTTGGCGAGCATCTTGGTGCCACCGAGATCGAAGCCGATCCAGACGCGGCCCTCGTAGTGCTTCTTCTTTTTGCTCATGAAATGAATTCTGCGGCTTTGCTTCTGGCTTCGAGATCGGCGTCGATGATTTCCTCGAGGGAGGGTTTCGGATTCCACGCATGGATGCTCATCGTCTTCTCCACCGTTTCCCAGATCCGGGGAAACGCAATCTGGTCCTGCAAAAAAGCGGCGACTGCGATCTCGTTCGCGGCATTCATCACGGCAGGAAGCGTGCCGCCTTTGGTCCCTGCTTCTTTGGCAAGCCCGAGGGCGGGGAAATCATCCCAGCGTGGCGCTTCGAAATCGAGCCTTGCCAGTTCCGCGAAATCGAGGGGAGCAAGCGTGTTCGGAACGCGCTCGGGCCAGGTGATCGCGTATTGAATCGGGAAACACATGTCGGTCGTGCTGAGCTGCGCGAGGACGGAGGAGTCGATGAACTCGACCATGCTGTGAACGATGCTCTGCGGGTGGACGATGACATCGACGCGGGCCATTTCGATGTCGAAGAGCCAGCGGGCTTCGATCATTTCGAGCCCCTTGTTAAAGAGCGTTGCGGAATCGATCGTGATTTTCTGACCCATCTCCCAGGTCGGGTGCTGCAGGGCCTGCGCCTTGGTGACGATGGCGAGTTGATCGGCGGGGAGTTCCCGGAAAGGCCCTCCCGAGGCAGTGAGAATGAGCCGTGAAACGTCTGCAGAAGAGCGGTCTTCGAGGCATTGAAAAATCGCATTGTGCTCCGAGTCGACAGGGAGGACGCGGACGCCTTTTGCCTTCGCCGCCGCCATGACCGTCTCGCCTGCCATGACCAGAATCTCCTTGCTTGCGACCGCGATGTCCTTGCCTGCTTCAATGGCGGCGAGGGCGGGGCGGAGTCCTGCCACGCCCACAATCGCGATGAGGACGAGATCGGCTTCCGGCATCGTCGCGAGCTCGATGAGACCTTCCTCACCGGTGTGCAAAGCGACATCGGTGGGGAGCTTTCCAATGAGCGAATCCAACCCTGTTGGGTCATAGAGGCAACCCTGTTTGATGCCGAATTCGTTGATCTGATCGGCGAGCGTATCGACGCTGCGATTCGCGGCGAGGCCGACCACTTTCATCCGCTCGGGGATGTCGCGGGCGACTTTGAGACTGCTTTCGCCGATGGAGCCGGTCGAGCCCAGGACGACGACGTTTTTGGGACGGTCAGGAACGGGCATCGAGTCAGGAGAAAATGAGCAGGTAAATGTAAAACACGGGAGCGGTGAAAATAACCGAGTCAATGAGATCAAGGAATCCACCGATCCCCGGCATGACATGGCCGCTGTCTTTCGCCTCAAGGCTGCGTTTGAGAATTGATTCAGCAAGATCCCCGAGGACCGCCACGAGAGAGAGAAGCACGGCGAGGAAAAAGGCGTGGATCGGAGTGATGAGCGGGATTTGGTCACCCATCGCAAAGTAGAGCGCAAAGCTGCCCGCGACCGCGAAGAAAATGGCGCCCCCGAATCCCTGCCAGGTTTTTCCGGGACTGACGTGCGGGATCATTTTGTCGCGCCCGATGAGGGACCCGACGATGTAGGCACCCATGTCGGTCAGTTTCGTGATCGCGACCAGGTAGATCAGATAGAAGTGCGAGGAGGGATTGCCTCCGGTGCCCTCAAGCGGGAGCAAGAGCAGCTTCGGGATGAAGCTGAAAAGGAGCACGCAGTAGATGAAACCGAAGATCGTTGCCGCGATTTCATCGAGCGTTCGAAAGCCTTCCAGTGGATAGCGGAGTCGTTCAAGAACCACGAGGATGACAAGAAGGGCGACGGCGAGGGCGTCCAGCTCACTGAGCCAGGCCGCCTCGAAACCCCAGAGCGGGGCGAAAAGCAGCGGGATATACCCGACGCTGACCCCGTAGGTCTGCCAGCGAAACCTCCGGAAGCCGCGGATCGGGAAGAGGCGAAAGTACTCGATCAACGCGCCGATCGAGAGAATTGCGAAGAGAACCGCGAAGAGCCAGGTCTGCCCGGTCCAGAGGGCACCGAGGAGAATACCCACGAGAATGAGTGTGCTGACGAGGCGACTTTTGAACGTGCGACGCTTCAGCGCACTCGCCGTGGCATCTGCCTCAGGCGAGCTGGCCGTGGTTTCGGTCGATTCGTCGGCGGGGTTTTCGGGCATTTCGCTCGGTCAGGTATCGACCATGAAACAGGCAAGGGGAGAGATTGGCAATGACTATTTCCCGTGAAACGGGTGACGATTCCCTTCCTGCGAAACAGTTGCGAAATCGTCGATCCTGCCCGACTACTGCGACATGGCCAAAAAACCAGTCGTTTTAATCATTCGTGATGGGTGGGGTGACAACCCCGCAGGACCTGAGGGAGCTGAGAAAGTGGGTGATTGCCCACGTTTGGCGGACACTCCGTTCACGGATGAAATGCACGAAAAATATCCCACCGCGCACCTGAGCTGCAGCGGGATGGACGTCGGACTGCCCGAAGGCCAGATGGGAAATTCCGAGGTCGGACACCTCAATCTCGGTGCCGGGCGGATCGTTTATCAGGATTTCACCCGCATCAACAAGACGATTGCCGACGGAGAGCTGAGCGGGATTCCGCAGCTCAAAGAGGCGTTTGAAAAGGCCTCCGGCTCGCGGCTTCACCTCCTCGGCCTCGTTTCTGACGGCGGCGTTCACAGCCATCAGGATCATCTTTGCGCCCTCGCGGCGGCGGCGAAAGCAGCGGGCGTCAATGATATCATGGTCCATGCGATCACGGACGGACGCGACACTTCTCCGACCGGCGGAAAGAGCTATCTCAGCTACTGCGAGGACAAACTCGCGGAGTCCGGGGCTAAGATCGTCACCGTGATCGGGCGCTACTTTGCGATGGACCGCGACAAGCGCTGGGACCGGACCAAGCTCGCGTGGGACGCCATCGTCATGGGGAAAGGCGAGGCGAAAGAGATCCTCGCGTCCGAGGCGGTCGCAGAAAAATATGCGGGGGACGTCACTGACGAATTCATGAAGCCGATGGTCTTCGATGCGGTCAATGAGCAGCGCGTCCGCGATGGCGATGTCGTGCTCTTCTTCAATTTCCGCGCCGACCGTGCCCGCCAGCTCAGTCTCGCTTTTCTGAAAGAAGACTTTGCTGAATTTGATCGCGAGAGCGCTCCGAAGGTCAGCTACTACACGATGACCGAATACGACGAGACCTACGGCTGTCCCGTCATTTTCGCTCCGGAAGAACTCACTCACACCCTCGGCGAAGTCGTCTCTGAAGCCGGACTGACTCAGTTGCGTATCGCAGAGACGGAGAAATACCCTCACGTTTCCTTTTTCTTCAACGGAGGCGTCGAGGTGTCCAATCCGGGAGAAGACCGCCAGATGCTGCAGTCGCCTCAGGATGTCGCGACCTACGATGAAAAGCCGGAGATGTCCGCCGAGGGCGTCACGCAGACGATCCTGGATCGCATCGAAAATTACGACATGGCGATCGTCAACTACGCGAACCCCGACATGGTCGGCCACACCGGCAACGTCCCGGCGGCGATCAAAGCGGTCGAGTGCGTTGATGACTGCGTCCGACGCGTTGTTGGAAAAGTGCTTTCGCTCGGGGGAAAATTACTCATCACCGCCGACCACGGCAACTGCGAGGAGATGATCAATCCCGACGGCTCGCCGCAGACCGCGCACACGACAAATCTCGTGCCGCTCATTTATGTCGCCGACGATGCCGATGAAGTGAATCTCAGCAGCGGGAAACTTGCCGACATTGCGCCGACGATTCTTTCTTTGTTAGGAGTTGAGTCGCCCGAAGAAATGACGGGCGAGTCTTTGCTCAGCACGAAGTAGTTCACAGATCCTTCTCCGTCGGCGGAAAGCGTTTCCTGCCCTCGCTGTCGACCGGCTCGCCGTTTCGCAGACTCCACCATTCGGGAGCGCGGGATTCGTCGAAATGCGGATTCTTCACCGGCATCCTTGCGATGACCGACTGCTGCCAGGCTTGCAGTTTTTTCTTCAAATCGGCGACGCGACCGGCTTTCTCTTTGGACAGGTCGTTCGTTTCCCCGAGGTCGTCGGCGAGAAAGTAGAGTTCCACTTCACCGGTGTTGTCGAGGTATTGCAGGAGCTTCCAATCACCCTCGCGGATCGCGGCGGCAGGCCGGTGGTGGTGATAATGCGGGTAGTGGAAGTGGATCGCGGAGCGCCCGAGTCCTGCCTCCGGATTCTTCAGCGCCGGAAGAAGGCTGACGCCGTCGATGGTCTGGTTTTCGGGAAGAGGTGCACCGGCCAGCTCGGCGAAGGTGGGATAAAAATCATAGCTGATCGAGATCGCGGACGATTCGGTTCCCGCTTTCACAACGCCGGGATATTTCACGATAAGAGGAACGCGGATGCCGCCTTCGTAGAGCTGACCTTTTTCGCCGCGAAGGGGCGCATTGCTCGTGACATCGTCATCGGCGTGCTCTTGATAATCGTATCGACGGTAAAGGCCTCCATTGTCTGACGAGAAAGCGATGAGAGTGCTCCCGGTTTTTCCGGCTTTCTCGACCGCAGCGACGACGCGCCCGACGAGATCATCGAGTTCTTCGGTCATCGCCGCGTAGACAGGATGCGGGAGATCGCGTCCCATTTCTTTGGCCTTCTTCTCATACTTCGCGACGAGATCAGAGCGTGAGGAAAGGGGAATGTGGACCGCATAGGGCGAGACCATGAGGAAAAACGGATCGTCTCCCTGCTCAGCGACGAAGGTCTCGGCGAGCTGGGCCTCGAAGTCGGTGCGGAACTGATCGGGTCCCGGCTTGATCCCGGTCTCGCCATACTGGACGCGGAATTTTCCAGGGAGAAAAGGGCCTCCGACGACGGCAGTCCAGTCATAGCCCTGATGCCCGGGCTGAAACTGCGGGCTGTCGCCGAGATGCCATTTGCCGACGTAGCCGGTCGCATATCCAGCCTCCTTGAGCGACTCCGCGACGGTCACGGTGTCGAGCGGCAGCGCCATCGTCGTGAGTGGTGTCTGAACCCGCTCGAAAGGCCGCCAGTGGCCGGGAATGTGGGCCGTGATCCCAATCCGCGCCTGATTCTGCCCTGACTGCACCGCGCAGCGAGTGGGGGAGCACACCGCTCCGGCGGCATAGAAGTCGGTGAACTTCATTCCGTCAGCGGCGAGTTGGTCGAGATGCGGCGTTTCGATGAAGTCGTTTCCGTAAGGCCCGATGTCCGCCCAGCCGAGGTCATCGGCCATGATGAAAATGATGTTGGGCTTTTCCGCGTAGGCAGATGCGGAAAGACAAAGAGTCAGCGCTGTAAGGAGAAATCGTTTCATGAGAGGGAGTCTGAACGATTCGGGGCGGAAAAAAAGAACGTCATGCGGCCATTTCGTCGTTTGGAATGGCGGCCTCGCTCGTCTTATCCCCATGCGAGGACGATTTCAAACCGGTCAACTGACCCGCGCGCAGCGGATCTGGCTGCATTTGAATTGTCCTTCCCGAAGCCTGAAGCAGCTCCGCTTTCATCTTGCTGGCATCATCCGCGAGTTTATGCCACGGTCAGGCCTCTGCAAAACGCTGCAAAAATCCTGATCCGTCCTTGGTCCGGAAGCGTTCGCTTTTGCAGAAGTCTATTCCATGAAAGCGACGCTCCTTTTTCCCATTCTCCTCCTCACTTTTCTTTTTGCGGTCCAGCCGGAGATCTTCGCCGATGACAAAGGCAAGGCGATGCGTCACGGCCGGATGAAGAAGATGACCTGCGCGGGTTGTCACGGCATGACGGGGAAAGGGGCTCAGAAAGACGGCCGGCTCGTCGCTCCGGCCTATGAAGATTCCGTCATTTTAAAAAATGACCCCGAGATGCTAGCCCTCATCGTTCTCAAAGGGATCTCGCCCGAAGGAAGCCAATATAGTGGTGCCATGGTCGGGCTGGAGAATATTTACAACGATCACGACCTTGCCTCGGTCATGACCTTCGTCCGCAATCGCTGGGGCGGTCACGATGACTACATCACCGACGAGCAGGCCGCCGCGTGGCGGGCGAAACATGCGGACCGAACCGCTCCGGTGACGCAGGCTGAATTGGATGAATCACGCAAATCAGCCTCGCAATAATTCCCGTTTTTTGCTTAACGTAGAGATCTCATGAAAAAGACTATCCTCACTCTTGCCCTCACCCTCGCGGCTCTTGCCTCGTTCTCCCTTCAGGAAGCTCAGGCTCACTGTCAGGTCCCTTGCGGAATTTTCTCTGATCAGGCCGAATTCGAGAAATTACTCGAAGCTCAAACCACGATCGCGAAGGCGAATGTGGAGATGGCGAAGCTCATCGAAGAAAACACACCGCTGGCCGTCAATCAGGCGACTCGCTGGATCATGACGAAAGAGGATCACTGTAAAAAAGTGATCGAAAGCGTCGCCGAATATTTCATGGCGCAGCGCATCAAGCCTGATGCCGAGAATTACGAGAAGGCCCTCATGGCTGCGCACACCGTGATGCGTGCCGCGATGACGGCGAAGCAGAATCCTTCAGATGAAGTCGCCGAAGCGCTGAAGACTTCAATCTTTGATCTCTATCGAGCGTATGAGGGCAAAGAGCCTGACTTTCACACGCACTGAGATTTTTGACCTTCAGATTTTCGAAGAGCCTGATCGGGAAACCGGTTGGGCTTTTTTGTGCGTGGGCTTAGTCTTTCATGCCGAGTAGGACGGGTTGCCCAACCCGTCTTTGCGAAAGCCTTGCCAGAGACGGGTTAGGCAACCCGTGCTACGGTGCTTTGCTTCGCCGGAAAAAGGAGTTTCAGCTCAGGACGCCTTTGACAATCTCGGCATGATTCACGCCGGTCAGCTTTTGCTGCAGGCCCTGAAACGGGACAGTGAGATGTTTGTGGTTAAACCCTAACAGGTGCAGAAGGGTGGCGTGGAAATCATTGACCCGAACAGGGTTAAGTGCGGCATCATACCCTATTGGGTCGGTCTCGCCGTAGGTCGTTCCGGCTTTGACGCCGGCTCCGGCCATCCAGAGGGTGAAGGCGCTCGGGTTGTGGTCGCGGCCTTTCAGGGCCATCTCTTCGCCGCCACGGTTCTCGCGCATGGGTGTCCGGCCGAACTCGCCACTCCAGACGACGAGGGTGTCTTCGAGCATGCCGCGTTGTTTGAGATCGGTGAGGAGGGCTGAGATCGGTTTGTCGACTTGTTCGCATTTGTCGAGAAAGCCGCCGTTGAGGGCTTCATTTTTCGAGGCGCCATGAGAGTCCCATCCCCAGTCAAAGAGCTGGATGTAGCGGACCCCGCGCTCGGCAAGACGACGGGCGAGGAGGCAGTTGTTCGCGAAGCTCTCTTTGCCGGGCTCGGTCCCATACATTTCGTGAACGCTCTCCGGTTCTTCGTCGATCGACATGACCTCGGGAACCGCCGTTTGCATACGATAAGCCATTTCGTATTGAGCGATCCGCGTCAGGGTCTCCGGATCACCGAATTCGTCGAAGGTGCTCTGATTGAGCTTGTTCAGCGCATCGAGCGCGGTGCGGCGGATGTCGCGGCTCGTCCCGGCGGGGTTCGAAACATTGAGGACTGGATCACCGACAGATCGACATTGCACGCCCTGGTAGACGGACGGCAGAAAGCCGGCGCTCCAAAGAGCTTTGCCGACGCGGGGTTGGCGGCCCCCTGACAAAAGCACCATGAAGCCGGGCATGTCGGCATTTTCCGACCCCATTCCCCAGGTGACCCATGATCCAATCGAGGGGTAGCCCATCTGGGCGTGGCCGGTGTGAACCATGAGCTGCGCGGGGCCGTGGTTGAACTGATCCGTGTTCATCGTTTTGATGAAACAAAGATCGTCGGCGTGTTTCGCGAGGTGGGGGAGGCGGTCGGAAATCCAGGCGCCGGAGTCTCCGTATTGGGCAAATTTTGCCTGAGGCCCCATCATGTTCGGGGTCCCCTGAATGAAGGCGAAACGTTTCCCTTCGAGAAATTCCTGTGGGCAGGGTTTGCCGTCGAGTTTCTCCAACTCCGGTTTGTAATCGAAGAGCTCAAGTTGGCTCGGAGCACCGATCATGTGCAGATAAATGACCCGCTTAACCTTCGGATTAAAATGCGGCTGCAGCGCACTGAGCGGATTGCCCGGGTCGTGCTGTGGCGCCGCCGCTCCCGCGAGTTGGTTCGCCATGAAAAAGCTGCCCATCCCTGTCGTGCAGGTTTTTAAAAATTGGCGTCGGGTATCTGCTTCGAGCTGCCGCTTTCGAAGTTCGTTAAGGAGGATTTCCGGCTGCATCAGATTATTTCGTGAGGACTTCGTCGAGATTCAGAATGACCTGAGCAACGATGGTGTAGGCAGCGCCGTCGGCGGTTCCGGCTAGTCCCTTTTTCAGTTCAGGTTCGGATGCGTATTGTGCTTCGAGCTTGTCGAAGAGGCCGACGAGTTCGCTTAATTTTTCGTCGGAAGGTAGGCGTGCCGTCGCGATGCGATAGCCGGCGGTCAGCTTATCCGCGATGGTCCCTTCGGTCTCGTATTTCATGCGGCGGGCGAGACCGGCGGCGGCTTCAGTCATGGCTTCGTCGTTGAGCATCGTGAGCGCTTGGAGGGGAGTGTTAGACTCGAGGCGACGAGGGCTGCAGAATTCGCGGGAGGGAGCGTCGAAGGTTGCCATCGAGGGAAAGGGGATGCTGCGCTTTGTGTAAGTGTAGAGTGCGCGGCGATAGCGATTTTCCTCGCCACGCGCTGGAGTCTCCCATTTGTCTCCGGCTTGAAACGGCTTCCAGACACCAGTGGGAATCGGGGGATAGACAGGAGGTCCGCCGACCTTTTCGGTGAGGAGTCCTCCGATCGCGAGCGCTTGATCCCGCAGGATTTCAGCGGCAAGACGATTGCGCGGCCCTCGGGCGAGAAGGCGGTTCGCCGGGTCGCGTTTGATCAATTCCGGTGAGGCTTTGGCGGCTTGCTGGTAGGTCGAGGAAAGGACGATTTCACGGACGATTGCTTTCATGCTCCAGGCGTCGTCATTCTGGAATTTGAGCGCGAGGTAATCGAGCAACTCCGGGTGGCTCGGTTTCTCTCCGGACGATCCAAAGTCTTCGAGCGTCGCAACAAGGCCGGTGCCGAAGAGTTGTTCCCAAACCCGGTTCACGAAAACGCGGGAGGTCATGGGGTGATCGCCGGAGACCCACCATTTCGCCATGTCGAGGCGGGTGGGGTTTTTGCCCCCGGAAAGCGGCGGGAGACTGTTCGGCAGCCCCGCCGTGACCGCTTTGTCTTTCTCGAGAAAATTGCCCCGCGCGAAGACATGAGTGGGGCGGGTGATCGAGGCATGTCGCTCCGCCATGACCGGCAGGGTCGTCGAGGGAATCTTCTTCCGCTCGGCTTGAAGTGCGATGAGATTTTTTGTCATGCCGGTTCGCTCTTCTGATTTGGCAAAAGCAATCAGCGCGGGATCCGAACTGACTTCGAGGTAGCCACGCTTGATCACGAGAGGGAACGCGCCGAGGAGGAATCCTTTGTTGGAGAGGCGAATTCGGAGCGTCTTCTCACCGGGCGTGATCGGCTCCGCCGGAATGATCGTGAGTTCCCGCGCGTGGTGCAGGCGGGTCCAAGCCTGGAACCCACTTCCGCTGTTGCCGATGAGGGTTTCAGGTTTGTGCGGCAAAAAGGGAATGTCGGCGACGCTGGCGGCAAACTCGATCTTCGTGACCTCGTTTTTTTCGTCGAGTAGTTCGACTTCGAGTTCGCTGACCTCGAATCCCCACTCAGAATCCCGGAGTGCTTTTTCGGCATCGGTCGGGAGAACCGTGAGTTTGAATCCGGTGATCGCCTTTCCTGATTTCGGCAGGGTCGGGTAGAGGCGATAAATGGGGCCCCGCTGCACGGTTCCCTTCGTGAAAAAATGGTGCTGCCCGCCGACCTCATCGGTTTCAATGAGTGTGTTGTTGCTTGTGCTGACATTATCGAAAGCAAGCGGGGTCCAGGCGACGGAACTGGCAAGGCTCCGTCCTGAATTCCAGAGCCGGGTTTGGAGGTCACGAATTTCACGATCAAGGCGGGCGGCTTCCTCCCGCTTTGCCGGATCAGTCGGTACCTGGAGGAGTGGCTCGTCGTTATTCAGATCGGAGTCGGCCGTGTTGTTGAAGAAGGCCATGAACTCATAGTAGTCATCGTGGTGAAAGGCTTCGTAGGGGTGATCGTGGCACTGAACGCAGCCGAAAGTGATTGAGCCCCAGGCCTGCCAGGTCGTGTTGATCCGGTCGATGACGGCTTCGACGCGGAACTCTTCGTCGTCGGTGCCGCCTTCGTTGTTTGTCTGTGTGTTGCGATGAGCGGCGGTGGCGATGAGGTCGTCGATCGTCGGTTCGGGGAGGAGATCGCCCGCGAGTTGGCGGATTGTGAATTGATCGAACGGCATGTCATTGTTAAAGGCGTTCACGACCCAGTCGCGGTAAGGCCAGATGTTGCGTTTGCCATCCTGCCCGAGGCCGCGGGAGTCGGCGTAGCGCACGAGATCGAGCCACATCGTGGACCATTTTTCGCCGAAGGCGGGTCGGGCGAGGCGCTCATCGACGGCTGCGGAAATGGCTTTGTCAGGGTCTTCGGCGTGATCGGCGATGAAGGCGTCAAGTTCTGCGAGGGTAGGGGGAAGTCCCGTGAGGTCGAGAGAGAGGCGACGAAGGAGCCGGGCCGGTTCCGCCGAGGGAGAGGAGGTGAGGCCTTCCTTTGCGAGGCGGGCGAGGACAAAGCGATCAATCCCGGTCTTTGCGGTTTTCACGGCAGGGGCCTCGCTCACTTCGGGCTTTTCGAAAGACCAGTGTCCGCGCCAGTCTGCCCCTTCTTCGATCCATTGTTTGAATAGAGCGATTTCATCTTCGTTGAGGCCTTTGGGATGCTCGTCGGCAGGCGGCATCCGGTCGATGTCATCGGCGGGCAGGGTGATGCGGAAGAAAAGTTCTGAGGCATCGACGTCATTCGGGACGACGACAGGATTGCCCGTTTCCCCTTCGAAATTGATGACCTGGTTTTCGTAAACAAAAGAAACGCCGCCCGCCTTTTTCACGCCGCCGTGACAGCCGGTGCACTTGGCGTTGAGAATTGGCCGGATGTCCCGCGCGAAATCGACTTGGTTCGCCGCGTTCGCGGATAAGATCAGGCCGAGGGAGGCAAGGACGACGAGACCGGATGGTAAACGGGAATTCACAAAACCAAGGTAACGAACGAACGAGATGGCATCAGCCCCGTATTCGCGGCACCTTTTTCTGCGTAATGGCGGAGCGACTAATTTGCGCTCCGATATTTCCAGGCGGTTTCGTAGCGAAAGGGAATCGTGAAGTCGCGCTGTTTCAAGAGGACCGCAAAACGTTCCGTTTGAGGTTCCACGACGATGGAAAGCGGGACGGTCTTACTTGGATTTAGGTTCTCCATCGTTGGCAGGGTCAGGAGAATTTCTTTTGCCTCGGTGTAGCCGTTCCGGAGAAAAACGACGACGGCGCCGTCGATGGTCTCAGCGCGAGTGCTGATTTTGTTTTCGCGGGGGATTTCAGTGCGGTGACTTTCTAAGTTGGTGAGGTCAGCGGCGCGACTGGCCGGTGCGCTGAAGGCGGGTTTGCCCGGATGATACGCATAGTAGATCTGTCCCTGTGTCGGGGAAATGGCTTCCTTTTGCGCGCTGAGGAACCTAGTCGGTAACGTTCGGAGTTTTCCGGACGCGGTGGGGACACCGACATGGAAGTGAAGATGAGGTCCGGTGGAACGCCCCGTGTTTCCACTCAGACCGATTTTATCCCCGGCTTCGACGATCTGTCCGGGCCGCACAAAGGCCCCGCCCCGGATGAGATGCACATATTCGGCGAGCGAGCCGTCGTTGTGAAGGATCGTGATATAATTGCCGTCGTCTTCAAAAGATTTGTTCGACCCTCCGCGATTCGAGTCCGTTCTCACGGTGACGACAGTTCCTGCGCGGGCGGCGATGATGCCCGTGTTTTCGGGCATCGTGAAATCGATGGCGTATTCGCGACCCGGCTCTGAATGAGAGAATTTGCCATGATACCCCTGGCTGAGGAGGTGCTTCGTCCCATGCTGGAATGGCAGGACGTAGACATGTGACTCATCGTGTCGAGCTGATTCGAAATTTCCGGATACGAACTCGTATTCGAAATTGAACTTGTTGCGACCGGTTCGGTTGACGATCTGCAGATCGAAAAGATGAACCCCGGCGGAGCCGTTGGTGACAACGGTTTGAAAAGGGAGCGTTGCGGTGGATCGCAGATTCTTCAGGGAAGTGAGAGATACTTGCAGGCTTCTGGGGAAATCGTCGGCGGTTCGAGCGTATAAGCGATATCCGCCGTCGATTTTTTCAGGCCAGACTTTCAGGGATTCGTCCTTCGCAAAGAGCGTTGGGGCAAATCCTGTCAGCACGCTCGCGAGAAGAATGGTCAATACAGGACGGGAGACGGAAATCATGATAAAAGACAGTAAATCATAATTCCCATAAATTAAATTAAAATTAGAGGTGCTTATTCCGGTCTGGGGAACTGCGTGCGGTCCGCTCGCAGGATATGAATATCGTTTAGTTCCCGCTCCAGACCTACGGGCTTGCTTCAAGGGCCTGGCGATCCCAAACTGCGCGGGTGAAGTTTGTTGTTTCTCTCATCGTTTCTTTCACCCTGATCTCTCCCAGCTTCGGTGAAGCAGTTGCTTTGGAATATGCCCCGGCACCGCCGGATAACCCGCTCAAGGGCTTTGTCCCCTATGTCGAGATTGACGAATGGGAGCGCTTTCCTCACAGCCTGGAGTTTCACTACTTTGCGCTGCGGGATCTCATGCCGGGTCCGGATACTTTTGATTGGAGCCAAATTGAGGAAAAGCTCGCAGTGACTCAGTCGCGCGGCTGTCAGCTCATCTTCCGGGTGATGTCTGAGTATCCCGGGCGCCCTCGCCAGATTCCTGACTTCTTAGTGGAAGAGGGAGTTGGGATTACCGTTTGGAAGGATTCAGACGGGAAAGAAAGTCACACTCCTGATTACGAGCATCCACTGATGCGCATCGCACTCCTGGATTTTATTCGGGCGCTAGGAGTTCAGTACGATGGCGATCCGCGAGTAGGGTTTATCACAGCAGGGCTCCTCGGGTCATGGGGTGAGTGGCACAATTATCCACGCGAGGACCTTTGGGCTTCAAGGGGAGCGCAGCGTCTCGTTCTTGATGCCTTCAATGAGGCCTTTACGAAAACTCCCATCTTGCTCCGGTATCCAGCAGGGCGAGGGCGCCTTGATTACGCCGAGAATATTGACAGGGGATTTGGCTATCACGATGACTCCTTCGACTGGGCCACGCTCAAAACGGGTCGGGAGGAGGACAGTTGGTTCTTTATACCGCTTCTGGAAAAAGCGGGTGCCCTTGAAGCCTGGAAGACCGATCCGATCGGCGGAGAATTCCGCCCCGAATTGTGGGAGCGGAGTTTCACGGGAGATCCTCATCCAAAGGCGCAGGGATTCTTTGAATGTGTCACCGAGACCCATGCAACCTGGCTCATGGACACAGGATTGTTTTCGGCGCGATATGCCTTGTCAGACGAGCGTAAGGCGACCGCGATCAAAGCGGCGCAGGCGCTGGGTTATGAGTTCTTTGTCTCTTCATGTGACACTGTCTCCTTGCTTACCGGGGCGGGGCCATCAAGACTGCTTCGCCGTATCACCGTGAAAAACACGGGCGTCGCTCCTTTCTATCAAAATTGGCCGGTCGACCTGGCGCAGGGCGATGAGATCGTCGCCCGTTTTGATTTGCGGGGAATTCTTCCGGGCGAAGTGCAGACCTGGGAAGCTGAGGTTAGCGGCGACGGTCCTTTTCGACTCCGCGTCCCAAATCCGATGAAGGGCGGAAAGCCTTTGCGCTTCGCAAATGCGGAGCAGGGTGAGGAATGGCTCACTCTTCCCTGAATTTTTCCGCTGAGCGTCCGCTCTTTTTATCGTAACCTGTCCTGTGCCCAGCGAAGCCAAACCAGATCTTCAGAAAAAGCTACGGGACGTTCCTCATAAACCGGGCGTCTACCTGCATCGGGATCGCTTTGGCACGGTGATTTATGTGGGAAAAGCGCGTGATCTTCGCAAGCGACTCGCCTCCTATTTCACCCCGTCACGCCAGCGCCTCGCTGAGCACAAGACGCGGGCGCTGATTCAAAGTATTTGGGATTTCGACATTCACGAGGTTCGAAACGAACCCGAGGCATTGCTGCTCGAAGGAAAGCTGATTAAAGAATATCGGCCGAAGTACAACATCGCTTTCCGCGACGATAAACGATTTCTCCTCGTCAAAGTTCACCCGGATGAGCCGTGGCCGAAGTTTCAGCTGACCCGGTTAAAAAAAGAGGACGGAGCGCGGTATTTTGGGCCCTTTGCGCATTCGGGAGCCTTGCGCCAGACTGTTTCCTGGATGAATCGCGAGTTCGGGCTCCGTAGTTGCCGTCCCCTGAATCCCGGGGAAAAGGAGTATCAGCATTGCTCCAACGACGTCATCAAAAACTGCACCGCGCCCTGTATCGGGCGGATCACGCGAGAAGAATACATGGCGAAAGTCGACCAGGCTTGCGAGTTCATCGCGGGACATTCCAAAGATCTCGTCCGCTCCATCGAGGAGGAAATGGCGGAAGCGGCTCAAAATCTCGACTTTGAGCGGGCGGCGGAGCTGCGGGACATGATTGAGAACCTGAAAAAGACGCTGCGACCAACCCGTCAGTTTAAGAGGCGGGGCGTGCCCGGAAAGGCAATCAACCCCGAAGAAGATGTCAAAGAGTTGCAGGAGTATCTCCAGATGGACCGCGCGCCAACGGTGATGGAGTGCTTCGATATTTCGAACATTTCCTCGAATCACATCGTCGCCTCGATGGTGCGTTTTCGAAACGGGGTCTCGGACAATAGCAATTACCGGCGATATCGGATCAGGACAGTCAAAGGGCAGGATGACTTTGCGAGCATGGCCGAGGTCATTCGTCGGCGCTATTCCCGCATCCTCCTGGAAGCGCGCGAGCGGGTTGGCGAAGACGTCGCTGATGCCTCGCAGGAAAATCCGCTCGATGTGATGCGGCGTCTTGAAGAGGAGTTGAAAGAGGCGGAAACCGCGAAAAAGAAACCTTTTGTCCGGCTCCCCGATCTCGTTATCGTCGATGGGGGAAAAGGCCAACTCAGTATGGCGGTCAAGGAGTTGAACCGCCTCGGACTTCATGATCTGCCTGTGATCGGTCTCGCGAAGCAGCGCGAGGAAGTCTTCGTGCCGGGGGAGTCGGAGCCGATCGTGATTCCCCACAGCAAAGGCGCGCTCAAGCTCTTGCAGCGAATCCGCGATGAAGCACACCGTTTTGCAAATGGCTACCATCAGCTTCTCATGAAGCGTCGCGTCGAGGAAAGCATCCTCGATGATTGTCCCGGGATCAGCCGGGCGAGGAAAGAGCGACTTCTCGAAAAATTCGGTTCCGTGAGCCGGATGAGGAAGACTTCTGCGAGTGATTTTACTGAGGTTTCAGGCATCACCGCGAAATTAGCGGACGAAATTGCTCATTTTTTGAAAACTCACTAGGAGTTCGCCCGTATTGGGATTGGGCCAGAGTCTGATTTCGTGCTATTCTGGATTCCTTAACCATCGACTTGCATGGCGAGCTTACGACCCTTTCTACTTCTCCTTTCCGTTCTCCCTGCGGCAATTTCCCTTTCCCTTCTGCAGGCGCAGACGGTTCAGAGCGGTCTTGGCGAGGGTGCCCAGGCGATTATTGATGCCCCTGCCGTTCCGATTCAGGATCAGCCGGCAGTTCCCGATACGATAGCGATTCCCCGCTTTGAAGAAGCAGCTCCGGCGGCGGCCCGGGCCGTGATTGTCGCTCAACCCATGAGCGTTGATGACGTCGAAGTGGTAGAGATTCCGACGGAACTGATTGGGGACGAAGAGACGGGGGAAGAGGAGGAAGTGGAAATGGCGGAAGACGCGACCTTGCAGGAAGAGGTCGCAGAAGAGGACTCGACCATCAAAAATATGGAAGGCGTGACGCCGGGCCGCGCTCCATTGACTGCCAGTGCTCTCCGGGCGAGGTCCAATTCTGAACCGCAGGCAAAGCTCGGGACGGACTTCATGACTCGAACCGAGGCGAGAACGTTCACCTTTACGATCCCGGCTCCACGCGGGCAGATGCTCGACCGGAATGGATATCCGCTCGCGCAGAGCAAGGTCTCTTACTATGCCGCAATTAGTTTTCCTTTTCTCGGGAAAGACGTGGAGGACGCCGAAGTGCTTCGCTATGCAGGTGAGCGGATTCTTCATGTGAACAACATCCTTGGATCCGAGTGGGATTTGCCCGGCAGGACCGTCTTGGAGCATTATAAAGAACGCCGGTGGTTTCCTCTGACTTTTTCCTCCGTGCTTACTGAAGAAGAAGTCGATGAGTTGGGCCGCCAGCAGATGGAGGGGCTGAAGCTGCACCCTGTTTATGTGCGCCATTACCCGCAGGGAGAGGCGCTTTCGCATGTCATCGGATACGTGGGGAAACGCCCGCCGCGCACGACTGGGCCGATCGTGAACGATGAGCCGCTCTGGGGCCAGGGTGTTGGCGTTGACGGTCTCGAAGAGGCCTTTGAGACCGACTTGAGGGGACAGGACGGTCGAGTGAATGTGCTCTTTAAAGAGGACGGGACCAAAATTAAAGAAGACGTACTGTCCAAGCCGAAGCCGGGCTACAACGTCGTCACGGCGATCGATCTGGAGATGCAGCGAATTTGCGAATCACTTCTCGCGGAGAAAGTGAAACGCGGTGCCATGGTCGTCCTCGATGTCCGCACGGGTGATATCGTGGCGATGGCGAGCTACCCGCAGTTTAATCCGAACGATTTCATTCCGTCGATTTCGCAGGAAAAGTACAGTGCCCTCATTGAGGATCCGGCCAAGCCATTGTTCCCAAGAGCTTATCGGGCCGCTTATCCGCCGGCTTCGACTTTCAAGGTGCCGGTAGCCCTTGGCTTTCTTGAAAGTGGATACATCTCCGCGGGCGACATGTATCCCTGCCCGAATGCCTGGAGTGTCGGTAATCTCACGATGAGAAACTGGAACGTCGAAGGCGAGGGAATGATGAATGTTGTCACCGCGCTGACCCGTTCCTGCAACACCTGGTTTTACGAAGTCGCGATCTCGGCCGGTGCTGATTCGATGAGCTACATGGCGACCCGACTTGGGCTCGGGCAGAAGACGGGTATCCCGCTCAACGAAGTTGAGGGATTCATTCCGAATAACCGTTGGTGGCTCGATAAATACGGCTACATGATGTCTGATGGCGAAGAAGCCGTCATGAGTATCGGTCAGGGGAAAGTGGAAACGACGCCGCTTCAGGTCGCCAAAATGATGGCCGCAGTCGGGAATGGGCGCGAAGTCATGAAGCCGCGTCTTGTGCTCCAGATTCAGGATTTGAATCACGAGATTGTGAGATCATTCCCGACCGAGGTCGCCAATTCCCTCAATGTCGACGGGTACTCTCTCCGCACCGTACGGCGCGGAATGTATGACGTCGTCAATGCCGGCAATGGGACTGGGAAAGCGGCCTATCACAAGATTACGGTTTCTGGAAAAACCGGAACCGGTCAGTGGAAGGTCGAGCAAAAGCAGAACATCGCGTGGTTCGCCGGCTATTTTCCTTCGAAGTATCCCATCTATTCCTTCGCCGTGATTTACGAGGGCGAACCCGGCGAGAAAGTGGGAGGTAGCAAAAATGCTGCTCCGGTCGTGGGAGCTTTCCTGGATCAGTATCTGACCGAAGAAAATTACAATCGGGTTCGTGATGCCGCCACTGCCCTCAAAGAGGCTGATCCCGGTGATCTCGACGAGTATTCCTACCGCGACTCCATGGGGGGATCGATCTTTCGCAGCGGTCCGGCAGGTCAGGCACCTGTTCTGGAGCAGGTTAATCCTGCAGAACAGCAGGCAAGGCCACCGGAGCCTCAGCGAGGTGGTCTCTTTAACCGAATCTTCAAGCGAGACCGTCAATAGGGGCACTGATTGCGTCATTTACGAAGGCCGGGGAAGATGAGTAGTTTCCCGCAATGAGACGATTCTTTTTAACCGCCCTCGCTTTCCTGACCGTCGGAGTCTGCTCTTCCTGCGTGAGAACTTCAACGGTCGTGAAGCTGGAACGCGATGGCAGCGGCGAGATCATATCGCGCTACCATTTCTCCCCTCAGGTTGCAGCTTTTCTAGAGCAGTTTGAAGCGATGGGGCCGCAGGCGGGCATTCCGATGGAAGCGGCCAATCTCGGAATCATTCGTGAGATCATGACACCTCATGAGAAAGCCCTCACGAAGGATGCCGAAAACTACGGAGCGGGAGTTACCTACACACGACACGAAATCGGAAAAGACAGCGAAGGCTGGGAGGGATACATCGTGGTTTACGCATTTGAAGACATCAGGCAAATCGTGATTGATCAAAACACGGTGCCGGGAAAGGCAAAGGAGTTCATTGAAGCCAGAGGGCAGGCTTTCGGTGATCAAAAGGGGGGAAGCCTGCGATTCGAACTCGACGGGGACCTCCTCACGATTCATTCCAGTCTCGCGGACGGAAATGTGCATGAAATTGTGAATGGCGACCAACTCGCGAAGGCCAAAGAGATGGGAATGAAGCCATCCGAGGCGATCAAAATGGCTGCCAATACGACGCAGGGCATGCGCGCCGGTTTCTTTCTCCGCATTGTTCCCGGGATTGCCGAGACTAATGCAGAGCACCGGACGGGAGATCTCATCATCATGAATGACGCCGAAATTTCAAAAGTGCTTCAAGACCCTGACTTCGGCTCGTTCGTTGATGAAGCAATTGAAAATCCCGAAGGCGTCGATCTCGAAGGAGTGAAAGAGCTTTTCAGAAAGATTGAAGGCATGACCGTGGAACTCGCCGACGAAGTGACGGTGCGATTTCAGTGAAACTCTGCACTTTGTTGCAAATGAAAGAACCCGGCACGTCTTATCGTAAAGACTGCCATGAAATATGTTTCACTGATTCTTTTCGGCGTCTGGGTGCTTGCCGAAATGCTGTCCGCCCAGGAGGTCGCAGCATTCGCCGATCGTCTCGTCGCGGCGGCAAAGTATCGGGCAACGCAGGCGGTCCGCTACGATCCTGCCTATGTCGTGCTGGATTATCCCGGTGGTGACGTCCCTGCCGACACCGGCGTCTGCACGGACGTCGTGATTCGGTCCTATCGGGCTTTGGGGGCCGACCTTCAGGAACTTGTCCACGAAGACATGCGCCACGAATTCAGCGCCTACCCAACTTTGTGGGGGCTGAAACGTCCGGACCGAAATATCGACCACCGCCGCGTTCCGAATCTGCAGAGATATCTTGAGCGTCAGGGTGCGGCAGTGAACGACGCTTCGTTTCTCCCCGGCGACCTCGTTGCGTGGGACCTTAACAGAAAGGGACTCTGGCACATCGGGATCGTCACCGGAGCTGACTCATTTGTTCACAATATCGGGAGTGGCCCGGTGACAGGGTCTGGAATCAAACAGTGGAAAGTGATTGGTCACTATCGCTGGGCGGGTCCTGAACCCTGATCCTCAGTCGGACTTTTTCATGGCCGCGAGGAGCTGGTGGCTCTGGAGCTGCTGTACGTAGAGTTCCGCCTGCTCGCGCTCGCCGGTCCAGACCACGGACTGGCCTTTCTGGTGAACTTCCATCATCATACTTTCGGCTTTCGTCTTGGCGTAGCCGAAGACCCGTTGAATCACAAGGGTGACGAAAGACATCAGGTTCACGGGGTCGTCGTAGACGATCACATTCCACGGAGTATCGAGATCGACCTCGGTCTCTTCCTCTGTAATCGTGATTTCTTCGATCTCAGTCGACATGCCTTGCTTATTTTTTCAAATGACGTGGAGACTTCCTCTTTCTCCGCTATTTTCCTCTGATTCGCTCCGGACAGCAAGTGGGATACGCGGGAGAACGGAGGAGAAAATGAGATATTCTTCTTCGGTCATGGCGGAGAAAGGAAACTTTCCGTTCCGGGATTGAAATTCAAAGGAGGCAAAGGCGACGAGAGCGGACGGGAGAGGAAGATGGTAAAGCGCCGACTGAAGCGCAAAAAGAACGCAGAGATGCCCTGGCGATTCCTCACTTTCGACCTTCTCGGCGAAGCGAATCCATTCGCGATGGCCTTTCATTTCAGTCTTTCCTTCCAGAAAAGGTTCCCCGGCGGTAAGGCTCTTTCTCCGAATCGATTCCGGCAAAGTCGAATCGACGATCCTGTCCGCGGCAACGATGGAATCGATCTTTAGCGCGCTGGCGGCGTGAAAGGTGCGGACAAAAGCAGGGGCGAAAACCGGGAGTAGTCGGGCTTTCTGCCAGATTTCCCAGGCGCCGGAAAGGGGAGCTCCCGAATCGGGCGAAAAAGTGGCGGCCGTCGTTGGAGCGATGCCCAACAACGCAACGAACCGGCTCAGGTCAAAGCCTTCCGCGTCCGAAGCGGTCGCGGAGTAAAGGGTGTCGGACATAGACACCGGGGAGCGTGGAAGCAAAGCTAACCCTAGATGAGGCCTGCCTTCGTCAACGTCTTGAGAGCACCGTTCTTGTCGATCGTCTTAAGACCACGAGCGCTGACTTTCACTTTGATGTAACGGCCCAGCTCAGCAACCCAGATTCGCTTCTGACGAAGGTTGGGCTTGAACTGACGCTTCACTGTCTTGGTCACGTGACGACCGATACCACCTTTTTTCTTCGCACGTCCACTGCGGTGGATTCTGCGACCTGAGGTGACTTTAGCGCCGGTAATTTTACAAACTCTTGCCATGGTGAAGCTCCGTTAAAAATTTAAAGGCAGGGGCTGACACACTGTCATTTCCTGCGGGCGGGCAATGTCCGCACAATTCAGCGCTGGTCAAGAGAAAATAGGTGATGAGGCTCATGGACTTTTCGACGGGGCTCTTCGGCGAAAGCAATCCGACTTTCCCCTTGCGGAAGAAGAGGGTCGGCTATTTTGTCCCACTCTTTTTAAAAACTTCAGTTTATTGACCCATGAGCGACGCTTCGTCCGAAAAAAATACCGCCCTGATGGAGAAAATCGTGAGCCTTTGCAAGCGGCGCGGTTTTATCTTCCAGTCTGCTGAGATTTACGGTGGTCTGAACGGTTGCTGGGACTACGGCCCGCTCGGAGCAGAGCTGAAGCGCAATCTCAAGGATTACTGGTGGCGCAAGAATGTCCAGGAGCGCGAGGACATTCTCGGCCTCGACGGTTCCATCCTCACGCATCAGGATGTGCTCAAGGCTTCCGGACACGTCGGTGGCTTTTCCGACCCGATGTGTGACTGCCTTCTCAGCAAGGCCCGGTTGCGTGCTGATCAGATCGAGCCGCAGTCAGGAACGGCCTATCATTACACCGGCGCTTCCCATGAGGAATCCGGCTGGTCCGTGGATCGTCCTTACTCTGTTCTTATCTGGGGAAATCAGGACGAAAACAAAGCCCGCAAGACGGCGAAGCAATATTACGCCCAGTTTCTCACCGACAAACAGATCGCCCCGAAGAAATTGGAACTGGCTGGAGAATCGACCGAGGAGCTTTCGGAAACGACGCGATATAATCCGGAAAATGGATCGCTTCTCACCGAGCCGCGTGAGTTTAATCTCATGTTCAAGACCCACATGGGTGCCTCGGCCGACGACGGCGATGAGAGTGCGGTTGCTTACCTGCGTCCCGAGACGGCTCAGTCCATTTTTGTGCAGTTTAAAAATGTCGCCGAGACGAACCGGGTGAAGCTACCCTTCGGCATTGCCCAGATCGGGAAATCTTTCCGTAACGAGATCAATCCGCGAAACTACACCTTCCGCTCGCGGGAGTTTGAGCAGATGGAGATCGAATTTTTCTGCCGTCCTGAGGACGGACTCGCCCTCACCGATGAGTGGCTTGAGCGCCGCCTCACCTTTTACGAGGAAATCGGAATTCCGCGTGAGCACCTTCACGTCCTCGACATTCCGGATGGCGAGCGCGCTCACTACTCGCAGAAGACCTACGACATCGAATACGAATTTCCTTTTGGGATCCAGGAGCTCGAAGGGGTCGCTTACCGCGGCGCTTACGATCTCACGAAGCACAAGGAACACAGCGGCAAGCCGCTCGATTTCTTTGACGATGAGACCAAGGAAAAGCTCATCCCGCATGTCGTCGAGCCAAGTGCCGGTTGTGACCGCACGATCCTTGCGCTGATCTGTGAAGCCTACGACGAGGAGACCGTGACCGACGAAAATGGCAAAGAGGAAACCCGCACCGTGATGCGCTTTTCACCCCGCATGGCTCCGGTCAAAGTCGGTATCTTCCCGCTTCTCAAGAACAAGCCGGAGCTCGTCGCAAAAGCCCGCGAAGTGCAGTCGCTCCTGACTCCGCACATGAATGTTTTCTATGACGAAGCTGCCGCGATCGGTCGCCGCTATCGACGTCAGGACGAGATCGGGACCCCCTTCTGCCTCACGATTGATTTCGATACCCTCGGGGAAAGTGGCGATGAGCTGAAGGACACCGTGACTTTGCGCCACCGCGACTCCATGAAGCAGGAGCGGATTGCGATTGGCGACCTCCGCAATTTCCTCCTCGACGCGATTGCCTGAGTAAGCCGGGAAACGTGGCTGAATTTGGTAAAATTCAGGCCGGGGCTGGCTGGGGCAACTCAAAACGGACGGCCCACGCTCTCCGCTAAACCAGGAACTAAACTTAGCGCGACCTGTGAGGAACTATTAAGAACTCTTCCTAAATCCCTATGCCATCCGTTTAAACCGCTTTTTAAGTTGTGTTGGAATAGTGTTTCTACCCGAGATAGCGCTTAGTTCAGTGACTAAGACGATCTCTCCGATCAAATTGAAAAAAATCGTGCGTTATTCCGGTGAGTCCGAAGATTTTTAATTAAAGCTTCTTCAAGTAATTCGGGATTTTTTTTTTCAGTCCCGATTTCACACTCCTGCTTTGACAATATCCCAACGTTTTCGATCGGGTTCAACTCAGGCTGACTTCAACGATGAAGTGCAACACTAGTGGTTTTGCGGAAGACTTCCGCAGCCATTCTACCCACTAATTCGTCCCGCTGGTATTTCTTCCGACCCTGTGCGGGAGAGTTAGAAGAAGATGAAGAGCTTTGACGCCTAGAAAAATCGTCGTGCTGAAGTCTCGGCGACGGGGGTGCAGATTCGGGCGATGCACTGGTCGAAGCTTTCTTCGTTGCTGAGGATTCCGATCTCGACGCGGAGGAAGTAAATGGGGACGTCCATGCGACCAAGGCGGGGGAAGCGGACGGCGTCTTTTTCGGTCGTGAGGATCATGTCGACGCCGGACTCGATGCAGCAGTTGATGAAGGAAATGATCTCCTGCTCGGTGAAGCGATGGTGATCCATGAAGCGACAGGTCGCTTCGAGAGTCGCCCCGAGCTTTTTGACGCCGTCTTCGAAACTTTCGGGCACGGCGATCGCGCTGACGGTGCCGACTTTTTTCCCTTTGAGATCCTCAAGGGGGCGGGACTCGCGAGTTTCGATGTGCTGGAGGTAGCGGGGACGATGCTCGCACTCGATGATCTCGGCGGTCCGGTTGTAGAGGCGGATGCGGTCGATGAGTTCATCGTTGGGGTCACCGTTGCACTTCGTGATGAAAATGTAGGAGGCCCGCTTCAGGTTGCGTGGAGGTTCTCTGAGGGTGCCGCGGGGGAGGAGTCGCTCGGTGCCGAAGGGGTGCCAGCGATCCACGAGAACAATGTCGAGGCGATGACGGAGGCGAAGATACTGGAGGCCGTCGTCGAGGATGAGGGTGTCGCAGTTGAGTTCCCCAATGGCGTGGCGACCGCTTTTGACCCGGTCTTTATCAACGACGACGGGGATATCGGGAAGGTTTGCCGCGAGCATGTAGGGTTCATCGCCAGCGGTTTTGGAATCGAGAAGGAGGGACTTTCCATCGCTGACGACGCGGGGCGGGTCGATTTCGTTTTTCCCCTGGATCTTTCCGATGAGTCGTCGGAGAAAGGGTTGCTTCACCGATTTGTAACCCCGGCTCAGGATCGCAACGCGGCGTCCGCCGTCCTGGAGGGAGCGGGCGAATTTTTCAACAACGGGCGTTTTGCCGGTTCCTCCAACGGTGAGGTTGCCGATACTGACGACGAGGCATCCGAGATTCCGCTCCCGCATGATGCGGTTTCGGTAGAGCCAGAGGCGCAGGCCGACAATCGCTTCGTAGAGCTTTGACATCGAGCCGAGGAATCCCCGCAACATCCCCGCACGAACGCCCTGGCGACGGTCAAGGATGACGTCGATGACAAATTGTTCGAGTTTTTCCCGGGCGGGTCGCATCGTTCGATTTCAGGGGGAGGCTATGGTCGTCAATCCGGACTCTGACGCAACCGCGAATGTGAACGGTTGCAATCCGCCCGCTATTAGAGCATTTCCTAAGGCATGACTCGAATCGACGGCCGCGCCACTGACCAATTACGTGATATTTCTTTCCAACTCGATATTGCCCGCCATGCGCACGGGAGTGTCCTCGTGAGCTTTGGCGACACGCAGGTGATCTGCAGTGCGATGATCGAATCCGGGGTGCCTCGCTGGATGTTTCAGCAGAATGTCCCGGGCGGCTGGCTCACGGCAGAATACAGCATGCTCCCGTATTCAACCTTGCAGCGGAAATCGCGTGACATCAGCCGGGGAAAACTCGACGGGCGCAGCTCGGAGATTCAGCGACTGATCGGGCGCAGTTTGCGGGCGGTGGTTGATTTGAAGGGCCTCGGGCAGCGGACTCTCTGGATCGATTGTGATGTCCTTCGCGCTGACGGAGGCACAAGAACGGCTTCGATCACGGGGGCGTGCGTCGCGGTCGAGATGGCCTTTCAGCGTTTCATTGCCGCGAAAAAATTCGAGACCTCACCGATGAGCGGCTTTGCGGCGGCAATCAGTGCGGGGGTGTGGCAGGACACCTGTGTGCTCGACCTCAATTATCATGAGGACAAAGATGCGAGCGTCGATTTTAACTACGCGATGACTTCGAATCTGGAAATGATCGAGGTTCAGGGCTCGGGCGAAGAGGCGACCTTCTCAGAAGCGCAGATGCTTGAAATGCTGCAACTAGCGAAGAAGGGAGCGTCGGAGATCGTGGAAATGCAAAAAGAGGCCCTCGCGGGATTCGACGCCACGGCGAACGTCGAGATCCTCGCCCGGATCGGGGAGATGAAGTGAGTCGGGAGCTTTAACTGACCTCAACGGTCTTCCGAAGCTTGGCGAGTCCGCGGCGGATTCGGGCCTTCACGGTCCCGAGGGGCTCCCCGAGTTGGTCGGCAATTTCTTGCTGGGTGAGCCCCTCGAAATAGACTTTTTCGATCGCTTCGCGCTGCACGTCTGTCAACTCCATCACCGCAGAGCGCACCGCGCTACAAGTGTCCCGACGCGTCGCCGCTTCGGGTCCGCTGAGTCCGGTTGAGCCGCGGGGGTTGACGTCCATTTCCTCGATGTAGGCGTTTTTCAAACGTGACTGCCGCTGCTTCGAACGGAGCCGGTCGATGGCCCGGTTGCGAGCCATCGAAGCAAGCCAGGTAATGGGCCGGCCCCGACCAGACTGATAAAGATGCGCTTTTCTCCAGAGCGAACTCATGACCTCTTGAAGAACTTCCTGGGAGTCTTCCCGGTCATTGAGGACTTTCTCGATCGTGGTGAAGAGGAGGCCATCATAGCGATCATACAGATCCCGAAAGCTCTGTCTGTCACCGTTTGCAATCCCTTTGAGGCGCTCTCCATCGAGGGCGTCATCGTAGGCCGGAGCATCTTTCAAGTTTGATTTCATTATCAGGTATACTTATTTTAAGATCGAATCGGTTTCAATTATTTTAAAGATTAGAAATTCTAATGTTAAATGATCAGGGATAAGTGTTTTGACGATTGTTTTTTGAGGCATGAACAGAGTCTTCGGCGTAGTCTTTAGCGCAGGGTTCACCCGTTCTCCGTGATGAATTCTTCTTACCTCCTCCTATCGGCTCTACCAGTGTTTCAAAGGTTAAAAAGACGTTCCCTCCGTCGATTGCGTCCTTCCCTCCGCTGTGTTAGCCTTTCCGACTTTTCGACCCTCAACTCGATTATTTGAATGCAAGACAAAGAGCCCAACGATAACGGTCAGCGCCCCGGCGGGGAAAGCGGCTTCAACTGGAGGGGCCTTATCCTCCTGTTCGTCGCCATGGGACTCTTCGGTCTCGCGATCTGGTCGAAGAGTTTTTCCGACGCGTCGAAGACGCTCACTTTTGGGGAATTCAAGAGCATGGTTGCGAGCGGCCGTGTTTTCACGGATGCCGAAGCAAAGCCGCCGAAACTTCTCAGCCTGGTTCAAAAAGACGGAAGCTCGAAGCAATTTATCGAAGGCTGGTATGAAGTGGACAACGCCGAGGAAAATGGAGGCAACAAATACAGTGTTTTCTCCACTCCGATCATTCTCGAGTATGCAGGTGATGAGCTGAAAGAAGTTCTCGCGGCGAAAAATTTAGAGATCACTAGCCTGCCAACGACCTCGGATGGCCTCGGTGTGATGCTTCTCTCTTTTTACCTCCCGATTATTTTCCTTCTTCTGCTTCTCTATTTTCTGTTCCGTCACCAGATCAAGGCAGCCGGAAAAGGAGCGATGGGCTTTGGCAAAAGTAAAGCCAAGTTGATGACGATGGAAAAAGGCTCCGTCACCTTTAAGGATGTTGCCGGTGTCGAAGAGGCGAAAGAGGAAGTGTGGGAAATCGTGGAGTATCTTCGTGATCCCAAGCAGTTCCAGCGCCTCGGGGGTCGCATCCCGAAGGGGGTCCTTATGGTCGGTTCACCGGGAACTGGTAAAACGCTCCTCGCCCGTGCCATTGCCGGTGAAGCTGATTGCCCGTTTTTCTCGATCAGTGGATCGGATTTCGTCGAAATGTTCGTCGGTGTCGGCGCCTCTCGCGTCCGCGACATGTTCGAGCAGGGGAGAAAGAATGCTCCCTGTCTGATTTTCATTGATGAGATCGACGCCGTCGGTCGCCATCGTGGCAACGGAATGGGCGGCGGACACGACGAGCGTGAGCAGACGCTGAACGCGCTCCTTGTTGAAATGGATGGATTTGACTCTCAGGAGGGAGTCATCATCATTGCGGCGACAAACCGCCCGGACGTGCTTGATCCAGCGCTGCTTCGCCCGGGACGTTTTGATCGCGAAATCACCGTCAGTCTCCCCGACGTGAAAGGACGCGAAGAGATTCTCAAGGTTCATGCGAAGAAGGTGAAGCTCGCGGAAGATGTTGATCTCTGCATCATTGCACGGGGAACTCCGGGCTACTCCGGTGCTGAACTTGCCAACGTCATCAACGAGGCGGCACTCCTCGCAGCGCGCAAGGGTCTCAAAGCGATCAACACGGAGGAACTCGAAGAAGCTCGCGATAAAGTGCGCTGGGGTAGAGAACGCCGCAGCCTCGCCCTCAGTGAAGAGGAGAAAGAGCTCACTGCTTACCACGAAGCTGGTCACGCCCTCCTTGGCATGCTCGTGAAGGATACTGACCCGGTTCACAAGGTTTCGATCATTCCGCGTGGACCTGCTCTCGGCGTCACGATGTATCTTCCGGTGGAAGACAAGCACAGCTACAAGAAGCAATACCTTCTCGACCGTCTCATCCTGATCATGGGTGGGCGTGTTGCTGAGGAACTGGTGCTGGGAGACGTCACTAATGGCGCGGCTGGTGATATTCGCCAAGCCAGTGAGATTGCCCGTAAGATGATTTGTAACTGGGGCATGAGCGATCGTCTCGGCATGATCGAATACGGCGAAGGTCAGGGAGATAGTTTTCCTCCCGCCCCCCGCAGCTATTCGGAAGCTACCGCGCAGACGATCGATGATGAGGTGAAGAAACTCACCGATGACGCCTACGCAGAGGCCACCCGCCTTCTCAAAGAGAACCGCGATAAGCTCGAGGCGATTGCGCAGGCACTTCTTCTTTACGAGACCCTCGACGGAATTCACGTGCAGGAGATCATGGAGCATGGTGAAATCCAGAATCCACCGTCAGCTCCGAGCCCTCCTGAACTTCCCAGCGAAGAAGAAGCCGAGCCGGTCGCTCGCGTGAAGGAAGAGGAAAAAGACAGCGGTGAAGATTTCCCTGGAGAGTTGGCACCAGCTTAAGTTTTTTTTCCCGGAGGTTGGAGAACTTGGGAAAGTTTCGGCGCCTACTGGCTTGGGGATTGCGGGCCGGAAGGTTGACGCCGTCCGCTGCGGTTGGCGAAGTGCGTTGCGGAAAATGTAAGCAGATCTCGTCAGCGTTCCGATCGAGAAGGAGGAGCGCGTTTTCCGGCAACACGAACGGACTAACCATTCCCGTCCATCGCAATCAACTGCGTGACAGTGACGAACTGAAGGCCTTTCGCGAGGAGCTGATCAAGTGCCGATGGCATCGCGTCGATAGTGGATGAATGAATATCATGGACGAGGAGAATTCCTCCCGGCGCCGCCCCCGAAACAAGTCGTTGTGCGACAACGGATGCTCCCGGCTTTTTCCAGTCTTCAGGATCGACGGACCAGAGAATTGCCGGGTAGCCGAATTCGCGTCGAATCCAATCCTTCTGATCGGAAGTGATCGCCCCGTAGGGTGGACGCATTGTCCGCGGGGCGATGCCGGTCGCTGCCATGATCGCTTCCCGCGAGCGGCTCAGTTCACTGCGAACTTCGTCAGGTGACATTTTAGTAAGGTTGCCGTGGGTGACGGTGTGGTTACCGATCTCATGCCCTTCCGCAACGATGCGGCGCATGATCTCGGGATAGCGTTTCACGTTGGTGGCAACGACGTAGAATGTCGCTTTCACATTTCGCTCCTTCAGCATGTCGAGGAGGCGAGGCGTGTTCGTCGCATGAGGGCCATCGTCAAAAGTAAGAGCAATGAAGGGAAGACTCGTGTTCACCTTTGAGTAGGAGTTCTTCGTCCCGACTGAAGTCGGAAGCGACTGCGGCGCCGGCGGGGTTCCAGTCGGTCCTCCCACTGCGGCGGCCTCAGCGTTCTTCCCTTTTGACTTGGAATTCGTTTGGCAGCCGGTGAGGAGAAAAACCGGAAGGAGGGTGAAACCGGCAAGAAGAATGAAGCGAGTGCTCAAAAGGAAAAGTTTTGGGATTTAACTCTGAAGTGAGACTGAAATTTAAGAAATTTTTACAATATTGCAAATCAGATTTGAAATTATTCTTAATTATTTTAAAAATCTTCCTAAAATTGGCTCCAATTCTTTCGCGGTGGTTTCAGGCCAAAGGTCGGGAGCGGTAAAGATAGCGTTGTCGAGGGCCCGGTGTTCAGGCCAGTTCGGAGTCTCGGGAATTTTCGGAATGACGGTCTGGAGAATCGACTTTGCGGTGGCCGCATTTGCCTGCACGTGTTCGATCACGGCGTGGGCGTTGACGGCTTCCTCCTCTTCACGCCAGCAGTCGTAATCGGTGATCATGGCGAGGGTAGCGAGCGAGATTTCGGCTTCCCTTGCCAGCTTTGCCTCAGGAAGATTGGTCATGCCGATGAGGTCGAATCCCAGTTTTCGATTCGTCTCCGACTCCGCCCTCGTGGAAAAAGCGGGACCATCCATGTTCACATAGGTTCCCCGGTCGTGAACGGTTTTGCCGTGGGCTTTTGCTTCGGCGAGGAGGAGCTGTCGAAGATCTTCCGAAATCGGATCAGCGAAAGCAATATGAGCCACGATCCCGCGTCCGAAAAAGGTATGATCGGCTCGCTGGCTTGTGCGATCAAAGAATTGATCGAGGAGGACAATGTCTCTCGGTTGATATTCTTCTTTCAAAGAACCAACTGCGGTCACGGCAATGATCCAGCGGACATTGAGTGAGCGGAGCGCCCAGATATTGGCCCGGTGATTCAGTTCAGAGGGGAGGATGAGATGGCCGCGCCCGTGACGCGGAAGAAAGCAGACGCGCCGTCCGTTCATTTCGCCGGATATGATGGCATCGGAAGGAGGGCCAAAGGGCGTCTCAACCTGGATTTCTTCAATATTACTGAGGCCTTCAATTTCATAAAGGCCGGAGCCGCCGATAACTCCGATGGCGGGAGCGTGCTTGGGTATATTGGTCATTGGATGAGAGGTTAATTCAAGCGTCCTTCAATCCAAGTCACAAATAGCGTTTCAGAAAGACCTCTAAACCTTGACTTTATTGATAATTAAAATTAATTAACAAAATAACTATAATGTTTACACGTGTTGTCATTTCTATCCTTCTGATTGCCGCAGGCATCGCTTCGCCGTGGCTGGTGAAGGATTGGATGGACTGGCGTGCCGACGAAGAAAGGGCGGATCGCCTTTATGATCGCGTCACGGGCTTTTCGGATCGAGTGAAGCGGAAAGTGCAGGAGCCTGAGGATAGGAGCCTTGCCGCTGTCGAGGTTCCGATCGGGAGAACAGAGGAGGAACAGGAGCCTTATCCTTTCGCCTCGAAAACGATTCGGATGCTCCAGGGGGTGCTGCCGGCATCGATGGCGACTCAGGCGGGTCCGAATCATCCCTACTTCAAACCTGGTGGATCAACTTCCACGGAGGTGTCAAAGTTGATCGTTGATGAGACGAAGGCTCGTCTCGCCCCGGAATTGGGAAAGCTTGGCCTCGCCCCGGGAAATCCGGTTTTTATCCGAATTTTCAAAGAGGAGCATGAGCTGGAGCTTTGGCTGAGAAATTCCCCGAGCCCCGATTACACGCTCTACAAGGTCTACCGCGTTGCCGACTGGTCCGGTGGACCGGGGCCGAAGCTCAAAGAAGGCGATGGGCAAACACCGGAGGGTTTCTACTTCGTGTCCAGCTCACGACTTCGGCCGGAGACGCGCCATCACCTGGGAATCGATCTTGGTTTTCCAAATGAATATGACAGCTTTCACGGTCGCGGAGGGAGTGGCATCATGATTCATGGGGGCGAAACCTCACGCGGTTCTTATGCGCTCTCGCCTGCTGATATGAATGAGGTTTTCACCCTTGCTACCCTCGCGCTCGACTCAGGGCAGACGTTTTTCCGGGTCAATACGTTTCCTTTCCGGATGACTGACAAACGCATGGAAAAAGAGTGGAAACGGCAGCCGCGATGGATCGATTTCTGGGTCAATCTCAAGGAAGGTTACGACTTCTTCGAGAATGTGAACGTTCCACCAGATGTCAGCCTGAGCGAAGGAGACTACGAATTTAGAATCCACTGAGCGCTAATTTCGGAATTCGTGTGTTTTTTTCTTCCCGTGTGAGGCTCATTCCTCTACTTTTCGTTTCCCGCGCGTTGTGGCCCCGTTCTGCACGTGCAAATTTTGGCGTTATCCGAACCTCATTCCTTAACAAGAACTCCTTTTTCAACCTTGTACTCGAACGAAACCTACCTTCTTGATCTGTTGCAGGAGGCTCATCTGTTCGATGATGCCGCCCTTGAAGATGTAAGTCACAAGAAAAAAGCACAGGACTCCACGCTTCAGGGCCTGCTCGCGCTAAACCTCATCAACGACGAACAGATTGCCGAGGTCCTCGCGAGCAACTGCGGGATGGATTATGTCGAGTTGCGTAAGCTCGACATCGATCCTTCGGTCGCGCAACACGTGCCTGCCGATTCTGCGGTCCGCTTCGGGATCGTTCCCATCGCCGAAGGCGGGGGAACCCTCGTCATCGCGGTGACTGACCCGATGGATTTCGATGCCCTCGACTCGGTTCGTCACGTGCTTTCCGTCGAGCCTGAGTTTGTGGTCGCATCGGAATCATCGATCAAGCAGCGTCAACTGGACTTTTATCAGAACGAACTCGATGCCGATCAGCTGAGAAAAATTGACTCCGAAGCGGTTGCGGTGACGCAAGGCGACTCCGGCGGCGATGGGGACGCTCCGATCATTAAGCTGGTTTATCAGATCCTGCAGGAAGCTTATCAGAACCGGGCGTCGGATATTCACATCGAGCCGATGGAAGAAGAAATGCGGGTCCGATATCGAATCGATGGCTCGCTTCACAAAGTGCAGAGCCACCCGCTGCGACTGCTTTCCTCCGTGGTGAGCCGGATCAAAATCATGACCGGCACAATGGCGATCTCTGAGAAGCGACTTCCTCAGGATGGCCGAATTCAGGCGAAGTTCGGCAGTGGTGATCTTGACCTTCGTGTTTCGACGGTGCCGACTTCCTGCGGAGAAAGCATCGTCATGCGTATTCTTGATAAGAGCTCGCTGACGATCGGCCTCCCGCAACTCGGTTTCTTCAGTGATGACCAGGCTAAGTTCAATGAACTTATCCGCCTTCCCGATGGTATTATCCTCGTGACAGGCCCAACCGGTTCCGGCAAGACGACAACGCTCTATGCCTGTCTCAATGCGATCAATAAATCCGACCGGAAAATCATCACGGTTGAGGATCCGGTCGAGTATCTGCTCTCGGGAATTAATCAGGTTCAAGTGAAGGAGGCGATCGGGATGACTTTCGCCGCCGCCCTTCGTGCCATTCTGCGACAGGCACCGAACATCATCATGATTGGTGAGATTCGTGACCTTGAGACGGCTTCGATTGCGATCAACGCTTCTCTCACCGGTCACCTCGTTTTCAGTACTTTGCACACGAATGATGCGCCGGCCGCAGTCGCGCGTCTCGCTGATATCGGGGTGAAAAAATTCCTCATCGCGAGTGCGGTTCGCTCCATCATGGCGCAACGACTCGTGCGGACTATTTGCGCAGATTGTGAGACCCAGGGTGAACTTACGGAAAAAGACGTGACTGCCCTTCGGTTGACACAGGAGCAGATTGCAAAGGCTGAAGTGAAAATGGGTGAAGGTTGTCGCACGTGCCGCATGACTGGTTTCAAGGGCCGGAAAGGTCTCTTTGAGATTTTCAACATTGATGAGGAAATGAGACTTCTCATTAATGCGGACGAATCGACTTCAGGCCTGCGGAAGCGAGCCCGTGAGTTGGGGATGCGGACATTGCGCGAGGATGGCGTTCGAAAAGTTTTGGCCGGAACGACGACGGCATCAGAGGTCATTCGCGTGACCATGTCAGACTCAGATTGAGTTGAAAGGGAGAAGTAAGAATCCAGATTTTTCAGGTATATGACCGTTGAAAGTGTAATTGATCTTTTGATCTCAAGGGGACTCATCGATGACTCGCAGCGCGGAGACTACATCGCTGCGGCGCAGGCGAGCGAGAACGACATCACCTACGCAGTTGAGGAAATGGGGGTGATCCAACGGGATCAACTCTTTCAGCTCGTGGCGCAGGATATTGGAGGGGAGTTCTATGATCTCACTGAGTTTGAGCCAGCCCCCGTAGTGCTCAAGGCAGTCCCGGCCGGAACGGCGAAACTCTACCAGTGTATCCCGATCCAGTTTCTCGAGGCCGGCTTGCAGGTGGCGATTGCCAACCCGCTTGATCCTCAGAACCTGGAGGAGCTTGGGTTTTCCCTGAACCAAACCATCGTTCCAGCTGTTGCTCCGCCGGAGCAAATCGCCGCGCTGATTGATAAGTTTTATTATGGCGGTGGGGCAGAGTCTGCTGCCGGGGCTGACGGCGGCACCGGCGGGGGCGAAAGCGATGCTCTCGCGGCAATTCGCGCTGAAGTGGCTTCGCTTTCCGAAGACGATCTTGAGGAAGAGTCGAATTCTGCGCCCATTATTCGATACGTGGATCTCGTTCTCTATCAGGCGATTAAAGAGAAGGCTTCCGATGTTCACTTTGAGCCGTTCGAAGACGATTTCAAGATTCGCTACCGCGTCGATGGGGCCCTCTATGAGATGGCTCCGCCTCCGCAGCATTTGAAGCAGGCAATTGTTTCCCGAATCAAGGTGATGTCCGCCTTGAATATTGCGGAGACCCGCTTGCCACAGGATGGCCGGATCACGAAGGAGATCAACGGTCAACCAATCGACATGCGCGTCTCGACGCTCCCGACGGCCTTCGGTGAAAGTGTCGTCCTCCGGGTCCTCGACCGATCGAACGTGAATCTTGATCTAGAGGCCCTCAACCTCACTTCCGATCTGTTCGAATATATCACGGACACGATTGTGAAGCCGAACGGGATTTTTATCTGTACAGGGCCTACCGGCGCAGGAAAGACAACCACCCTTTACGCCTGTCTCCGGCGGATTAACACGGAGGATTCGAAGCTTCTCACCGCCGAAGATCCGGTGGAGTATGATATCGATGGCATCATGCAGGTGCCGGTGAATGAGGCGATCGGATTGAATTTCGGTCGAGTCCTAAGGGCATTCCTTCGACAGGATCCAGATCGTATTCTGGTGGGGGAGATGCGTGACCTTGAGACCGCTCAGATCGCAATTCAGGCCTCCTTAACCGGTCACCTCGTGCTTTCGACCCTGCACACCAACGATGCTCCCGGTGCCGTCACTCGATTGGTGGACATGGGCTGTGAGCCGTTCCTTGTTGCCGCAACGCTGGAGGGTATCCTCGGTCAGCGTCTTCTCCGTCGGATTTGTCCGGATTGCAAGGTGGCTTATCAGCCGACTGCTGCGGTCTTGCGTCAGTTGGGGCTCACTGCCGCGGATACCGGAGGAAACGAATTCTTTACTGGGCAGGGTTGTGATACTTGCAATGATACCGGCTATAAAGGACGACAGGGTTTGTTCGAATTGCTCGACATGACTGACCCTATTCGGGAAATGGTGGCGCAGCGGGCCGCGACGGTGGTGTTGAAGCAAAAAGCTCAGGAGCTTGGGATGAAGACGCTCCGTGAGGATGGATTAAGAAATATTTTTCAGGGAATCACCACGATTGAAGAGGTTCTGAAATATACCTAAGTGGACAGGGCCTCGCTCGATTTCAATCGACAGGTGCTCCCCTAACACGGTAAAAAGAGATAAATTTAGAGAAGAAAACACTATGGCGAATTTCGAATACATTGCCCTGGATGCAAAGGGGGAAGAAACAACCGGGTCGATCAAAGCGAACGACGAAGCGGATGCAATTTCGCAGCTGCGGAAATCAGGACTTTATCCGACTCAGGTCGTGGCAGCTGGCAAAGGCGGAGTCTCCGGCAGCGCCAAGAAAAAAGTAAAAAAGGGACAAAAGGGAAAGGGTACGGCAATTGGCGGCAAGGTGAACGGGAAAGTCCTCATGATTTTCACCCGACAGCTTGCGACTCTTGTCGATGCTGGACTGCCGTTATTGCGGGGTCTTTCGGTGCTTGGAAAGCAGGAAACCAATAAGGTGATGGCGAGCACGATCAATCACCTTGCTGACTCGGTTGCCGGCGGTTCGACTTTTTCGGAGAGTCTTGGTCAGCACCCGAAGGTGTTTGATAAACTCTACGTGAACATGGTCAAAGCGGGTGAGCTTGGCGGTGTTCTTGAACTCGTTTTGATTCGTCTCGCGGAATATTCCGAAAAAGCGCAAAAGCTGAAAAACCGAATTGTCGCGGCAATGGTTTATCCAATCATCGTGATTGTCATTGCGGTCGGTATTCTCGTTTTCCTCATGGCGGTCATCGTGCCTCGTTTCGAGCGCATTTTCGAAGAGATGTTAGGTGACAAGCCCTTGCCGGCAATCACGCAGGTCGTCATCAGTATGAGTCGCTGGATTCAAGACAAGTGGCTCGTGATCCTTATCGGAGGTGCCATTTTGTATGCGGGCTGGAATGTGTTCTCGAGAACCCACGCCGGGCGCCGGATTATTGATCGTTGGAAGCTCTACTTTCCTGTTTTCGGACCGGTTCAGTTGAAGAGTGCAATCTCACGTTTCACGCGAACTCTCGGGACCCTGGTGACCAGCGGTGTTCCAATTCTTCAGGCGCTGAACATCACCCGCGATACAGCGGGTAATGTGATCGTGTCCGACGCAATCGAGAAAGTTCACGAGGCGGTTAAAGAAGGTGAATCAGTCGTCGCTCCCCTTGAAGCGAGCCGGATTTTCCCTCCCATGGTGATCAGTATGGTTGACGTCGGTGAAGAGACAGGCCAGTTGCCTGATATGCTTTTGAAGATCGCTGACGTTTACGATGATGAGGTCGATAACGCAGTTGATGCCATGACCTCAATGATTGAGCCGATCATGATCGTCCTCCTGGCCGGTATTGTCGGAACCATCGTTATCGCGCTCTTCATGCCGATGATCTCGATCATCACCGAGATGAACAACCAGTCCGGTTAAGACGCAGAATTAGTAGTTATTCGATGTGGGTAAAGCAGCAAAGGCATTGACCAAAATACCTCGGTTCGAACTTAAAAAAGGATTATGATGAAACCTAAGGCAAAAGCAAGACATTCACTGGGCTTCAGCATGGTCGAGTTAATGACCGTGATTGGGATAATGGTTGTGTTAGCAGGGATCCTGATAGCTTCGTTACCTGGTATTCAATCAAGAATAAATCGACAGAAGGTCGAAAGCTTTCTCGCAGAGTTAGAAGCTGGGTTGTCCGTTTATCAAATTGATAATGGGATTTATCCGCAGAATCCCCCTTCAGGTGATCGTGACTCCGCCGGATTCGAGGGGTCACACGTTCTTTACAAGCACCTCTCGGGAGATTGGAACCTTGATGGTGAAGCTGACACTACAGACAATGCTGCGGGTAAAGATGAGAAGGTGTATGTTCAAAGATTAACCTTCGATGAAAATGAGCAGTCGAAAGATCCGCGATCAACTGACATTGGTGGAAGATTTAGAATTATCGACTCTTATGGGAGTCCAATTCGTTATCTTGCTGAGCCTCCTAATGTGAAGTCTAGTGACCGTGATAGGGAGATGCGAAACCCAACTTACGATCTGTGGTCTGTTACCGACGCTGATCTTGATGACCCAGAGGACGAGGCGAAATACATCACGAATTGGGGTAATTAACCGCCTCCCGGCTCCTGTCCATTCGCTTTGGGATTGTAAATCGGCCTAGAATCCTTCGGGAATCTGTGTAATCTGAAGGTCCTAACCGGATGACTTCAGAGGAGAGACAATTCAAAAGGGTCCTTAAGACCAGCTATTTCCATCGTCAATGGGGTGATGAAATGATCGGTTCGTGGGCTTTAGTATTTGTCGGGAGCACGAACGGGCGTGAAATCGGTTGGAAATTCAGCGTTGGTGACGAAGTTGAAACTCAGCGGGGTTACTTTAATTCCGTGAGGCAACGCTTTGAGCTTGGGAAAAAAATGGCGGGTTGTGGTTCCCTTCTCAAGTCTCTCGAAGAGGGGGAAGGGAAAGAGTGTTCGCTTTTTGCCGGCTTGATTGAAGGCGAGCCTTTCTCGATCTACCTGAGACGAACGCATCCTTCGATTAGGGGCACTCTCGGTCTGCTCCGAAATGTGGTCGCGCAACTCAGGGAGCTTAGGCAAGCCCCGAGGTTGCTTTCTAATTTGGCACCTGACGATTTTCTCGTTCGGAGTCGCCATGGCGCATCGCTGGAGGCTGAGCTTCATCCTGTCTTCTCTGTGATTCGGGAAGAGATCTCGAAGAGCGACTTCGAGATAGCCTGTTTTTGGGGGGAGTGGGTCGCAAGCATTTATGGTACGGCGAAGGACGGATGGCAACGGGAGATCTCTGACTATGATCCTCTCTCGCAGCGCCCTTTTCGAAAACTCCTGAAAGCAATGCAGTCAGGCCGTGAGCTGGGCATGGGGGAGGCGCTTGAGGAATTGGAGCGCTGTCTTCGTCGGGAGGCTGATTCCTTGAGGCCTTCGAATAACCGGCTTGGGGATTTGCCTGCGGTTCCGATAGGACCGGTGAGAGCGTTCCTCATGGAGTCGCTCTCAGTGGAGTACCCAGAGAAGCTTGCCGGAGATGACCAATCAGAGATTGCCCCGATCGCATCTTCGTTCGTGCTTCCTCTGAAAGGGGAGCCTGAATCTGAAGATTTCCGTCAGGGGGCCTTGTTGCCCCCGGAAGGCTGGTTCGGCGACTCACTCATTCATGACGTGAACCGGAAAATGGCGATTCCGTTTTTAAGCAACCATCCTAACACTTTTCGAACTCGCGCGCTTCTCTGTGAAGAGGATTTCACCCTCTTGATTTCAACGAGAGCGCCCGGAATTCCGCTTCCTGCCCTGCTGGAGTTGAGAGGCGGGGTTGACACTGCCGATGTCCTGAGGCTTGCAGGAAAGATTTGCCGCGCTCTCGATCAGTTCGACAGTGCTGAATTCGAATTTGAGCTGGAAAGTCCGTGGCAGATTGAGATCTACCAATTGAAAGGGGCTGCCGCTTCTGAGTGGAACTCCTTTGTGAGGGAACCATGTAGCGACTGGCCGGCTTGGGATATTCGGGTGCGGGTTGAAGTTCCGACCGAGGCTATTCTTGAACCTTCGGAAAAATCTTCGTGGCTCTTTCTCTTAGAGAGGATGAAAGGGAAATCATTCCCGACGCTGCTTGCCTGGATGCTTGAATGGCGCCGCCTTGAGTGGGCGGCCAATGAAGGGGCGCTCGAGCGTGAGCCGATCAGCTGGGACAAACGCTTCGAATCACTTTTTGAGGCTGCCCCTGAGCATTTTGAGTCATTGAATCCTTCTCACCGAGAACGCCTCCTGAAACTTGTTTCTGAAGGCTATGGGATGGCTTCTGCGGATTGATCCATTGTGTGCTGCTCGTTACCCTGGTGAAAAACACTGGCGATCCAGTCTTCTCCCGCGTAGCTTCGACCGCTCTGTGGGGAGGGTGGTGTCCTCGCTTCACGAGAGAAAAAGAGTATTCGAACTATGGATTTTATTAATTTGAAGTCACAACAAAGCCGCATCCGTGAGTCGATTGATCGGAGGCTGGCCGCCGTTTTAGATCACGGGCGCTACATCCTGGGCCCCGAAGTCTCGGAGCTGGAGGAAGAGCTCTCCGAATTTGTCGGATGCAAGCATACGATCGGGGTCTCTTCTGGAACCGACTCTTTGTTGATTGCGCTGATGGCTTTAGAGATCGGCCCTGGTGATGAAGTGATCACAGTTCCCTACACGTGGATTTCCACGGCGGAAGTGATTGCTCTGGCCGGGGCGACTCCGGTTTTTGTCGATATCGATCCAGACACCTGGAACATGGATCCGGATGAGTTGAAATCCGCGATCACCGATAAGACCAAAGCAATCATGCCAGTCGGCATCTATGGGCAGACCGCAGACATGACTGCGATCAACCGCATTGCTCAAGAGGCCGGGGGAATTCCCGTGATCGAAGATGCGGCCCAGAGTTTCGGCGCCACGCATCACGGAAAACAATCAGGAGGCTTAGGCACGATTGGCAGCACCTCTTTCTTTCCTTCCAAACCATTGGGAGGCTACGGCGATGGCGGGGCGATTTTCACAGATGATGATGGGCTGGCCGAAAAAATGCGATGGATACATCTGCATGGGCAGTCGGGAAAAAATCATCACCCGGTCCTCGGATTGAACGGTCGCCTCGACTCGATGCAGGCTGCGGTTGTTCTTGCGAAGCTTGAGATTTTCGAAGAGGAAATCGACCTTCGGGGGGAGGTGGGTGAAAATTATTCAAGATTACTCGCGGATGCACCGGTGACGCCCCCGGTCGTTGCTCAAGGCAACACCTCGGTCTATGCGCAGTACACGATTCTCTCGAAATCCCGCGATCAGATTCAGGCACGACTCGGCGAGGAGAATATTCCATCAGTGGCCTACTATTCTGTTCCACTGCATCTGCAGCCGGTGTTTGACGCGCTCGGACATCAGGTGGGTGACTTCCCGGTCACGGAGAAAGTGGCGGCTCTGGGCTTGAGTCTTCCCATGAGCCCGTATGTAAAGCCATCTGATCAGGAGAGAATCGCCGGAGTGATTTTATCCGCTTTGAGTGAAGGCTGACCTGTCGCAAGGCACATTGTCACCGGCCCCGTCCGATCAGAAAGGGATGCGGTTGTGGAAACGGACCTTATCACCGCGGATGCGTCTAGCGACGCCTCTGATCTTCTCGACGGATTTCACGTGATTGTTCATGCGGCGGATTTCCCTGCTCCGTTTAGAAGATTGTCGAAATGGGCAGCCGACCTACCCCTACGCCACATTAGCGGACTTCAGTTGAGGCGTTTCTCCTAAATTCGTCGCTCGCGTCATCCAATCCAACATAATCAATCCCTTTGATTTTACGCCGGAAGTGGGACACATCAAAAATTTACTTCAGCATGAACCAAACTTATTCTTCCGACTCTGATAGCAGGATTTACAGAAAAGCATTGCGCAGGATCCTACTCTCCTAGGTGAATGTGATGCAGAGTATGCGGAACCGCGAAGTTTCGTATAATTTTATGACTCCTGAGAAACACGGGACTCCGCATGGGCCACGAGGTCGGGCCTGACGGGCTTTTAATTGCGGACGCGTTGATAGAGTCTAGGATGATCCCCGTTATATCGAGTTTTGGGGAAATAACTTTAAAAAGTGATAAATTAATGCGTTTTTTGGTAGAGCTACTCAGAGAAAATACCGCCATCCGGCGGTGTTTTGCCTTTGTTTTCCATGTTCTAGGCGTTGTCCTGGCCTACACGGCAGCTCATCTCATTCGCTTTGATTTTCGAGTTCCGGAGAACCATTGGGTTACTTTTAAGGAATCCCTTGCCTGGGTTGTTTTCGCTTACCTGACCTGCATCATCATCTTCAGGATGCATCAGGGTCTATGGCGGTTTTTCACTCTGCGTGACTGCCTCATCACCACTGTTGCGTTCACGATCGGGACGATCCTTGCGGCAGCTCTCGTCTTTGTGAGCAATGGAGTCACCTTCCAGGACGTCTCCCGATCTGCGTTTATCATCGCTTTTCTACTCCTGCTTCTTTGGGAGATCGGTGCCCGGGGATTGGTCCGGTTGTTTCGGGAGGCCCGGCAGAGTAGGAAAGGGGTGGCTGGTGGCAGGAATCTTTTGCTTTTCGGAGACCCTGAGGAGGCGGATGCCCTTTTGCGGAGCGTTCAGAGTCACGCGGGCGAGCTGGGAAGAGTCGTCGGGATTGTCTCAGAAAATCGTCGCCATCATGGTTCCAAGTTGAGGGGGGTGAAAATCCACGCCGGGATCGAAGATGTCGGTGAAATCGTGAAAAGACTCCAGGCCACGACCTTACTCTTTTTGCCTCCATTTACAGGGCCGCGTCGAATCCGAAGTGTCATTGATGCCCTTTCGGAAAAGAAAATCACCTGTGACTACCGCGTGATTCCTTCGATGGATGAATTGGCTTCCGGGCGTATCTCGGTCAGCAGCATTCGGAAGGTCGCGATCGAAGACCTTCTTCCCCGGGTGCCCTACGAGATTGCCCGGGACCGGTTAGTGGGAACGATTGGTGGACGCCGAATTTTAGTGTCCGGCGCGGGAGGCAGTATCGGCTCCGAGATTTGCCGGCAACTCCTGCACTTTAAACCTGAAGTCATCGTTCTTTTTGAGATCAGTGAGTTTCATCTCTTTGAAGTTGAGCGGGAGCTCATTCCCCGCGCTAAACAAGCGGGGGTGAAAATTATCGCGGTAGCAGGTGATGTTCGGAGGGCGGATCAGTTGAGAAACGCGATGCGGAGGGCGGGTGGTATCGATCTCTTCTATCACGCGGCGGCCTACAAGCATGTCGACCTGATGGAGCGGAACCCGGTCTCGTGTTTTCAAAACAACGTGATCGGAACCGAGGTGGCTGCCTCGGTTTCCGAAGAGGAAGGGGTCGCAGATTTTGTTCTCATCTCGACGGATAAAGCGGTCCGTCCGACGAGCCTGATGGGGTCGAGTAAACGCCTCGCGGAACGTCTCTTGATTGAGCGCCCTCTCGGCAAGACCTCCTTTAAAGCAGTTCGTTTTGGAAACGTGCTCGGGAGCAACGGCAGCGTGGTCCCTATTTTTCGCGAACAGATCGCGCGTGGTGGACCAGTGACAGTCACGAGCGATGCGGTGACGCGATACTTCATGACGATTCCGGAAGCGGTCGAGTTGGTCCTGGCGGCAGGAGCAGTGCAGGAAGATCGCCGAATTTTCGTGCTGGAGATGGGGGAAGCGGTGAGAATCGACGCCATGGCCCGTCGCATGATTGAGCTTTCCGGGTTGATTCCCGATGTCGATATTCCGGTGATTTATACCGGCCTCAAATCCGGCGAGAAGGAATACGAAGAGCTCCTCACTGACGACGAGAATGTCGTCCGCACCGATCTCGACCGGATCTGGGTGGTCGAGAAAGATGCGCCCGGTGAAGCGGCCCCGGTTGATCTCGGGCGCTTGCTTGAACTGATTGACGACACCGACGAAGAAGGGCTGCGGGCGTATGCTCACTCCCTCATTCCGGGGAGTAAGCTCATGGAAAACAGGGGGTAAGCCAGCTGACTCACTCTTCCGTCTTCGCAGGTCGCACGATCACCGAGACTTGCCTGTCCTCAGTGAGGAACTCCTTCGCGAGTTGGTTGACCTCTTCCACGGTGATGCCTTTGTAATCGTCAACAAAGCTGCGCGACCACTCCAGTCTCTCGGGATACTCTTGGCTTGATTCAACGACACTGCCGAGCCAGTAACGGTTCGTGCGGCGCATTTCCTCGATCTGAGTCACCTGAGGCTTCTTGGCACGCTCCAGTTCATCCTCAGTGATGCTCTCACCGGTAGCGAGGTCGTCTGCAATTTGCGAGATGACCTGCGTGACTGATTCGGCTTGATCGGGATCGACAGTGACGGAGGCAAAGAGATAGCCGTAGTCGGTCCAGGTGTCACTCGGGAGGTTGTGAGCGAAGGGGCTGTAGGCATCTCCGAGCTCCTCACGGATCTTGACCCGGAGACGATCATCAATGATCGCGGAGAGCATTCCGAGGCGACGGGATTGTTTGATGTCGTAAATATCGGAGGTTGGCCAGTGGACGACGGCCATCCCCTTTGGAATTTCGGAATCAAACTCGAATACCTTCGTCGTCGCTTCAGGAAATTTTACGACACGCTCTTCGGTGTAGTCCGGCTTGCTCTCCGCCCGCGCCGGCAGGTTTCCGAAGGTCTCGGAAAGAGCGGTAATGGCTTCCGCAGGATCAAAGCTGCCAACGACTGAAATCTCGAGATAGCCCTCGTTCAGGTCGGGCATGAGCCATGCTTTCGCTTCCCCTGTGGTCAGTGCCTCGACTGCGTCGCGCGGTGGATAACCAAACCGCTCGTCTCCCCCGTGGAGGAAAAGAGCGACCTCGTCCTGAGCAAAGCCGCCAGGGGTCCGCTCCAGTTGCTGATAGATATAATCCAATGCTCTGGTGAACTCATTTGTCGCTTCTTCACGAAATCCTGGATTCGTCATGTAGGCCCGCATCATGGTGAGCTGGGCGGGGAGATCCTCCGGGGTCGTTTGTCCACTGAGAGTGAATGCGTCATCGTCGATCCCGAAGCCGACGTTGACGGATTCGCCGGCAAAGATCTGTTTCAACTCGTCCTGGCTATGTGCTTCAAGGCCGCCTTTGGTGAAAATGCTGGAGAGAAGAAACGACAAGCCCGGCTTAGGTTCGGTGAGGAGGCCTGCTCCGAAGCGGGCTTTGACATAGACGGTGTCATCTTCGTAATCAGTCACCTTCAGGTTCACGCGGACGTTGTTGTCGAATCGAATTTGGGTCACCCCGATGTCTTCAATTTCATTCTCCCCGGCAATACGACCGGCGGCGGGGAGTTCGCCGTAGGCAAATTCTGAAATCTCCTGAGCCTCAGGCGGAGTGACCGCTATTGCTTTGCTGGACTCGTAGATGGCTTCCACCGCCGCGACGGCATCTTCGACCTCGGCGTTCCCGGAGAGATAGATCAATGTCTCGCTGGCGTCGTTCCAGAGGCTGGCAAGTGACTCCTGGCAGGACGCCGCCGTGATCGTGGCGAGAGTTTCCTGCACCCGGGGAAGGTCTTCTGCCGGGTTCGTAAAGATGCGACGGGTTCCAAGGCGTCGCGCGATTTCGTTCGCGAGATCGCGGGACTGACGGGTGCCCACCTGACGGGCTGCTTCTTCGTAGAGTCGATTGATGACCGCTTTGGATTCTTCGAGTTCACCCTCGGTGAAGCCGAATTCGAGGGCCCGTCTCAATTCCTGTTCGATCAAGGTCAGAGCGGCCTCCCAGTTTTCAGGTTTGCAGTCGGCGCTGATCGAAGTGTAGAGGGCAAATCCGAGATCGTAAAAGTCGCCGGCATGCATGTTGCCGGAGCTGATGGGCGAGTCCTCCTTTTTTGCGATACGCTCAAGTCGGCGATCCATGATGCGACTCGCGAGCATGAGTTTAAGATCCTCTTCGCGACGTTCCAGGTTGTCGGGTGGATCGATTCGTGGCTTCGTTGCCTCGATCGAGACGGATGTTTCACCGGCTTCGTTCTCGTAGTGATAGTGGGTCGCGAGTTTGCGCTTCGTGATTTCCCCCATGGGCGGGGCAGGGCGCTTTTCACGAGTGGGCAGTTCGCCAAAGTACTTCGAGATGGTTTCTTCGATCGCGGCGACTTCGATGTCGCCGACAACGATGATGGCCATGCGGTTCGGGGTGTACCAGCTTTCGTAGAATTCGACGAATCGCTCACGCGGGGCGTTGGAAATCACTTCTTCGGTGCCGATCGGCATGCGTCGGCTCACGCGAATCTCAGGGAAGGCAAATTTGATCTGCTCAACGAAGGTTCGCCAACCCACGGAATCCCGGTCGCGCTTTTCGCTGAGAATGATGCCACGCTCATCTTCGATTTCATCGGGGAGAAAAAGCATCCCGTCCGCGTAGTCGCGGAGGAGTTTCATTCCCTCGTCGATGATCTCTGCCTCGGTGTTGGGAAGCTCGAGTTTGTAAACCGTCTCGTTGAATGAGGTGTGTGCGTTCGTGTGATTGCCGAAACCCATCCCGAGGCGCTGGAAATACTCCACCATTTCACCGGCGGGGAAGTTCTCGGTGCCATTGAACGCCATGTGTTCAAGGAAGTGGGCGAGGCCCTGCTGATTGTCGGCTTCCATGAGCGAACCGGCGTCGACGAAAAGGCGCATGCTGACACGGTTTGGCGGGTCCTCATTAGGGAGAATTGCATACCGCAGGCCGTTCTCGAAAACGCCCCATTTTACGGCGGAATCGGGCGCAATATCACTGTCTTCCTGCGGCAGAGGAATCGGGGAGTTAGGCGAAGAGGAGTCCTGGCCTATTAAGTTAACCTGCCAGATGACGGCGGCAGCAAGGCAGGTGGCGAAAAATGCAAGGAAGGCAGGTTTTGGATTCATGAAGAGGTAAGCGTTGAGAGTCGGGGGTTCTGTTTGCGAAAAGAAGCGGGTTAGCGGCGCGGGGAGCCATTGTAGGCGACGCAGTCGTCATAACTTACGCCTCCTCCACCGAAAATGTCGAGTGCGCTGCCGATCGTGAGATCGACTTTTCCGGCGCTGAGCGAATCGACAAGTTGAAGGTCCTCGAGTGAGCGGGCCCCTCCGGCATAGGTGATCGGGATTTTCCCCCATTCGCCGAGGAAAGAAACGAGGTCTTCATCGATGCCGGAGCAAAGTCCCTCGACATCGGCGGCATGGATTAAAAACTCAGCGCAGGAGGAGCTGAGTTCATCGAGAACTCCGGACTCGACTTTGAGGTCAGTAGGCGTCTGCCAGCGGTTCATCGCCACGACCCATTCGTCTCCCCGGCGACGGCAACTGAGATCGATAACGAGCCGATCGTTCCCGACTGCTGAGACGAGACGTTCCAACTGATGAGCCTGAAATCTCGCCTCTGAATCGAAGAGGCACGAGGTCGCGATGACGTGGGACGCTCCCTTTTTTAGCCATGAATCCGCATTTTCAGGGGTGATTCCACCTCCGATCTGAAGACCTTGGGGATAAGCGGCGAGGGCGGATTCTGCGGCCTCATCGTTTCCGGGGCCGAGTTTGATGACATGACCTCCCTTAAGCTGATCTCTCGCATAGAGTTCCGCGAACCATCCGGGAGACTGAGTGCTGACAAAGTTTGTCTTCGGGCCTTCCGCCGAGGCTTCAAGAGTCCCGCCCACGATCTGTTTCACCTGACCATCGTGCAGGTCGATGCAGGGGCGAAAACGGGTTTGGGAGGACATAGGAGCCGGAAATTAACCGAGGAAGCGAGTTTATGCGACGCAGAAAAAGTCTTTCCCTTCGACCCTCCCGATTCCCAATGCTTGATTGCGAATGTGATTTCTCGCTGTTTCATTTCCCACGGCACCAAGAAGGACAGGCTGCGAGGGAAGGGATGTCAGATCCTGGAAATCGACGACCTCAATTCCGGCGATCCGGTTTCCGATTTTTTTAGGATTCACTTCGATAAAGTAGTGAACCTCGATCGCCTTTTCGATGAGTAGTTTCGCGATTCGTTTTCCAATGGGGCCGGCACCCCGGATCATGACGCCGCATGATTGGATCGCTTCGACCCTCGACAAAAAGTGGGCTTTGGCTTTTTGAAATTGGTCCTGCTCGTAGCGGGGGATCGTGCGTGTCGAACGATTTGCGGAATCGTGCCAGTCGAGGAGTTGCGCCGGAACTTTTCCGATTCGGTAACCGGCTTCGAGAAATCGCAGCCAGAAATCGTAGTCTTCCGCCCAGGTCGGGTCATGATAACCTCCCAGTGATGTCAGCACTTCGCGCTTAATCATCATGGTTGGATTCGGAATCGGGCTGTCGATAAAACGCTGCGCGAAAATTTCGTCGGGCGTGATCGCCGAATTCACCCAGGATTCGTAGCGCGAGTATCCACCGTCGGGAGGAATGTCTTCACCGCGCTCACTTCCTCGTTTCCGGATTTTGACCTGCGTGCAGGAGGCTTCCAGTTCAGGGTGGTCACGGAGAAACCTGAGCTGCGAGGAGAGCCGTTCCGGGTGGGCGACGTCGTCACTATCCATCCGGGCAATGAGGTCGGCAGTGGCCATTTCCCAGGCGAGGTTGGCGGCTTCGACAAAGGTTCCGTCGCAAGAGAGGGCGCGGATTCTTGAGTCCTCGCTGGCCGCTTTTTTAATGATCTCGCCGGTCGCATCCACTGAGGCGTGATCGACGAGGATGATTTCGATTTCGCGAAGATCCTGAGCCTGAAGACTGCGAATTGATTCATCCAGGGTGGTCGCCGCATTTTTCACCGGCATGACGACTGAAACGAGTGGCTTCTTCATTCACAAAAAAAGCCCCGGTATAAACCGGGGCCTTTGAAAATCGGTGAAGTGAAAAGGTCTGCCTACGGGGTTATTCAGCCGAAGCTTCTTCTCCGCCCTCGCCCTCTGCGGCGGCTTCTTCGCCTTCAGCACCTTCAGCGGCACCACCACCGCCTTCGGAGGCTGCAGCGCGAGTCTGAACGACGAGACCGACGATCACTTCCCCGTCCATCTTGATGAGGACGTCAGCAGGAAGCTCGAGATCTTTGACCTTGAGCGAATCTCCGATGTTAAGAGCGGAGACATCGCTTTCGATCGATTCGGGGAGATCGGAGGGTCGGCAGGAGACATCAATTTCGCGGAGAACCTGTTCGAGGAGACCACCAGCCTTAACGCCTGCGGGTTCGCCGGTGAGCTTGATTGGAATCGTCGCGTGAATCGTGTCGTTCTCATTAACGGCGCGGAAATCGACATGAATCAGTTGTCCGGTGAGTGGGTCACGCTGAATGTCCTGGACGATCGCGAGCTTGGTCTTTTCCTGCGCCCCATCAATCTCAAGATTGACGATGAAGTTCTGGCTGGCCTGCTTTTTCGCGACTTCGAAGAAATTCTTCGAGTTCATCTGAATCATGTATTCCCGCTGATTTGACCCGTAGATCACAGCGGGAACGATTCCGGAACGACGAAGTCGTTTCGAAGCGGTGGTGCCTTTAACGTCGCGTTTTTCGGCTTGAAGCGTTTCCTGGATAGCCATGGTCTCGTTTGGTAGGTGTAAATTGGTCGCTCAATCGGGCAGCCCGGTTTGAGGGCGCGAAATTTAAGCTACCTCTCACGCAATGTCAAAGAGAGATGTCACGGACTCTTCATCGTGAATTCGGCGAATCGCTTCCCCTAAAAGCTCTGCCACGCTGACGACGGTGACTTTTTCCCCGACCGCGTAAGGCGTGCTGTTCGTCGAGATGAGTTCCTCGATCTCAGATTCCGCGATTCGTTTGCGGCCTTGCTCGCCGAGAACGGCGTGAGAGACGCCGGCAAAGATACGCTTCGCTCCGCGGGCCCGGAGAAGCTTGGCCGCTGAGGTGAGCGTTCCTGCTGTTTCCGAAATGTCATCGACGAGGAGGACGTTGCAGCCGTCGACTTCGCCAATCAGGCTGATCGCTTCGACTTCCGTCGCGCTGACGCGATTTTTGGCGACGATGGCGAGAGGGCACTCAAGCGCTTTTGAATAAGAGTGAGCCATTTTCATCCCGCCGACATCCGGGGAGACGACGACGAGGTTGTCGGTGAGGCCCTTGTCCCGCAGGTATTTGAGAAGAACGGGCTTGGCGTAGAGGTGATCAACAGGGATGTCGAAAAACCCCTGAATCTGCCCGGCATGAAGATCCATTGTGAGGACGCGGTTGACCCCGGCAGCGGTGAGGAGATTGGCGACAAGTTTTGCCGTGATCGGCACCCTCGGCTGGTCTTTGCGATCCTGCCTCGCGTAGCCGTAGAAAGGAATCACGGCAGTGATGCGGGCGGCACTGGCGCGCCGGGCGGCATCGACCATGATGAGCAACTCCATCAAATTTTCATTGGTGGGAGGGCACGTCGGCTGCACGATGAAAATATCGCGACCGCGAATATTTTCGTTAATTTTGACGAAGGTCTCGCCGTCGGGGAACTGGGTCACCGTGAGGTCCGATTTCCGGATCCCCAGATAGCTGACGATGTCGTCGGCCAGTTCGGGGTGGGCGGTTCCGCTGAATATTCTGATGTCTAGCGCCATGCCCGACCATCCTCGCGAAATCGTCACAAAACGCCAGAGAAAACTCCCCCGGATGGAGGCTTTCTGCGGTGAAATCGTAAGAGGTCTGAGAGACGATCACGAACTGAGGGCAACATTTTCGCTGCCGGCGGCCTTTAAAGAGTCAATTCGACCGCGCAAGTCATTGAGGTCAAACGGTTTCGTGACGACGTCGTCCATGCCCGCGACGAGGCATTTTTCCTTGTCCTCTTCGAACGCCATCCCGGTCATCGCGAGAATGTATGCTTTCGCATTTGGATGATCGAGTTGTCGAATCGCCTGCGTTGAGTCGAGACCGTTCATGATTGGCATGTTTACATCCATGCAAATGAGGCTGAAATGGATGGGGCCATCAGCGAGATCGACCGCTTCTTTTCCGTTGCCGGCAATGGTGACCTCGCATCCGAGTTGTTGGAGTGTTAGCGAAGCCACTTTCTGATTCACCTTATTGTCTTCGACAAGAAGAACCCGCAGCTTGCCTTCGGCTTTCACGTTATTGGCCTGCGGGGTATCCAGCTTGCCCCGCGAGACGATATCGGGAATTGCGGAAGCAACCGGTTCGGGCAGCTTGTAGTTCACCGTGAAGAAAAAAGTGGTACCGACACCGCTTTCGCTTTCAAACCAGACGCAGCCACCCATTAATTCGACAATGTTTTTTGAGATCGCGAGGCCGAGACCGGTACCGTCATAGCGTCTTTCATCTTCGGAATCGAGCTGACGGAAAGGTGAGAACAAGGTTTTCCCTGCTTTGGAGGTGATTCCGATTCCGGTGTCTTTGATTTCGAAAAAGAGTTGGTTTCTCCCCGATTTTTCGATTCCCCGGACCGTGAGGGAGACTTCGCCGCTGTCGGTGAATTTGATCGCATTGCTTACCAGATTGGAAATCACCTGTTTCAACCTTAGATCATCGAGTGCAAAAGCATCGGGGAGGGATTCGCAGATGGTCGCGGAGAGTTCGATATTTTTTTTGTCCGCTGTCGGCTTATACACGAGCAGAACGTCACGGATCAGCTTACTGAGATCGAATGTCCTCGGTTTGAGCGGCATCTTGTTGGCGTTGAGCTTCGCGTAGTCAAGAATGTCGTCGAGAATGTTCAGCAACGATTCGCTGGAGGCGTGAATCGTGTCGAGATATTCCCGCTGCACGGGGTCGAGTTCCATTTCGAGAAGGAGGTTTACCATCCCGAAAATTCCGTTCATCGGGGTGCGGACCTCGTGGCTCATGTTTGCGAGAAAGCGCTCCTTCTCGCGGGCCGCTTCCATGACCTCTTCGTTCAGCGCCTCGAGTTCTTCCTGCTTATTGGCCATCGAGGCGGCCATCTGACGAACGAAGGCGATCAAGGCATGCTCGCCCGGCCGGATCGAGGGGATACGCTGTGTGTGGGAAGGGTATTTGACCATGAACTCCGAGACCACTTTGCTAAGTTGAGCAATGGTGACTTCGGCTTCAGACTCGCTGGAGACAGGTTGCGCGAAAACAACGTCAGGCCGCACAGGAGGGAGGGACTGTGAGACGTTCACGGGTCCGCTAAATCCTGATACCGGGGACGAATAGTCGTGCTCGTCTTGTGTCATTGATTTAAAATTACAATAATTACTATAATTAAGCAAGGTTAGTTTTAGAATCATCTTTGATGGAAAGGGCTAATTTTCAAAGAGACGCGCCGTAGCCTTTCCGAAATAGCGGGGTTGCATGATTCTTCACACCCTCGTCATCACGAGACACAATTCGCCGTTATTACGGTCTCAAGATCGACGATGCTTCCGTTGACACCGGGGCGGCAAGGGGTGTTCCTTTTCTAATGAGTTTCAAACCCCTTGCTCTCCTTTGTGCTTTCGCTCTCGGCCTGACTTTGACGCCTCTTTTGCAGGCAGCTGACCAGCCGAATATCGTTCTCATCCTTTCGGACGATCAGTCATGGACCGATTACGGTTTCATGGGGCATGAGCACATCGAAACGCCCCACCTCGATCGCCTCGCTGAAAAAAGTGCCCTCTTCCGTCGTGGCTACGTTCCCACTGCTTTGTGTCGGCCCTCGCTAATGACTCTCGCGACCGGGCTTTACACCCATCAGCACATGATCAGCGGGAATGATCCGTCTCCGACTCTAACCGCCGGTAAGAAGTCCGGTCCTGAGTACGATGCGCTTCGCGAAACTCTCATCGCCAACGTGGATCGGGTGCCGACGATCGCCCGCCTCCTTGGTGCGCAGGGATACTTGAGCCACCAATCCGGAAAATGGTGGGAGGGAAATTTTAAGCGCGGAGGTTTCACTCACGGAATGACGAGAGGTTTTCCGGAAAAGAACGGTCGTCACGGAGACGACGGGCTCGTCATTGGACGTGAGGGGATGAAGCCGGTTTTCGATTTCATCGATTACTCGGTTGCTGAAGACAAGCCCTTCTATGTCTGGTATGCGCCGTTCCTTCCGCACACTCCTCACAATCCACCGAAGGACTTATTCGACAAATATCAGGCTAAAGTTGAAAACATGTATGTCGCCCGCTACTACGCCATGTGTGAGTGGTTTGACCAGACTTGCGGCGAACTCATCGATTATGTCGATGCCAAAGGTCTCACGGAAAACACGCTCTTCGTTTATGTCTGCGACAACGGCTGGATTCAGAGCACCGACAGCGGCAAATACGCGCCTCGTTCAAAACAGTCCGCCAATGAAGGAGGGACGCGTCAGCCGATCATGTATTCGTGGCCCGGTGTGATTGAGCCCGGCGATCGCGGAGATCAGCTCGCCTCGAGTATCGACATTGTTCCGACGATGCTGGCAGCGGCCGGCGTTGAGGTTCCGGAAGAAATGCCCGGTCTTGATCTTATGCCTGTTCTGAAAAGTGGCGACCCGACTCCTCGAACGGAAGTTCTCGGAGAGGGATTTGCTCATGACATCGCGAATGTGAATAAGCCTGAAGACTCACTCCTTTACCGCTGGGCCGTCAAAGACGAGTGGAAGCTTCTTCTCACCTATGATGGCGCTGTCAATCGCTATGCCTCATCTCATCCAAGAGCGGAGAAGCGTCCTCAGCTTTACAATCTGCTCGCGGACCCGCACGAGGAGAAAAACCTCGCGGCGGAGAATCCTGAGGTGGTGAAAGAGCTCGCCACTGAAATTCGCGATTGGTGGCCCGTGACCGAGCGCAAGGTTCTCGAAAGCTGGGAGTGAAATCCGCAGTTACTCGGGAGGCGCGTCTCGGGAGAGTTCCCCGATGACGCGAAGGCCGTCGTCATTGAGGAAGAACACCTCAAGGCTGACGGGCAGGGTCGTGGTTCGAAATTCATCGACGAGAGACGGACCGTAGTCTTCCAGTGCTCCTCCCACAGCGGGGAAAATGTAGATCACGTAGCGATCTATGAAGACGAGATAAAGGCTCTTACCGAGGGACTCTTCGAATTTCAGCCTGAATTGCTCCGAGAAAGCTGTCGTGGAGAGAAAGGGTTCCTTCGCCGCGAGAATTGCATACTGCACCACGCCGCGCTCATCGCGAATAAATTCGGGTTTGATCTCTTCGAGAATTTTCTCGCCGAGTCTTCGCGAGAGTTCGAGGGCGCGTTCCCAGGTCAGGTCGCGTTTTTCCCATTCTTCGGTCGAAAAGGAGCGGATCCCATAGTCCCATTCGTAAAAAGGAACCATGAGCGTGGATTCGCCGCCCTGAGGTTTCTTTGAAATATTGGGACTCTCAAAGTTCCCTTCGAAGATGATGCCGACGCGGCGCGCCTTTTCTTCCGCCGTCGTTTCGCCGGAGAAGCAAATGAAAGCAACGCAGAGGAAAAGAAAGGTGGGTATTTTAAATCTGTTTGCCATCCGTCATGGAATAGGTTGGGTTGAAACTAAAAGCTGATGATTACATTTTTACAAGGAACGCTCGTGGAAAGTTGGCCGGGGAGGCTCGTCATCAATGCCGGAGGCGTCGGCTACGAAGTGACTATTCCGATGCTGGGCGAGGATCGATTCGGCCAGATTGGTGAGCCCACCAAAGTCTTGACCCACCATCATATCCGCGAGCAGGAGCAGACTCTCTACGGCTTCGCTGACGAGGATGGCCGCGATCTCTTCCGGCTCTTGATTAATCGGGTCACTGGCGTCGGGCCGAAAGTCGCGATGTCAGTGTTGAGCGGTATGGCTTCCTCAGATTTTAAGCACGCCGTGGTCAGCGGTGACATCACGACGATTGCGAAGATTAAGGGGCTTGGGAAAAAGACCGCCGAACGGATTGTTCTCGAACTCGGTGACAAGGTCGGGGTCAAAGAAGCATGGGAGGTTCAATCATCCGGGGCTAATCTGACCGAGGAACAAGTCGCTAAAAACGATGCGCTTCTTGCGCTGATCTCATTGGGCTACAAACCGGCCGAGGCACAGAAGGCGATTGAGAAAATTCCTGCAGAAATTACGAGGCCCGATGAAATGTTGCGGGCGGCGCTGCGACTACTTCAGGGATGATAGAATCGACAACAGCGGTCTCGACCTCGGAACTTGAGGCGCGGGCGAGGCAGGTTCAGGCAGAGTTGCCTGCCGGAGGGCTCTTTGCTGAAAAGGCATGGCGCATTTCCCCTGAGCCTTTTGCGCTGACGAAGAGCGAGGTCAAACAACTCGAAAAGCTCGGGCCGATCTTGCATCGCTTCCAGCAATCCTGTGATTTGATCTATCGGCGGAGCCGGAAAGGGACGCTGCCCCGATGGATCTCCAGATATCTCGATCAGGGGAAGCCGGGCGATTTGATCGAACTTGGTTTGGCGGGACCGGTTCTCGAAAACACCCCGGGGGTAATTCGTCCCGACTTGATTTTAACTGAGGAGGGATTCTCCGCCACCGAGCTCGATTCCGTGCCGGGCGGGATTGGACTGACAGCCTGGCTGGGAGAGACCTACTCGAAATTGAGCGCCGGGACTAAAATCCTCGGAGGGCCTCATGGGATGATTGACGGATTCCATTCGCTGTATGGAGATGAGGGGGCAGATATTTTGGTTTCTGAAGAATCCTCTGATTATCGACCGGAGATGGAATGGCTCAGCAAGCGGCTCTCTGGAGATTGGAGCGTCAAGTCTGCCGAGTCGTATCAACCCGGAGGAAGGAATGCCTACCGATTTTTCGAGCTGTTTGATTTAGACAACGTTCCCGGAGGGCTCGCCGCCGGGCAGAAGGCGGCCGCCGGGGATCTCACGATAAAGAGTCCGTTTAAGCCGTGGCTCGAGGAGAAACTCTGGTCTGCGCTCTTCTGGTCACGACCGCTTCGGGAAACCTGGCGGCGCGAACTTCGCGATTCAAATTTTCGACAGCTGCAACAGTTGTTCCCTCAGAGCTGGGTCATGGATCCGGCGGAAGTCCCGCATTATGCGGTCATTCCGGGATTAGAGATTCAGTCTTTCGAGGAAATGAAGCAGTTTTCCCAGACAGAGCGTGAGCTTGTCATCAAGCTGAGTGGCTACAATGAAAAAGCGTGGGGAAGTCGCAGCGTCACGATCGGGCAGGATGTGCCTCAGGACGAATGGGCTCAAGTCATTGACGATGCCCTTGGAGCGTTTGGGGAAACGCCCTATGTCCTCCAGCGTTTTCGCGGCGGAAAATTGGTTAGGCACCCCTGGTTGAATGAATCGACCGGTCAGATTGAAATGATGGAAGGTCGTGTCCGGCTTTGCCCCTACTACTTTGTCTCGGGTGACACTGGCAAGGTCAGCCTTGGCGGAGTTCTCGCGACGATCTGTCCTTCCGACAAAAAGGTGCTGCATGGAATGAGTGATGCCATCCTTGTCCCCTGTTCGATCGAAAATTAAAAATTTTAAAATTTTCATCTCAATGCGGGCAATGTTTCGCAACATTGAGAGTAAAACTTCCCTTATTATAAAACTTTCCGAACAAAAATTTGCAAAATTGCGTATCACGGGTAAGATTTCGGACGTCGTAACCGACTGAACTGTTCCCAATTTTCATTTCGCCCTAAGTGGCACTATTGCTCAACCGTTTTCTAAAAAGAATGCGTAGCGATGGGAAGAAGGGGAGACGTATTCAAACCCCAAGAGGCGATATATCGTGAAGAAGATCAAATTCACCTGCTCAAACTGCCAGGCCAAGTTGCGAGTTCCAACTCATCTTGCCGGTATTTCCGCACCCTGTCCGAAGTGTGGACGGAAAATAACGGCGCCGACAGATCTCGATTGCATTGTGGATGATGAGCCCTCGGCCCGACCGAAGCGCCGCCCTACCCAGCAGGAAACCGATGCGGCTCCGAGGCAGGCGCCCTCTGCGACCGCCGTGGCAGACGCGCCGCCGAGAAATCCTGTGCCACAAGCTGACCCTGTCGCGCCGGTGCCAGCGGCCCCTGCTCCGGCACCAGTGCCTGCTGCTGTTATTCTACCTCCGCCGGTATTCGAAGAATCGGAGCCAATTATCGAGGAGACTCTGTTCACGCCGCCCTCGCCGCCTCAGGTAGCCGTGGCCGAAACTCCAGCCCCGCAGGCGCCCTTGGAGAAAACCCAGCCGATCCATCTCAACCCAATGCCGGGAACGCTTCCGGAGGTGAAAAGTGAACTCACCGGCTCCGCTGGTGACCTCCCCCGCCTCGATGCAGACCGTGTTGGAACCAGCGACAGGTCGGCGCTTGATGCCTTGATTTCGACATCTCCGGGCACACCAACAAAGCTGCACCTTCCTCAAGCCGGTGACTTGAACGGCCAGCAGTCTCCGGGAGATTTTATCGTCCCGACCATTGCTCCCGTCGAGCCGGTCCTCCCTCAAGAACCTGAGATTTCAGTTCCGGTTGAGCCTGCGTATGACGATGCGCCATCTTATCTCGCTCCTCCCGAGGCGGTTATTCCGGACATCGCGGATCTCGACATGAGCGCTCCGGGCATTCCGATGGATGAATTAGGTGAAGTCGCTCCCCTGGAAATAGCTGAGGATGCATTTATCCCGCCCCCGGCTCTGCCCGAACCGACCGAATTTGCTTACCCCGGGGAACCGGACCCGCTGGTCGGGGAAGTGATGGAGATCCCCGCAGAGGAGCCCCTGCTGGCACCGGAAGCCCCTGCCTATCAGCCCCCGCCGGTAGCTGAAGCTGAAATGGTCCGATTTGGAGAGGAGGAGCCCGCACGAGACAGCCTCGGTTCTGGATCAATGGAGAGACTGCTGTCCGCGCAAAGCCAGCAGGAACACATGTCTTCGATCCAGCCTCCGGTCTCCGGGCACGTTACTCCTCCGGGTGACGAGCTTGACGCGTTGTTTGAGGCCTCATCCCCTGCAGCAGAGAATCAACGGACATCGGGATCTCCGAGCCTTGAGGAGATGTTTGGTGAAATTCCCACTGAAGGGGGGAAAACAAAGAATCTTACCAAAGTGGTCATGTATTCGATGCTGGGTGCCGTTGCGATTATCACTACTATTGTCGTGGTGTTAGGCATCAACGCCGCTGGTGGTCTTAGCCCGCAGATCACGTCGAACCAGACCGATATCACGCCCCCGCCACGGATCAGTGAAATTCCCCCGACGAATCTCACTGCCCCTTCGATCACCGACGCGCCGGCCGTGATTGATCCTGTCGCGCAGGACCGCGCGGACAAGAATGAAGAAGGGATCGCTCGCAGCACGACGACTCTACCCGGCGATACTTCGCGGCCGGTTTTGATCGCGGATGACACCCCTCCATCAAGTATTGAGACCCCGGCTTCTCAAGCTCCTGCGTCAATTGTGGACGCGCCCGCCCTTTCATTTGATGAGCGGGTTCAGCAAATCGTTAACGGCTCCGGTGAATCCACCGGGTCGGGTAACGAAATGAATATCATCGGTGGCGAATCAAAGCCCAGCCCCCTTGACAGCCTTGACGCCACCATCGCCGACCTTGGCCAATCCGCGAATGACATTGTCGGGGGTGTCGCCGACTCGGTTGCCGGAGCGATTCCAGGTGCCGCTCCTTCCGCCGCTTCGAATTACAATCCTCCCTCCGCTTTTCCTGCTCCGGGGCCGGGTGAAATGAGCGATTCTCCCCTTGGGAAAACGCACGACTTGCTCGATGCCTTCCTCAGGGCTCCGGACTGGCAGTCGCGCATCCCCTACATCTACCAGGGGGAAAGTCTCCGCCCCGCGATTGAAGATTATTACAAAAAGTGGGGCGTGACCTCTTTCGAGCGGTTCTCATTGCAGCTCTTTCAGATGGAGCAGGATACCTCGCTCGGCGGCCCTTATTGGGTCTACCTCGTCTCCACCAACGATCTCGATCAAGGGTATCCAGTGATCGTGCGGGTGGAAGATGGAAACCTGAAGGTGGACTGGGAAATCTACTCAGAGTTTCAGGACCAGCATTTTGTGGAGTTCCAGAAGGGAGCAATTGCGAGTCCTCATACCTTCCGGCTCGTCATCGAGCGGGTTTCTGACTACTTTGGAAGTGACCGTGACAGCTTCAGTGATCTGGATGACTACCTTGTTTATCAGATAAACCCTCCATACGGTGATCTCAGTGAATACTCCGAGTATGCCTTTGTGAAAAAGGGCAGCGCCCTCGCGGATGAGTTTGAAGCCGTCGTTGGTCTGAGTGATGAGCCGCTCGCGGTCATCGTCACGATTGAGCAAAAGGCATTCGGTCACGGCGTGAAGCATCTCGAAATCACTGATTACGTGACCGAAGGGTGGTTCCGCTAAGGATCGGCGATGGAGCGTGAGATCAATCGCTTCCTTCGCTTTCTCGCCGTCGAGAAAGGGCTTTCCGAAAACTATCAGCTCTCGGTGAGGCGGGCGCTGGAAAGCTTTTCGGGGTGGGCGGCAAATTCTGTCGGGGTGACTTCACCCGCAGAGGTGACGCTCGATCACCTCACTGCCTATCTCGGGCATCGTCGGCTCGACGACAAGATAGCCGCTTCCAGCCTCCGGGTGAATCTCATCGCCCTGAAGATCTTTTTCCGTCATCTCGCGGCGAAAGGTGATATTCCGGCAGACCTTGCCGAGCAGGTCGACTCCCCGAAACTGGCGAGATACCTTCCTGAAACGCTAAACGAAACCGTCGTTCGGCAGTTGCTCGAGTCGGTCGATGATTCCAAACCTCTTGGAAAACGTGACCGGGCGATTCTCGAGCTTTTATATGCGAGCGGCCTCCGGGTTTCTGAGCTCACCAGTTCCAGGCTTGAGCTTTTCTACCCCGAAGAGCGATCAATCCGCGTGACTGGAAAAGGGAACAAGACGCGAATCATTCCCGTCGGTTCAGCCGCTCTTGAAGCGCTGAAAAATTACCTCGAACTCGAGAGGCCTAATCTGGTTCGACCTCAGACCAGCAGTGAAATTTTCCTATCTAAGTGGGGAAAGAAGCTAACGACGACCCGCATCTGGCAAATTGTGAAAGAGCGGGCCAAGCTTGCGGGGATCGAGTCCAATGTCTACCCGCACCTTCTTCGCCATTCCTTCGCCACACATCTGCTCGGTAACGGAGCGGACCTGAGAGTGATTCAGGAATTGCTCGGGCATGCCGACATCGCGACCACCCAGATATACACTCACGTGGACCAGAAACACCTGCGCGACGTTCACCGCAAGTTCCACCCGAGAGGGTAGGGTCCCCTGATTGCAGTGGGGAAACTCAATCGTCATCGCGCATCCACCAATCGGCAGGGCGCTCCCAGGGATCCAGAGCCTGGCTCTTTTCCTCGGTGTGTTTGTCGTCTGAGAAAAACGCGTTTTCCTCGGCCTCTTCGCGCTCGATCTCTTCGAGGAGTAAATCGAGATCATCAGGCTCTTCGGCAAACTTCTTCTCACGAAGGACAAGATGGAAAAAGAAAATACCGATCCCGAGAACCATTCCGACAACCAAACCGATCATGAAGATCGCGGCAGCACTGTCGGCAGTGACCCAGGCGCTCTCCCCGTAGCCAAATTCGGCCATGCCCGCTTTGTTCAACTGAATGAGACCGTCGACGGCCATGAGAGCGAGGATAAAAGCTCCGACGATTAAAACGAGGCGGTTTGCGGAAAATTTCATGAGCGGTTTGATCGTATTTCGCAAGTCTGAGAGACTCAGTTGCGAAGTATATCAAAGCTGCAAAGTGTAACAACCATAAACTCCAGTTTAATGCCGAAACCGGAAAAGTATTCTCAGCCCTGCGAAATCCTAAGGGCGATAAGCCCTCTTCATCAGCTCTGACAGCCGGCGCAGCGCCCGAAAAACTCCAGTTCGTGCTCCAGATCAGAATAACCGCTCGTTTTCGCGATCTCCTGTTCGAGATGCTCAACGGGGCAGGTGATGTTCAACACTTCCACCGAACCGCAGTCTCGACAGATCAGATAATCCTGATGGCTGCTTTCACGAAGACAGTAGTGTGCGGCACGACTGTGAAAGCCGATCCGCCGAACGATTCGTTTTTCTTCGAGCCGAGTGACCAGTCGATAAATCGTCGCCGGATCGCATGAGATCCCGAGGAAAGGACTCGTTCCGATTTCCTGAAGCGTGAGCGGCTGGCCTGCTTTCAGAAAGACCTCGAGACATGCCCTGAGTGCACTTGTCTTCCGGAGACCGGCGTGAGAGCACTGGACGAGAAGAGAGTCTAGATCAGGAATAGCGTGAGAGTGTCCCATGTTGAGATTGCCAGAATATAACAGTTTTTAGCGTGCCGCAATGAGCCACATTCCCATGATTGCCTGCGAGCCGAACCTTTGATATAAAAGCCCTACGTTTTCATGACAAGAATCACCCTCTCAATTTTCTTCGCCGCCGGCACCTTCGCCATGAGCGTAGCGTCCGCCGAGGCCCGCCCGAATATCGTCTTTCTCCTCACCGACGATCAGACGACTTACTCGCTCGGCTGCTACGGGAACGAAGATGTGCAAACGCCAAATATTGATCAGCTCGCCGCTGACGGGATGATCTTCGACAAGCATTACAACACCACCGCGATCTGCATGGCGAGTCGGGCGAATATCTTCACCGGGCTCTTCGAGTACCGGAACGGTTGCAACTTCGAACATGGCCATCTTCTGCGAAAGAAGTGGGAGAAGAGCTATCCGATCATGTTGCGCGAAGCCGGATACCGCACCGCGATCGCTGGAAAAATCGGGATAGATATCGCGGATGACCCCGAGGGGGAAGGATCGCTCCCCGAGAATGACTTTGACTGGTGGGGAGCCGGCCCCGGCCAGACGCATTACGAAACGAAAAAGAACAAAAGCATGGCGAAATACGCGGCGGAGTATCCGCATTCGACCCTGTCCTACGGAGCCTTCGGACGGGATTTCATCCAGGCGGCAGCGGAGGATGAAGTGCCATTCTGCCTTTCAATTAGCTTCAAAGCCCCGCACAAGCCCGCGACTCCGGACCCTCGGTTTGATCACATCTATGAAGGCAAGGCCTTCAAAAAGCCCGCCAACTACGGTCGGGAAAACGGAGAGCATTTCTCCCTCCAAAGTCGCCAGGGTAGACAGTTTGTCCGCTTTGAAGAATGGGGCTACGCCGACAAATACGACAAAGTCATGGCGACCTATCACCAACAGATTTACGCCGTTGATGTTGCTATCGGCATGATCCGTGAAGCGATTTCCGAGGCCGGGGTGGAAGGGGAGACCGTCATCATTTTCACCTCTGATAACGGGTTCCTTTGCGGGTCACATGGCTACGGCTCGAAGGTGCTCCCTTACGAAGAGTCGGCTCGTGCTCCCATGATCGTTTACCTTCCCGGACACGAAAATTCAGGAAAGGGGCTGCGAAGCGAAGCCCTCACCGGGAACGTTGATTTTTATCCGACGTTGTTAGAGTTGGCCGGACTCGAAGTCGCGAAGGGGATCGACGGGAAATCCCTTCTTCCGCTCTACGACAACCCGACTGCTTCGATTCACGAGCAATTGCCGCTCATCAATGTCTGGGGTCCGAAAGAGGTCCACAGTCTCGGAGTCGTTACCGCCGACTGGAAATACGTCTACTGGCCGTATGAAGAAGGTTCATTTGAAGCGACTGAAGAGTTGTTCTTCATCCGCGAAGATGCGTTGGAGTTGCGGAACGAACTGAACAATCCGGAGCATTCGTCAGAGCTTGAGCGGATGCGAAAGCGTTATGACGGGGAAGTGAAAAGCTGGAATCAAAAAGCAGTTCCCCATCACAATTACGCGCCGTTTGGAGAGTTGTTTGAGCGGGATTGAAGAGGGTCAGGTCTGTGACTCAACAGGGTTGAGTCCGCCTTGATCTTGCTCCTACTCTTGATCCTGATCCCGTGTGCGGAGGTGCAAAACCATCCGGTTTCGGCCTCTTCTTCCTACTCTTCATCTTCTTCTTACTCTCCAGCGTTGCGTGGGGAGTAAGAAGAAGATTAGGAAGAAGAGTAAGAGTTGGAATCAATAAACGTCGCGCTGATAGCGCTTCTCTTTTCGCAGCGCTTCCACATACGCCTTCGCCTCTTCCGCCGACTTCCCTCCGTGCTTGACCGCGATATCGATCAAAGCCTGATGGACATCTTTCGCCATCTTCGAGGCGTCGCCGCAAACGTAAAAGTATGCGCCTTCCTCAAGCCATTTCCAAATTTCAGCGCCGCGTTCGGCGAGACGATGCTGGACGTAGATCTTGTCCTTCTGGTCACGGGAGAAAGCGGTCGTCAGCTCGGTGAGGCTGCCCTCTTCCAGATAGTCAAGCCACTCTAACTGATACAGAAAATCGTAGGAGAAATGCTGGTCGCCGAAGAAGAGCCAGTTTTTACCGGTCGCCTCATCGGCGGCCCGCTCTTCGACAAAAGCGCGGAAGGGCGCTATTCCTGTGCCCGGACCGACCATGATCACGGGCGTTTCGTTGTTCTCGGGGAGGCGGAAATTTTTGTTGGAATGAAAGAAGACCCGAACCTTGTCGCCCACCGCGACATCGTCGGCGAGGTAGCAAGAGCAAACGCCGATCCGCTCGCGGTCATGGGTCTCATAGCGGACCGCCGCGACCGTGAGATGCACTTCATGGGGATGCTTCTTCAAGCTTGATGCGATCGAGTAAAGTCTCGGATTCAGCTTTCGGAGAATCCCGGTAAAGGTCTCCGCAGTCCAGCCTGTGTGCGGGTAGGTCTCTAACAAGTCCACCAAATGACGTCCCCAGATCCACTCTTTAAACGTGGTGCGATCTTTTTCATCGAGGAGCTTCTGGAGGTCCGCATTGCTGACGATCTCGTTGTATTTCATCGCGATGGCCGGACTCAGCGTCGTGATGTCGAAGTCGAAACGGAAGGCGTCAGCGAGGGTCTTCTCGCCGAGCTTCGTGTTCGCGGTCAGTCCCGTCGCGGCGAGGATTGCTTCGATCTCGCTGGAACGGTTTTCGGGGTAGACACCGAGGGAGTCACCGGACTCATAGGTGAGGCCGGAGCCCTCAAGCGAGATTTCGACATGGAGCGTCTCTTTGTCCGAGCCGGTTCCGTTGAGCACGATTTGCTCGAGGATCTCGGCTTCGTAGGGATTCTTTTTGTCGTAGACTAAAGCCGCCGGGGCGATGGAGGTGGCGGCGACGGCGGCAACCGCCTTGGCTTTCGGAAAAGCGCCAAGTGCACCCGAGAGCCAGCTCTTAAACGTCTCTTCGTAGTCGACGTCGCAGTCGGCGCGATCATAGACGCGCTCGCCGCCGAGAGCGGAAAGGCGTTCGTCGAAGTCTTTTCCGATCTTACAGAAATGCTCGTAGCTCGTGTCGCCAAGCGCACAGACTGAGTATTTTAAATTGGGAAGCTGCGGCATTTTGTCGCTCATGAACGCCTCGTAGTAACCAGTCGCCCCGTCCGGTGGATCGCCTTCACCCCACGTGCTCACGATCACGAGAAGGTTGTCTGACTTCGCGAGGTCTGCGGCTTTCGCATCGCCCATATTCACGACTTTTGCATTAAAGTTCGCCTTCTCAGCCGCCTTCTTCATGTCGCCGGCTGCCTTCTCGGCATTGCCGGATTCGGAGCCGTAAAGAACGGTCATGGTCTGCTTCTCGACGGAAGCGGCAACACTGGCCGCAGGCGCGATCGCACCGCTATTGCCGGCGAAGCCAATCCCGGCGAAGAAGCCGGAGAGCCAGGTTGCCTGGTCCGGATTAATGCCGGAGCCGAGTTGTTGGGCCAGTTGCTGCTGGTCCGGCTGCAAAGGAGTGAGGTTCGGAAAACTCATGTCAGAAAATCGAAGCGGGGAAAATTGATGAAAGGAAAAATCAGAGGGCGAGTTCAGGCTCGGCAAGATCTTTGTGGAAGTCGTGGCCGTGCTCAGTCGCCTTGACGTAACCGGCGCGGATCGTAAAGTCGCCGAAGCGCTCTCCGTCCTCGCGGTTTTTGGCGTAGTCTTTGATGATTGGCGTGAGGACTTTCTTCACGTCGGTGCTTTTAACGGAGGGTGCGTAGAGTTTGCTGAGGCGCTGCCCGGCAAAACCCCCACCGAGGTAAAGGTTATACTTCCCGGGAGCACGACCAACGAAGCCGATTTCGGCAATGTAAGGGCGGGCGCAGCCGTTCGGGCAACCGGTCATCCGGATCGTGATCGCATCGTGGCGCAGACCGGCGTCGTCGAGCACTTCATCAAGCTCAGAAACGAGATCGGGGAGATAGCGTTGTGACTCGGCAAGGGCGAGGCCGCAGGTCGGCAGAGAAACACAGGCCATCGAATTCAAACGCAGCGCGGACCGCTCGTGAGAATCGATCATTTTGTATTCGGTGAGGAGTCTTTCGATCTCCGCTTTCTTCTTCGCCGAAATATTTGAAATGATGAGGTTCTGGTTCGCGGTGAGGCGGAAGTCCCCCTTGTGAACCTTTGCGATTTCGCGGAGTCCGGTCAGCATCGGGTATTCATCGGTGTCACGGACGCGACCATTCTCGACGAACATCGTGTAGTGGTGGTTGCCGAGGTGGTCTTCGATCCAGCCGTAGCGGTCGCCGTTGTCTTCGAACTTAAAGTTGCGTGGCTTTTCGAGTTTGAAGCCGCAGAGCTTTTCGACTTCGTCGCGGAAGGCATCGACGCCCATGCGCTCGACCGTGTATTTGAGACGGGCGTTGGTGCGGACGTCGCGATTGCCGAAATCGCGTTGCACGCGGACGACGGCTTCTCCGACGGTCACGGCCTGCTCAGGAGTGCAGAATCCCATGACGTCAGCGAGACGCGGGAAGGTGTCCTCATTGCCGTGGGTCATCCCCATGCCGCCACCGACGGTGACGTTGTAGCCGACGATTTTGTCATCGCCTTCGAGAATCGCGATGTAGCCAAGGCAGTGCGCGTAGATATCGACATCGTTGCTAGGAGGCACTGCGATGACCGTTTTGAATTTACGCGGGAGGTAGTGCTTGCCGTAGATCGGCTCTTCCGGATCGGCGATGTCGTCGATCTTGGGCGGGTCGTAGGTGACTTTCACTTTCTCGCCCGTCCCGTCATCGATCCAGATTTCGTGGTAGGCGCTCGTGCGCGGGCTGAGGTGATCCGAGATTTCCGTCGCGAGCTCGAGGATGTCGCCGTGGACCTTCGACTGCATCGGGTTCGGGTTGCACATCACGTTACGGTTCACATCACCACAGGCAGCGAGGGTGTCGAAAAGCGCTTCGTTGATCTCGGCGATCGACTTTTTGAGATTGCTCTTAATGACCCCGTGGAACTGGAAGGCCTGGCGCGTCGTGAGCTTGATCGCTCCATTCGCATGCTCCTGCGCGATGCGGTCCATTTCGAGCCATTGCTCAGGAGAGCTGACTCCACCGGGGACGCGGACACGGATCATGAAGGAAAAGGCCGGTTCGAGCTTTTTCGCGCGGCGCTCTTTGCGAATGTCGCGATCGTCCTGCTGATAGATGCCGTGGAATTTCGTGAGCTGCTGATCGTCTTTGGAAAGCGATCCCGTCGCGCTGTTGGCGAGGCCTTCGAGGATCGTTCCCCGGAGATACTGGCTCGCGTCTTTGATGCCTTCGTTCGCTGATTTTCCCAATGTGGTCATGAAAAGAGGGGGGAGGTTCTAAAAATATTTTAAAGTTGCGTGGTTTACTAATGTATTGTATCGGCCCAATCGCAAGCGGTTTTTCGCGGCCTTTAACGATGCGTCTTCCCTTAAAAACAGAGTATGCCTGCCAGGTTTTGGCGCAATTGGCTCTTACCTACTCGAAAGACCACGTGAGGCAAGTTGAGGATTTGGCCCTCGCGGAGGGACTTTCTCCGAATTACTCCGTGCAGATTCTTACGACGCTCCGCCAGGCGGGACTCGTCATCAGTCGTCGGGGCAAAAATGGAGGCTACCTTCTCGCTCGTCATCCGGACGAGATTACGCTCGCAGACATCGCTGCGGCGATGGAGGGGGAGCAATTAATTGAAAGTAGTCCCGGAAACGACGGCATGTCCGCCGCGACCGTCCACAGCGCATGGCTTCAGGTAAACCAGGCCATGCTCGAAGCCTGTCGTAAAATCACGCTGAGTGAGCTCGTCGCGAAACCCGAAGATGTCGGCGGCGCGGATTGGGTGATCTGATCTTTGCTACTCGATGTGTCGCTTGAAATCCATCGCGGCATGCAGGATTCGAACAATTTCCAAGACGTCATCTCCGGTTCGGAAAAGCACGACATGCTTGGCCTGAGTCGCTATCTGGCAGCCTGGAAACAGGTCTTCGCGGGATCGATAAACGGACGGATCCGACTGAATTGACTCGAAGCGATCCCATAAATCAAAGAGGTAGCGCTCCTCTTGTTCAGGCCCCCATCGGTGGAGCGTGTAATCTCGAATTTCCCGAAGATCGGCCTGCGCGGCGCTCGTGATTGGAAGCCTCATGACTCACCACGAGCCAGTTTGAGAAATTCTTCACGAGAATTGACCGCGGTCGTTTCTCCAGCTTCCAATTGCGCGAATCCGATGGCGGCTTCCCTCTGGAGCCAGGTATTTTCCTGCTCCTCGCGAAGGGAATGTCGTAGCGCTTCCCGAATGACTTCACTGGCGTTGTTATAAAGTCCTGACTCAACCTTGCGACGGACTTCATTCTCCAGCTCCGGGGTGAGAGAGATGTTCATGACAAAATATCAATTGAATAACAAAAAGTGTCAATCTTTGTTATTGGCCGTTCCGGCGAGGGACTTCAACAGATAGCTATCCGCCGTCTTTATCGGAAACTATTCAATTCCCTGCTTGGAATGCTGCTCACTGCTAGCTAAATCCCATATTTCGCTGGGTCTTTCATGCTCAGGTTTCCGTGAATCCGAGCGACGACACTTAAGGTTCATCGCGGCCATTAAGAAAGCTTTGGTGAACTTCCCAGGTGTTTTCCTGCACGGATTTCACCAGTTCTTCGTAGGGGGTTCCATCAACCTGGATCATGCCCTGCTTGAGGATGTTCTGCCCACCTTTGAAGCGGTCGATATACTGACAACGGTGGTACCCGATGAGAAACGAGGTCGCGAATCCCTCATCCATATAAGTCGCGTGAGCTTTGCCGACACTGGCGGGATCCGGCAAGGTATTCCACATGACATTGGAGTGCTCGGAGGTGTTGAAACTTGATTGATGATCGCAGATCATGACCGGCTTGCTGGTCGCTTCGTAGAGTTGCTCGAATTTTTCGGCAGGGTAGAGGCTGGCATTCGGCTGAACCGATACGACGTCGATATAGGGCAACGCTTCCTGAATCACCTGCCACGGCAGCGCGGCCCCTGCGTATCGCTCCCCAAATACGAGGGTGTCCGGAAATAGATTCCTCGTGATGGGACCAATGTGAGAATAGATTTCCCTCGCGATCAAAACAAGAAAGGCTTCGTCTGTGGCTTCGGCACCGTTTTCTTTGAGAAACTGCTGATACCTTTGTTGACCGGGTGCCTCTTCCGGTAGGGCTCGAATCGCATCGATCCAGGTTTTGCCATGCTGACGCTTTGCTCGTTGAAGATCCCACGCGGGCATATCTGTCCAGTAGATAGCGATCAGATTCGGGCTCGCTGGATCGAATGTCTTGGCAGTCCGCTCAAGGACTCTTTGAGCCTCTTGCTTCCAGGGTTCGCCAAAGACATCCGGAAATTCGACCATTTCTCCCATCCACGAGCTGATCTTGCCGCTCGGTTGACTGCTCGCAAAATGCGGCAGCAGTTTTCGGGTAGTTTCATGGGAGTCATAGCCAAGGCTGTTATATCCCCACTGGCGAAAATTTATAAGAAGATCGGCATTGGCCCTATCCCAGTCTCCCGCGAGAGATTCTTTCAAAAAGTCATAGCGAGATTCTTCAGGCCTTCCGATGCCCCGGGTATGAGTCACCCCTTGAGCGAGAAATCCGTGTCCTTCCGGAGTGATCAAGAAGTGTCGCCCATCAAGTTTCTCCAAATGGAACCGGCCGGTTGCGGTTCCCTTCCAGGCAAGGTAACCGCCATATTGGTCGAAGCCCTGTTTGTCCGGGAAAACTTCTCCGAATACTGGAACGGCAGAGATCAGATAAAGCAGAGCGACTGGCAATAGTTTTGTAGATGGATTCATGAGATGGTGCCGATTGTGAAAGAGGGCAGTTGAGAAATCTTGATAAACTGACTTCCGTTTTTACTCGGAAGTGTAGGGCTTTGACTACTTTTCTATCCGTTTTTTCCTGCCCTGGATGCCTACGGACTAAGAAGATATGAGGAGCGGGCGGCGTTCGTAGGTTGCGGACTCGCCACAGAAATTCACGACGATAGCTTTTGGGCGCCCCTTGCCGCTCACGAGGGCAGGAATCCCCTCGCTAAAGGATTTTTTTTGCGGCAATCGACTACGCAGGATAGCTTCCGAGCACCTTCACAAAGGAGCAATTTTGTTCCAACTGCCGGATGACCTTGGCAAGCACTTCATCTTCGCAATGCCCTGCGATATCGACGAAGAAGAAATACTCCCAGGCGCGTCGTTTGGAGGGGCGGCTTTCGATTTTGGACATGTTGATCGAGAGTTCTTCGAAAGGCTCAAGGGCGCGGTGGAGTGATCCCGGTTCGTCGCGGACTGAAAACATGACCGAGGTTCGATCGTCGCCGGTCGGGGGGCAGGTCTTGTGACTGATGACGAGAAATCGGGTCGTGTTGTTCGCGATGTCCTGGATGGATCGCTCGAGGACCTTGAGGCCATATTGCTCGGCAATGAGGAGGCCTCCGAGGACGGCGGCACCGGCTTCTTTCGCGGCAACTTCGGCGGCGGCGGCGGAGCTGGATTTCTCAACCGGCTGAATCGTTGGGAAGTTTTTCCCGAGCCATCGGCGGCACTGGGCGATGATTTGCGGGTGACTGTAGATCTGGGTGATCTCCTCCCTCGGGCAATTCGCCATGAGATTGTTCTCAATCGTCATCATGACCTGGCCATAGATTTTGAGCGGGGAGTCGGCGAAGAGGTCGAGGGTGTGGGTCACGGCACCTTCGGTCGAGTTTTCGATGGGGACGACGCCGTAGTCGGCGATGCCGCGTTCGACCTGCTCAAAGACGTCTCCGAAACTTGCCTGAGGCAGGAATTTCACGCTGTGACCGAATTTACCAATCGCGGCCTGATGCGTCCAGGTCCCGGCGGGTCCGAGGTAGGCGATCTTGAGGTCTTCCTCAAGGGCGAGGGCGGCGGACATGATCTCGCGGTAGATCGCGCGGATTGATTTTTCCGGCATGCGCCCGCCTTCGCCTTTGGCGACGAGACTGCGGAGGAGTTTTTCCTCGCGCTCGGGGGCGTAAATTTCGAGGCCGTTCGCTTTTTTGATGACGCCGATCTCGTGAACGACGTCGGCCCGCTCGTTGAGGAGACGAATGATCTCCGTATCGATGGCATCAATTTTAATCCGATTTTCTTCGAGGCTCATGAGTGGTCGGCTTTCGATTCGCGAATTTCATCGGCGATATTGCTGAAATCAACATTGGCATCATCGTCGTCGCCCTCTTCATCGGAAGTGACGGCTTCGGTTTTGGCAGGTTCTTCGTCAGGGGATTCTTCTGACGTCCCTGCTTCCGGCTCTTCTTCGGGGGGCGCGGCTTCCTCCCCGGGGGTATCCCCGGTCTCTTCCTCTGCCTCGGCGGTGGGGAGTTTCACGGTGCGGAGTTCCCCGGAATTCGGAAGGTCGTCGAGATCTTTAACGCCGAAGTGTTCCATGAACTCTGCGGTCGTTTCGTAGAGCATAGGACGACCGGGAAGATCGGCGCGACCGCCAATATGAACGAGACCGCGATCGATGAGCTTTTGAAGTTGGCCATCGACGGAGACTCCGCGCACCGCTTCGATGTCCGCCTTGGTGATGGGCTGACGGTAGGCGACGAGGGCGAGGGTTTCCAGTGCTGCCGGGCTGAGCTTTTCGGGCCTCATCTCCGGGAGAAGTGCGCGAATCCAATCGGCGTATTCACTTCGGGTCACGAAGCGCCAGCCGCTGACGCCTTCCTGGAGTTCCACGGGACGTGCGCTCGCGGCGAGAACCTCACCGAGTTCGGCCACGGCGGTAGCCACTTTTGCCTCGGTGATGTTTTCCCAGTCCACGGCTTCAGGGAAATCGTGCAAGGCGGCACCCCGCTTCACCGCTTTGGCAATTTCAGCCGAGGTGACGGGTTCGGGGGCGGCAAAAATGAGTGCCTCAATGATGTGGAGGAGATCCATCGAAATGGCGAGTGAGCAAGCGTTTAAGCTGCCGCGAATTTGTCGAATTAAAAGAGGATTCTCGAAACTTAAAACTGGTTTCTCCTCAGCTCGATGTCGCCGAGAACGACTTCCTGGCGGACTTGAAAGTAGTTCAGCTTCATCAACTCGAGGACGGCGAGAAAGGTCACGATCATTTCATGTTTACTCGTCGCATCAGCGAAGAGGCTCGAAAAGGCGATCGACCCGCCGGGTTCCACCTTGGAGAGGAGCAGGTCGATTTTGTCGCTGACGGTGTAGTGGTCATCCACAATTTCGCCGAGACCGTCGTCCTGGAACTTATCAAGGATATTCTGGAAGGCCTTGATCAGGTCAAAGACGCTGACGTCGCCGGAGAGAGGACGCTCCTGGTCTTTTGGAGCCACAATTTTGTCGGGTTTGCGGACAAAGTGATCCTGCTGTTTGGATTCCTTTTCCCCAAGGAAATGAGCGGCTTCTTTGAATTTTTTGTATTCGATGAGCTGCCGGATGAGGTCCCAGCGCGGATCGTCCTCCTCCGCTTCTTCATCCGGCGGCTGGACATGCTTGGGAAGCATGAGGCGGCTTTTGATGTAGCAGAGGTTCGCGGCCATGACGAGAAACTCACCCGCAACGCCGATGTTGAGCAACTTGAAGGTATCGAGATACTCCATGTATTGCTTCGTGATCCGCTCGATCTGGATGTCGTAGACGTCGATCTCATCGCGCTTGATGAGATAGAGCAGGAGGTCCATGGGGCCTTCAAAGATCTCGAGGGCGACCTTGTATTGGCTGCCATCGCCCTCGGGCATGATTCCGCCTTCTCCTTCGAATTCGGCGGAGTCTGCCGGTATTTCGATATCAGCAGGCTCCGTCACGGTAACCTCGGGCGATGCCGTCGTGTCGGTCTCCTTTTCCGGGGAAGGGTCTGGTTCGTTTTCAGTCAAAGCGTCTCGTGTCCTGCATCAAAGCCTGAGGCGGGAGGGAATGCAAGGTGAGAGGAATTTCCGGAGGGGAATATTCTAAGAAAAAATTGAAGATGTCTCAAAATCACCGTTTTCCCGTGCTTTACCAAATTCGGTTTCTCCGCTTCATTCCTCGAATGAAGGCTTCATCGCGGAAAATTGGAAATCGGGTTGTTTGGCTTGTGGCCTTGGTGAGTTTGCTCATCGGTTTCATCGCAGCGCCTTACGAAGCGAAAGCTCAGGCCGACTACAAGCGCTACTTCGACGAGGATAACCTCCCGGGGGCGCGTGAGATTTTTCAGCGGGGGCGTTACGACATCGTGATCCAAATCTGCGACTATGCGCTTCGCCGTGGTCAGCCGTCGTGGGAGTGGCGCACTTTGCGATTCGAGTCATTGGCCAATGTCGGTCGCTATGAGGAAGCGGTCGAAGAAGCTCTGGAGACGACCGATCTTTTCTCTGATAAACTCGGCGCCCTCCTGAGCGCTCACGGGATGTTTGAGTCGATGGGGCTTTGGGAAGAAGCCGAAAAAATTTACAACGCCATCAATCTTGCAGCAGGCGCGATTCCTGAGAAAGATCGAACGGCGCTGGAATACGTTTATCTGGGGCAGGCGGCACTCGTTCTTGGCGCCGATCCGGCCGAGGTGCTGGAGAAATTCTATGGCATGGCCAAGACCTTCAAGGCGAAGGGTCAGAACGTTCCCGAAGGCCTCGTTGAGGCTTACCTCGCCGCCGGTGATCTGGCCTTGATGAAAGATGACCTGGGTCAGGCGGCGAAGGAGTTTCAGGGGGCCTTCAAATTGGCGCCGACTCACCCGGATGTGCTCTTCGGCCTGGCTGAGGCCTTTATGCCAACTGATCGGCCGGTCGCGGGGACCTACCTTGAGAAAGTCATCGAGGAAGCCCCTTTTCATTTCGGGGCGCTTCTGATGCTGACAGAGTCGTCGATCAAACGGGAGCGATACGATGTCGCGAAAGAGACTCTCGAAAAAGTCGAGTCGGTGAACCCGAGGCACCCTCTTGCGGCGGCTTATCGCGCGGTTCTCGTGGAGCTGGAATGGAATGATCATGTCGCTTTTGAATTGGAGCGGGAAAAAGCGCTCTCGGTCTGGGCAAACAACCCGGAGGTGGATCATCTCATCGGGAGGGTTCTTTCCGACAAATATCGATACACAGAAGGCGCGGAGAGCCAGTTGCGTGCCCTCGCGATGGATCCCGGGTTTCTGCCTGCGAAGTTGCAGTTGGCGCTCGACTATCTGCGCCTCGGCCGGGTCGAGGAAGCGTGGCCACTCGCTGAGGAGGTGGGCAAGGCGGATGAATACAATGTTCTCGCCTACAACCTGGCGATTCTCGAGCAGGAGATGGCGAGTTTCGCGTCCATCAAGAGCGACGATTTCATTATCCGCATGCCACCGAATGAGGCGGAGATCTACGGAGACAGGGTCCTGGAATTGCTCACCGAAGCGAAGCAGGTTCTCGGTGAAAAATACGGGATCGAGATTGAGGATCGCACCTTGATTGAGTTTTACCCGAAGCAGCAGGACTTCGCGATCCGGACCTTTGGCTCGCTCGGCGGGGAAGGACTGCTCGGGGTCTGCTTTGGCTCCGTCGTGACGATGAACAGCCCAGGGAGCACGACCGCCGGAAAGAGCAACTGGGAGGCGACGCTCTGGCATGAGTACTGCCACGTCATTACCCTCACGGCGACGAACAACAAGATGCCGCGCTGGCTCAGCGAGGGGATTTCAGTTTACGAAGAAATTCAGCGTCAGCCCAACTGGGGGCAGCGCATGACTCCGCGTTACCGCAAAATGATCCTCGAAGAGGAGGCGCTTACTCCGATCCGTGAGATGAGCCAGGCCTTCTTCAATGCGAAGGATGGCGAGGCGGTGATGTTCGCCTACTACCAGTCGATGCTGGTCGTGGAGTTCATCGTTGAGCGCTATGGCCTCGACGCGCTGCGGGCGATCTTGACCGATCTCGCGGAGGGCGTTCTCATCAACGATACGATCGCGAAGCACACACTTCCCATTGACCGCCTCGAAAAAGATTTTGCGCTCGCAACGCTGACGCGGGCTCAGAATTACGGACCCGACGTGGATTGGCGGGAGCCGGAAGAGGACGAAGTGAACCCGCTCGTGACTTTGTCGCTGCTTTCCTATTTGGAGAAAAATCCGTCGAACTTCTGGGCTCTCCAAACTTTGACCGGAAAACTCCTCGATGAAGAAAACTGGGGCGTCGCCGCAGATTCAGCCGAGGCATTGATCGGGCTCCTGCCGGATTTTGTCGGGTTCGGTAATGGCTACGCGATGAAAGCGCGGGCCTTGAGGGAGAGCGGTGATCTTGAGGGGGAAGCGGAAACGCTAACCCGTCTCGCCGCGCAGTCTGATGAAGCCCTCGCGGCTTACAACCGGCTTCTCGAAGTGGAATTTGAAGCGGAGAGCTGGAGCGAGGTGATTGCCAATGCCTCGAAGGCGAAAGCGATCAATCCATTCAATCAGCGTCTTCATTATTGTCGTGGATGTGCCCATGCCGCGCGGTCGGAGACAGGGGCGGCGGTGGGCTCGTTTGAGAAAGCACTGCTTTTGAATCCGGCAAATCCTTCGGAGATACGGTTCCGTTTAGCGGGACTGCTAAAAGACGAAGACAAGCTGACCGCAAAGCGTCACCTCCTTGATGCGCTCGCCGATTCGCTGCGCTATCAGGAAGCGCATGAGTTGCTGCTGGATTTTGTTGCGGTGGATGAAGGGGTAGCCCCGGCAGAATAGGTTGCCTCGGCTGCTACCCCGGAAGCGCTCGGATTACTTCGATGGCTGACTCGGAAAACCGGTCGAAGAGGCTTCTCGCATTTTCCCAAAAAGAAAGCCCGAACCCGGCAAAGGTCGCGGTGGGCGAGGCAATGATGAGCAAACCACAAATCAAGAGCATGTTGGCGAGGAAAATAATCGAGAACGAAAAAACGCGACCGTTTTGCTCAAGGTCGGGCTGTTCGCGAATCGACATCCAGACGGTAAAACTGAGGTGGAACATCCAGGTGAAACCGATCGTTCCGTAAAGCCAAATTGGATTCACCGGCTCTGCTTCCCCGACGACCCAGCCTGCCAGCGCCCAGATAATGATCGTGATGACCGAGTAGAAGGGGAAAAAATACGGGGAAAGCGAGATCAGGAAATTGTTCCGGTTCGTGAGGATGTGTCCTCCCTCAGAAGAGATGTGGACCTTACTCACTTTGCCCCGGCAGATCAGAACGAAGAGAGCATGAGTGAGTTCATGACCGGCCACATAGAGCCACATCATGGGTCGGCAGCGACAGCAGAAAAAGAGGGCAAGCCAGAGAATACTGCCGACTCCGAAGGCGACGAACTCAGGTGAGCGCCAGTAGTCACCGGCGAGCGTGTCGACGTGGAGAAGAACGAGAAAGGTTTCGAGAATGACCCAGCAGAAGGGAAGTAGAAAAATGCCGAAGACCAGCTTGAAAGATTTCACCACACTCTCGGGCGGTGGACTGAAAGCTGAGGCCGCCGCATCGGGAAGAAAGGCCGCCAAGCCATGCCTCGGAGCGGGTTTCCGCTTCCGGGTGCGTTGATTCGGCGGTTTCTTGCGAGGCACGGGATGACCGGTTCGGCGCGGTAGGAGACTGAAAATCAGGCCCGACCGACGTATTTTTTATCTTCGCTGCTGACTTTGATCTTGTCACCAGGGCCAATGAAAAGCGGAACCTGAACGCGTAGTCCGGTCTCGACGACGGCCTCTTTCGTGGCGGCGGTCGCGGTGTCGCCTTTGACGCCGGGAGCCGATTCCGTCACTTCCAGTTCGATGTTTGAAGGAAGCTCGATCGAGACCGGCTTTCCATCGACGAAGAGCACTTCGATTTCGAGCGCGTCGATGAGAAGGTCTTTGCTTTCGGCGATGAACTCCTCCTGAAAAGTGATCGTGTCGTAAGTCGAGGTGTCCATGAAGTGATACCCGGTCTGATCATGGTAGCTGAACTCCAGCTTCTGGCGGTCCGACTGAACGATTTCCACTTTGTCACTCGAAGCAAAGCGGATGTCCTTCGTTTTTCCGGAATTGAAGGAACGAATTGTTGCCATGATGAGAGCATTGCCTTTGCCCGGAGTCCGATGTTCAAGTCCGAGGACGATACCGAGCTCGCCTTTGTAGTTGATGCACTGACCGCGTTTGAGGTTGGTTGCGACGATAGCCATAAGAAGAATCTACTGGGATTTATTAAGAAAAGTTAAGTATAACCGGCGAACACGAATATTGCCATCGTTTCAGTCGATCACAAGATCGGAAATAACGATTTGAGAGCCCGACCGGGGGCGGCAGATTGATCCCGTGATTGCAAATCCTCTTGATCAGCCCCGTCGTTCCCGTCGCCTTGCCGTGCTTCTGCCTGCACTCGTGGTCCCCTTCATTGCTTCGTTTTTCTATTTCGTTCTCTTCCCGGGAACCGCGTTCGGAAACTCTTTTTACTCAGGGGTGAAAGTTTTCCTCCTGCTCTGGCCATTCTTTGCCGTGCTCGTTGTCCTGCGGGAAAAGATGATTGATCGGAGCCGGGAGAAGCGCCATGCCGCGTCCATTCTCCCCGGAGTTCTCTTCGGCGTTTTCGTTGTCGGATTGCTGTTCTTTCTCCTCAAAGTGACTCCGATGGGAACCGTCCTCGAAGAAAATTCCGTGCGGATGGCGGGCCGGATCCGTGATCTTGGGGTAGCAGAAAACTTTCTGCTTTTCGCGCTTTTCCTCTCCTTCGTGCACTCGGCGCTGGAGGAGTTTTACTGGCGTTGGTTCGTCTTCGGACAGGCGTCGAAACTGATGTTGGTTCCGAAAGCGCACCTCCTCGCGGCGGTTGGATTCGCTTCACACCATCTCATTATCGTGAGCCAATTTTTCCCGATGGGATGGGCCATTTTTCTCGGAATCTGCGTCGGTATCGGCGGCTTCGCCTGGAGCTGGATGATGTATCGCTACAACAGCCTTCTCGGTGCCTGGGTCAGCCACATGATCGTCGACCTCGGGCTGATGTGGGTCGGTTGGGAGGTGCTGCAGATGTCTGCGGGCTAATACTTCACTTTCTTCCGCGTCACCTTCATGGGCTGTTCACCGCTGTCTTTCTTGAGCTTGTTGATCTGGTCCCGAATGAGGGCGGCGCGTTCGAATTCGAGTTTACCAGCCGCTTCCTGCATTTCCTCTTCGAGTTCGCGGATCACGGAGAGGGTATCGATGTCTTCGCCGGTTTCGGCGACGAGCGAGTTTTCGACGGCTTTCCCCTGAACATACTGGCGCAGCGCCTCCTGATCATTCCGCGTCACGGTGTGGGGAATGATCCCGTGCTTCTCGTTGTGTTCATGCTGAACGCGACGGCGATATTCAGTGATGTTGAGCAATTTTTGAATTGAATCTGTGACGACATCCGCAAAGAGCACGGCTTCACCGTTCACGTGACGCGCCGCTCGTCCGACCGTCTGAATGAGACTGGTTTCGCTCCGGAGAAAGCCCTCTTTATCGGCGTCGAGAATACACACGAGGCTCACTTCGGGGAGATCGAGACCTTCCCGGAGGAGGTTGATCCCGACGAGGATGTCGAACTCGGCGGCGCGGAGACTTCGTAAAATCTCGACCCGCTCGATCGCATCGACGTCGGAGTGAATGTAGCGGACGGCGAGTCCTACATTGCGAAGGTAATCGGTGAGATCCTCAGCGGTGCGTTTCGTGAGCGTCGTCACGAGGATGCGCTCATTTTTCTCAATCCGCTGCCGGCAGAATTCGATCGTTTCATCGATCTGCCCTTTGAGTGGCCGCAGTGTGATGATGGGATCGAGGAGTCCGGTCGGGCGAATGATCTGCTCGACAATGAGGTCTTTGCCTTTGGTTTCAACATCGAAGGTCTCGATGGGCTGACGACTTCCGGAGATGCGGGGAAGTCGGACCGGAGAAAGCTCCTCTTCGCCGATTTTTTTCCGCTGGTGGGGGATGTAGCCCTTCTTGCCTGCGGTTGAATTTTGAATCTCAAATTTCGCCGGGGTCGCGCTGACATAAAGCCGTTGATCGGTCGCGGCCATGTACTCGTCGAATTTGAGGGGGCGGTTGTCGAGGGCGCTGGGGAGACGAAACCCGAAGTCAACGAGGGTTGTTTTGCGCGAGCGGTCGCCCTCATACATCCCGCCGATCTGGGGGATGCTGACGTGGGATTCATCGATCACGGTGAAGAATTCATCCGGGAAAAAGTCGATCAGGGTGCCTGGTTTGGTTCCGGGTGGGCGACCGGTGAGGTGCCGCGAGTAGTTCTCAATGCCCTGACAGAAGCCCATCTCCTGCATCATCTCGATGTCATATTCGGTCCGTTGTTTGATCCGCTGCGCTTCGAGGTATTGCTGATTCTTTTCAAAAAATTCGATGCGTTCTTTCAGCTCGGCTCTGATCTCCTTGATCGCTTTTCCCATCTTGTCTTTCGGCGTCACGAACTGCTTCGCGGGGTAGAAAGTATAGTCCTCGAGCTTGCTCCTGGCATTGCCGGTGAGTGGATCGATGGAACTGACGCGGTCAATTTCATCGCCGAAAAATTCGACGCGGATCGCTTCGTTTTCGAGGTAGGCGGGGTAGACTTCGACGACATCACCCCGGACCCGGAATTTTCCCCGTCCGAATTCGATGTCGTTTCTCTCGTAGAGAATGGCGACGAGACTCTTCAGGAATTCATCGCGATCCAGATCCATCCCGACCCGGACCGGAACCATCATGTTCTGGTAATCTTCGGGAGAGCCGAGTCCGTAGATGCAGGAGACACTCGCGACGACGATGACGTCTTTTCGCGTGAGGAGTGAGCTCATCGCGGAGAGGCGGAGGCGCTCGATCTCTTCATTGATCGACGAGTCTTTTTCAATGTAGGTATCAGTGCGCGGGATGTAGGCCTCCGGTTGGTAGTAGTCGAAATAGGAGACGAAATACTCGACCGCATTGTGGGGGAAAAAGCCCTTAAACTCGCTGTAAAGCTGCGCGGCGAGGGTCTTGTTATGAGACATCACGAGGGTCGGTTTCCCGAGGCTGGCGATGACGTTCGCGACCGTGAAAGTTTTTCCGGATCCGGTGACGCCGAGCAGCGTCTGGTGCTTGTTCCCGGCGTGGACCGACTTTTCCAACTTGGCAATGGCCTGACTCTGATCCCCTTCGGGATTAAACTCTGAGTGAAGTTGAAAGAGGGACATAAGGCTACAATTCTACCTTGGATATGGTGGATTCCAACCAAACGCCACTTTCAGGGCGCAAAGACCCTCGTAAAAATGGAAAAGGTGAGAGGCTTGCGCCTTTCGCTGCGCGGAGGAAGGACTATTCCTCAACCGATGTGTTATCGACGCCGATTTTTCCCTGAATGATTTCAGTCAGGGCGATATCGGCTGAGCCCATGCGATGGTCAGTCTGAATGAGAGGGGCACGACCGAGGTTCAGCTGCTTCACTCTGGCCGAGACCAGATTGATCAAAACGGGGGGTTCGGGAATTATTTTTGATGCCGCGTCGACTAAGTCACTTCTCATATTGCTGGAGCCATTTCGGATTGCCGCAGTTGTCTTCTTCTGACCATCCGCTCCGGGGAACGAAACGATATTGGAGTCGTTGTCTGCCATAGGTCAGTTCAGGTGCGGCAAATATTGGGTGGTTCTGCAATCCGGTCTGGCGATTTCCGGACTTGCAAGCCTTGCGAGTAGCCTAAATTCCAAAAATATCAAGCGAATTGTTGAAACAAATGTCTCCTGGATGGGTGGAAACCCTGCGGATCTCTGCTCCCTTTATCCAACTCACCTGTCCATCGACCACTTCTGGATTGGCTATCGGATGAAAGATAACCGTTATCTGACCGCAATCGAGACGGCTCAAAGCGCCGCCGGCGGGGCTATTTGCGCTTTTTCTTGCCCTTCGTGTGTCGGTCACCCTTTTCGCCGGGCATCTTCGTGCGATCTTTTTTCGTCATTCCGCCGCCGGAGCTTCCGCCCGCCGCCTTGGCTTTCTGAGCTTCTTCGGCCTGCTCTTGCATCCGCTGCATGAAGCTCTTTTTCCCGGTGGTGGCTTTTTTCTGCAGCTCAGGTTCCGGCATCTTGTTCATGAGCCAGGTTTGAAGAATGGAAAAGGTGTTGGAAGTCGTCCAGTAGAGCGCGAGCGCTGCGGCAAAGTTGTAGCAGATGACGAGGAAAATCAGCGGCATGAGCATGAAAATCATCTGCTGCGTTTTATCGCCTGTCTTCGGGGTGATCCAGATTTGGATAAAGCTGGTAATCCCCATCAGGATCGGAAGGAGGTTGAAGGGGATATCCAGACCGGGGATCATGAACATCGTGTCCGGCATCGCGAGGTCATCGACCCAGAGGAAGGATTCGTGGCGAAGCTCGGCTGCGCTCCAGAGCATCCGATAGAAGGCGAGGAAGATCGGAAGCTGAATGAACATGGGGAGACAGCCCCCGAGAGGATTGATGCTGTAGGTCCGATACAACTTCATTGTCTCCTCATTCATTTTCTGAGGATTGTCCGGATACTTCTCCTTAATCTCCTTCATCATCGGAGTCAGTTTTGACATCCGCTTCATGGAGCGGGCCGACTTCGCATAGACCGGCCAGATGATGAGGCGGATCAGGAGGGTGATGAGAATAATCGCGAGACCGTAGCCGCCGACGTAGCCTTTGAGGAAGACGAGACCGATGATGAGACCGGCCGCGAGTGGCTTGATCGCCCAGCCAAAGAGCCAGCCGAAGATCGGGATCTCGTCGTAGTGCATCACGAGCTGCTTCTCTTCGCCGAGTCCCTTGAGGCGGGCGAATTCCTTCGGCCCGAGGTAGATGTTGTAGTTCAGCGTCTGTTGATCGCCGGGGTTCATTGAGAGTGACGGGAGGCCAATTCCCGCTTCGGCGGCGAACATCCGCTTTTTCTCCGAGGCTTCTTTGTCTCCTTCGACGACGATAGGGAAACGGCTCCCCCAGAGGGTCGCTTCATAAGCGTCCTCGGGCTGAATAATGGTCACGAAAAACTGGTCGTTGACTCCGGCCCAGCGGAGGGAATCGATAGCAAATTCGTCGTCGGAAATTTCGTTTTTACCGAAAATACCGAGGACTTTGCGGCCCCCGTAATGATCGACGGTTTCGTAATCAAACTTCCCGTCACTCTGGAGCCAGAACATGCCGATTTGCATTGACCACTCATTGAGATGAAGCGGCGCGGCGGAGCCGGCGTAGAGAAACTGATCGGCGAGAACAAGGGGAGTCTGCGATTCGTTGCGAACACTCATCTCGAGCGTTATCTCATGCGGATCACGGTCGGGGCCGGGAAGCCGGAAAGTCTTCGCAAAGGTGAAGCCGGCCGCGTTCGTCGTTTCGAAAGTGATTTTCTCCGCTGATTTTTCAGTGACGTTCCACGTCGTCGTGTCGAAAAGTTTCGGGCCCGACGAGAGCGCTCCGACAGGATGGCTCGCGTTTTCGTTGATGGTGATAAACTCGCTACCCTCAAGGTAGCGGGCCTGGTCTTTCAGTTCGGCAATCTTGATCCCCGCCCCGCGATTGGTAAGGTGGAACCTCGCAAGGTCGTTCTCGAGCACGTGCGTAACTTCAGCAACTGCTCCCGGAGCATCATCGTCAGGAGCGGCCTCTTTAGTCGAAGACGCGTTGGGGATGGTCGCCGCTTCTTCCGCAGTTTCCTGAGGGGGATTCAATGCCTCAAGAGCAGCCTGCTCGCGCTGAGCCTCGAGCTGTTTCGCGGTCTCCTTGGCACTCCACCAGCCCCAGGTAAAGAGCAGGCACAGACAGACAATCACGCCTATCCACGATGTTCGATCCATGTTTTTCACGACAGCTTTTTTCCTATTGATTGGGGTTTTCAGTTTCGGCGTCCGGCAGGTCGCAGGAACGTCGGCCTACATAAGCGGCCTCGGGATGTTTTGCCACATATTCTTCCCAGCCCGGAGGAGGGTCATATCCCTGCCCGCCCCAAGGCTGACAGCGCAAAATTCTCCAGACGCCCTGACATGAGCCCTTGATGGGGCCGTTCACGGTCACGGCGTCGATAAAATACTGAGAGCAGGAAGGGAAATAACGGCATCCGCTCAGAGGTCCGCAGATAAAATGGAGCGGCGGTGAAATCACCTTCTGATAGCAGCGGACGAAAAAAATCAGCACTGGTTTCATCCTTCCTTTTCTTTTGGTAGCATGAGATCGGCCCGGTGCATGAGCCACTTCCATTCTTTTTCGAGCTGCTCGGATGTCGCGTCAGCAGCTGCATTTCGGGCGATGAGGACCAGCCAATGCCCGTTTCGGAAACGATCTCCCACCCGTTGCATGATCCCGCGCAATTTGCGTCTCACGCGATTTCGGACGACAGCATTACCGAGGCGCTTTGTCGTGATCAGTCCAAGCTTTGAAGGCGTTTCTCCGGAGTCCTCGAAATAACCAAGAACGAGAAATCGACCGTGAACCGATTTCCCTTTCGATCGAACCAACTGGAAATCCGACCTCCTCGTAATCCGCCTCGTTCGTGGGAACTTCATGGTCCCGGGACGAAAACTAGAGGAAAACGCGGGTCAATTTCCGGAGCGATGGCCCTGGTGCGACGCCTGCGAGCAGAAGCGCACCGGAGCACAGCATTACCTGCCGTGCTGAACCGTGTGACGCTTATACTGAATCTCAGCGCCTTTAGGAATAAGGCGCTTACGACCTTTCTGGCGACGGCGCTTAATGATGTCGCGACCGGCCTTAGTTGCCATGCGGGAGCGGAATCCGTGCTGATTTTTGCGCGAACGTTTTGAAGGTTGGTAGGTCCGTTTCATGTCTTACGGTAAAAAAGGATTCGTTACTGCTGTGTGGTGCGCTCTTGGCGCAGGGGAGAGAAATGACTTCCACTCTCTCCCGGGTCCCTGCGAGTCAGTCTGGCGATAGGATCGCCATACCAGTCGGAGGGCCGCAACGATAAAAGAAAAGTCTGAAAAGTCAACGCGAGTTCTGAAAGCTGTTATTCAAGGCGTTCAAGCTGACTGATTCCATACTGGATTAGTTGTTGATTGACGAGCTGAGAGGTTTTGTCATCGACATAAATCACCTTCGGATAATCGACAAATTCGATCGTGTGAATGCCGTCTGCGGGTGCTTTACCCAACGCAGCAGAGAGGCCTTTGATGTTCTTGATCGAAATTCCGTTCACTTTTGTGATGATCGCAGAATTCAGGCTTTCGTATCCCAGCGTGCTCGGAGTCTTGAGGACATTGCTCAGGAAGACGAGTTTGTCGCGCTCCTGTTCTTCCCACTCTTCAGGGTTGGCATTGGCGTGCACCAGCTTGAAGGGAGCGCGATTGACCCATTCGTCGCCCCAGCTTTCAAGATAGGGGAGGGTCAGTTCCTGAAAGATGAGCCCGCCGAAAATCACATACTTCGGTCCGCGGTCGAACATGTAGGGATCGATGAGGAAGTCTTCGGGCCGTTTGCGAATCAGCTCAACTTCGACCGTTTGCGCTGCCTTGTCCCTGATGATGTCGAGAGAAATAGTGTCTCCGACCTTGGCGTCGCCGCGGACGAGGTGTGAAAAGCTCAGCTTTCCATAGTCGGGGTGGGTGTAATTGCCGCGCGAGTCGATGGTTTGCCCATTGATCGAAAGGATGACGTCGCCTTTTTTCAGGCCCCCTTTTTCAGCGGAGCTATCCGTCGCGACATTGTGGATGAAGACTCCACCCTCTTCGCCTTCGACCCCGGCGAATTCGCGCAGGGTTTCGTCGAGCAATTGACTGATGCCGATGCCGAGATTGGGGAATCCCCCGTATTCGCCATCTTCGAGATCGGCGAGGAACGCTTTAATAATAGGAACGGGGAGAACGGAGGCGGTCTGCTCTTTTGAGGAATAGCTCAGGAGCATGCCGCAGAGTTTCCCATTTTTCACCACTGGGAGCGTGAAGCTGTTCACCCGTGCCTGAAGTGATCCCTTCACCTGATAGAGGAGAAAGACGGATCCGGGGATGAAATAGCGACCGACGTTGACGCGGAGCACATCGACGTCGGTGGTGACGCCGTCGCCGTTGTCTTCGATTTGCCAGACCTGAAGGGTCTCCCCGGCGGTGACCGATCCGTCGAGTTCGAGAGGGGAAAGTCCTTCAAACACCGTCGAGCTGTCATTCACGGGCTCAAGGACGGCGAGATTCGCCTCGTAATCGAGCCCGACGATGCGGGCCGCGACGCGATCACCGTTAGAGGGATGCTCGAGCTCAAGAAAGGTGGAGTTCACGACCAGTTCGGCAGTGACGAGGACACGGTTGCCTTCGAGCACAGCACCGAGGCCCCGACGCGGCGTGGGAGCGCCTTTCTCCCAGGGGCGGAGGAAGTTGTAGCTCTGAAGTGTCGCGTTGACGCGGACGATTGAATTCTCCGGCGAGGCATCCTGGGAGCTAACGGAGGCCGGGAGAGAGAGGGAGACGAGAATGGCGAGGAGCCATTTGGATGAATAGAAAGTCATAGGAATGAAAATGGGGTTAGCTGCGGATCTCGGAATCAGGCGGCTTCTTTAAGCGGTTCGGCTGTTTCCTTCGATTCTGATTCTTCGGCGGATTCCTCTTCCTCGACCGGAGCCAGTTTGTCTTTTAGTTGCATGATTTCCGGCTCTTCGATGAAATGATCGAACCCGACATTGTACTTTGCCTTTATGCGCACGTGCGCCGCCGCCGAATCTTTCCGCTTCAGAACAAGAGGGCGACCTTCGCCGACGAGGCGAACGACATGGAAGTCTTCGTAGCCATCCTCGTGGAAATCGCCGTAGAAAGCATCGTGCACATCCTGAACGAGGCCGATTTTTTTGCCGTTGATCGTATCGACGACCTTGTGAATGTAGCCCTTCAAGTGGGTGTTGGTCGAGTCAGGGAGCACTTCCGTAAGAATAATGACTTGCGGGCGCTCGCGGTAAATTTCGTCCTGACTGAAGAAGGTATAATGATAGCGGGTTTGCAGGTCGCTGATCGAGTGAGCCGCCATGAGATTGCGATCCAGAGGCTGAAACTGAAGTCCGGCATAGAGCACGAAGTTCGGCTGCTTGTCATACTGGCTTGCTTGAATCAGATACGGGAGGAAGCGTTTCAGCTCGAGGGTGATCTCTTCACGCGCCCCGTTTCGCCAAACTTCGAGATCGACGGTGTCGCCGGCGAACTTCCGCTCAATGATTTCGTTGAGGTCGATGCGCTCGCCCTCGATTTCGATGAATCCGTCCGAGGCGATCGTGTATCCGTCGATCGAAAGGAGCACGTCTTTGGTTTTCAAAATCCCGCCTGCGGCTCCGGCGGCATCAGCTTCGGCGACCATGACGCCGACCCCGTCGTTGGGAAGTTTCAGCGCCGCTCGTTGCGCGGGATTGAGAATGTTAATCACGCTCGTGGCGAGATCGACGTAAAAATCGTAGCTCCCGTCCTCGACATCTTTCAGAAAGCGTTCAATGACCGGGACGGGAATCATGTAGCCGGTGTTTTGCGCGACCGCGCCTGAGTATCCCTGGAAGGCGACCCCGACAACCTGATTATTTTGCAGGACCGGACCGCCTGAGTTTCCCGGGTTAATCGCCGCATCGACCTGGATGCTGAGATGATTATCGACGCTGGAGTGGCTGTAGGTTCGAAAATCGATCCGCGAGACAACCCCGCGAGTCACCGAGATGCGTTCACCGCCGATGGGGTAACCGACCGCGACCACCGTGGTGTTGAGCTTGGGGATTCCCCCAATGAAGAGTGGTTGGAGATTGGCAAAGGCACCTTCGAATTCTTCGTCCGACTGAAGCTCGAGGAGGGCGAGGTCGCAATCATGCGCGACATTGACAACGCGGGCTTCGTAGGGTTTCGGGTCACTCATTTTCTTGATGTAAATGAGGCGTGCATCACTCACGACGTGGGCGTTTGTAAGGAAACGATTCGGTCCCACGAGGAAGCCGGTCCCGTTTCCGCTGTTCATTCCGCCGATATTCCAGGGGACGCGGTAGTTGGGCTGCTTCGTATCGACCTCGACGCGAACGATGGCGTCCATGTCGACCTCGGAAATATCCGCCTGCACCGACTCCGGAGGAGGCATTTCAACGGAGGGGGCAGTCGGCGGGGTGAGTGGTCCTGAAATTAATTCCGGAGCGTCCTGAGCGATCGCTTTGAAATTACAGGTGAGGAAGAGTCCGGTGCCGACCACAAGAATGGCCGCAGAGATTCCGTAAAGAGAGAGGCGTGGGGTGTTCATACAAAAAGCGCCGTTCCGACTGTCATGAAGGCAGGAAGTCGGAGGGCGAGCGCAAGTGTAAGGTTCGGCGAATGAAAGTCAACGCTACCGGATCACTCAAAGACGGGTGCGAAAACGTGCATCCGGATGAGGAGTGAACAGGGTTAGCTGGGTGATCTAAGGGGGTTAGGAGTGACGTTTTGAATTTTCCCGCCTCGCAGGTCCCGCGCGAAGATCATGACACGTAAACTGGTTGCGCGGTTCCGCCATCCGCCGTTTTCTGGGCGATGAATTATCTCATCGTGATCGAATTTCTCGCTGTCATCGTTTCGGCGATCTACGGGGTGCTTTTGGCAGCGCGGAAGGGCATGGACGTCATGGGTGTTTTCGCGGTTTCGTTTGCGGTGGCTTTCGGAGGCGGCACGTTGCGCGATCTCTTTCTGGATCGGACGCCGCTTTTCTGGATCGGAAATCCTCATTACCCGATGATAGTTCTCGGCATCGCGGTTTTTTCCGGATTCATCGTGCGCTACATCGATCACATAAAACCACTCCTCGTTTTTCCCGATGCGCTGGGGATGGCTCTTTTCACCCTCACGGGAACGGCTTTTGCCATCGACGCAGGAACGGGAATGTTTGTCGCCGCGCTTCTTGGGGTGATCACCGGGACCTTCGGCGGAGTTCTTGGTGACGTGATCTGTAACGAGGTCCCCTCTCTATTTACCCCGAGCCCCCTGAATGCGACCTGCGCTTTCACCGGAGCCTGGATTTACCTGGGAATGGATCACTATGAGCTACTGCAACCCTTTGCCCTTTTGACAGGGATTGCGGCGATCGTTCTCTTCCGACTTGCCGCCGTGAAGTGGAACTGGTGTTTTCCGGCTGTGCGGGAACCGCATCACGCGCCGCGACCGTAACTTTTCTCGACATGAAAACGGACTCGCAGACGAACTCTATCATCCGACTCGCGTGGGAGGACCGGACCACTTTTGAGGAAATCGAAAAGAAGACCGGCCTGACCGAGGCGGAGGTCATCAAGGTGATGCGCCGCGAGCTGAAACCTTCGAGCTTCCGGATGTGGCGGAAACGGGTCAACGGGCGGATCACAAAGCACCGGAAGCGCTTTGAGAGCGAAGTCCTCAGGCGTAGGCAGGACGATTTTGGCGACTAAACGGGACTCGACGGCTTTCCTTCTCCTGGTGCAAGATTTCCTGAGGTGCCCTTTTTACTGAACTTTTACAGTTCGCATACTCGCCTTTGACGCAAATTCCGTGAGAGTGTGGATGCTGTGGGGATGAAAAAAACAAAGATCAATCAACTACCCGTCCTGCTGTCCGCGGGCCTTCTCCTATCGATCGCCTCCGGCGGAATCGGATTCGGCCAGAAGAAGGAAAAGCAGGAGGAAGACCCGTATACTCGGAAAGGTGCCAGCAGCCAGACCGCTGAAATCGCCAAACCGGAGACGACAATCGTCATTGGTGTGCAGCTTGCAGAGGTTCCTTCGGCCAAAATTCGGGAATGGGATGAGGAGGGGTTGACCGGGAACGAGTGGCGCGAGCGGGTGCAGAAACTCGTGGATGCCGGGGAAGCAAAGATAGTAGACTCCGTGGCGGGCAGCTTTCTGAGCGGAACGCGCGGGCGGTTTCGCAGCGTGATGCAAATGCGTTACCCCACTGTTCTTGAGCAAATCAGTGATTCTCCGGACGACCCCCCATTTCCCAAGGAGTTCGCGACTTCGAATCATGGTATCTCTTTCGAAGCGGATCCGGTGTTGAATGCGGCCCATGATGAATTGGATCTCAATTTCGCTATCGAGTGGTCGCGTTACCTCGGGGAAGCTCCCGGAGCCAGAACGGAGACGGACCGGGTGCAGGCGACTGATGTGTTGGAGCCGCTCTTTTCCTTTCAGAAAACAACGAGACAAGCACGGCTGCCGATCGGGGAATATCAGGTGCTTTCACGAATCGAGCCGAATGATCCCGAGAAAAAGGACGACTTTGCTGTGATCATTTTCGGGCGGGCGGACTTGGTCGTGGCGAGTCCCATTGTGGATCAAGAGGCGGTCAGTGCTGTGAAGGAGTTGCTGTTTCGAGCGACCTGGGTGGAAGTGGATGCGGAGACGTGGCATGCCGCGCTTCACAAAAACTCGCTCTCTACCTGGTTCGGAGGCAAGGCTTGGGAAAATGTTCTAGCCTGGGAGAAAGATGGAAGCGCGAAGATAATTGCTTCGACCGCCATTGGTTCACCGAGTGGGCAAAGAGCCAAAGTGGAGATTGCTGAGTTGCTCAGCTATCAAGATTCGTTCCCGGTGCCGGGTGGAAGTTCTGACAGAGGAGAGGAAAGCAGAACATCAAAAATGGAGGAGAGACAGTTGGGGCATGTTTTCGAAGTTGATCCTGTCATGGGTATTAACGGAATCATTCACTTCAACCAAAGTACGATTAGTAAGAGTCTGCACGGATACAGTACGAGCTATCGGAAGCTGGAAGGGAGCGAATGGGTTCCCTTCGTTCAATTTCCAAAATTTTACGAAAGCTCGAGCACGACTCAGGTTTATCTGGGCGAAAACTCTGACTTTCTGGTGGGAGTGGGAACGCCGCCACTGGAGAACGGACAGCCGGACACCAGCCGCAAGTGGGTGTTCTTCATCCATAACGACACGTTCGATACGGAGTGATGCAGTTCGGATGGGTAATTGGAATGGGAGCAGCGCTGGCAATTGGGCTCGGCGCTATCTCCCTTGCCCTGACCCGTCGGACCGAATGGGTGGAACGCCCCCGCGATCCGCAGCCGTTGACGCTCGCGGCGGAGGAACTCCAATCTGAGTTGGACCAGCTTCACTCACGCTACGTGGATCGACTCGACTTCCTGGCGGAGGAACTGAAGCGCTCGCGGTCGAATACTTTTGGTCCGGAACTGACAGCAGCAAAAATAGTTGGGGTCCGATCTGTTTCAGTTCTTTCTCTGACTGGCGCGCAGACACCTGTTCACTTTGAGGTTCGCGAACAGGAGCGCGGCGAGTTGCCGTTCGATGCCGACAGGTTTCCTCCGTTGGCATTCACCGAAGAAGAGGGGGCGCTCCGTGTCGTCGACAAAACCAGAATCGTAGGCTCGGGGGCGGCCTCCGGCTGGCTCCGCAATGCCTCTGATGTCTTCTATTATTGGAGGAAAATTGGTGCTTCGGACATCATGATCGCAGGAGTCGATGGGGGTTCCATTCGTCGAGCGATCAGCGGGTGGTTGAGTGAGGAGGAAGAACTGTCGATTCTCCAGATGCGAAGCGGGGAGGGAGAACTCACCAGTCTCGCCGCTCCGGATGGAACTGTCATCTACGAGTCCGGCGACACGTCCGATAACCAACGGGCACCGCAAATTTTTCCTGCCACGATTCGATTCGGGACATGGCAGATCCAGGCATGGAGTGCAGGCGAGGAAACGGTTCGCTGGAATCTGTCCTATTTGCTGGCCGGGATGAGCTTGTCTGTTCTGGTTTTGTTTGGATCGGTGGCGACTGCGTTTTCTCTCCGCCGGGCGACACGACTCGCCGGGCAACGAGTCAGTTTTGTGAACCGCGCTTCACACGAACTTCGCACTCCCATTACAAACATGATGCTCAATGTCGACCTCGCCCACGAACTGGTGGATGAAGATCCGGAGGCGGCGCGAAATCGGCTGGACCGTGTCTCCGGCGAGGCGTCGCGACTCAGTCGGCTCGTCGATAATCTGCTGACATTTTCCCGTTCGGAAAAAGGAACGGATCGCATTCATTCCATCCGGCTTGATCCGCTCGAAATTCTAAAAGATGTTTTGGCGCAGTTTGAAAAAACATTTCAGGATCGAAATATTGAAGTGATATGGAAAAGTGAGGACCCGGTTGAAGTCCTGGCCGATCCCGACGCTCTCGCGCAGGTATTTGGTAACCTCATTTCCAATGTGGAAAAGTATGCAGCCGCAGGCGGAGTCCTGGAGATCGAGGCGGCTCTAACCGATCAGAAATGGCGAGCAGATTTTAGCGACCGTGGTCCCGGGATTTCGGCGAAGCAGGCGACACGTATTTTTGAGCCCTTTCACCGGGCCAGCGACCAGGTGAACGAGGGCGTATCCGGGACCGGTCTTGGTTTGGCGATAGCGCGCGACCTTTCACAAAGAATGGGCGGCAAATTGGAGCTGGTGCCATCGAACGAGGGGGCTAGGTTTCGGTTGGAGTTACCCGTAATTAGTTCATGAAAATTCTCATTGCGGAAGACGATCCTGTCACCCGGGAGAGCATCGAGACTTCGTTGAAACGAGAGGGTTTCGAAGTCATGGCGGCAGAGAATGGCGAGATCGCTCTCACGTTGTTTGCTCAGCAAAAGCCGGACCTGGTCTGTCTCGATATCATGATGCCGGAACGGGACGGTTACAGTGTCTGTCGGGAGATCCGAGCACAAGGATCGGATGTGCCGATTGTATTCCTTTCGGCCAAGAACGAAGAAATCGATGTCGTTGTCGGGCTGGAACTGGGGGCGGACGACTTCATCCGGAAACCCTTCGGAAAACGTGAACTCATCGCACGAATCCGGGTTGCCTTGCGCCGCGCTCAATCGAAAGCGCCAACCAGTTCCTCATTTCGAATGGGACGTGAGCTCGAAGTTTTTCCGAAAGAGCTTCGGGCGATGAATGCTGGCGAAGAAATTGATCTAACTCCGCGGGAAGTCGCCATTCTTCGGGTTTTGCACCACCGTCCCAATGAGGCCGTCAGCCGCGACGATTTGCTCGACGAATGCTGGGGGCTGGATTACTTCCCCGAGTCAAGGACGCTGGATCAACACGTTTCAAAATTGCGCCACAAGATCGAGGCTGATCCGGAATGTCCTGCGATTATCGAGACCGTGCGTGGCGTGGGCTATCGGCATCGGAGGCCCTCCTGATGGGCTCAGACGTTGAAGCGGAACTCAACGACGTCGCCGTCTTTCATCACGTATTCCTTGCCTTCGATCCGAAGCTTTCCAGCTTCGCGGGCTTTCGCATAGGATCCCAGCGAAGTGAGGTCATCGTAGTGGACGATCTCGGCGGCAATGAATCCCCGCTCGAAATCGCCGTGAATCACGCCGGCGGCTTGCGGGGCTTTCATCCCCTCGCGAATTGTCCATGCCCGGGTCTCCTGCTCACCGGTGGTGAGATAAGTACGCAGACCGAGCAGATGATACACTCCACGAATCAGGGCGGAGACACCTGAGTCCTTTACGCCCATGTCGGCGAGGAATTCCGCGGCTTCTTCCGGATCAAGATCGACCATTTCCTCCTCGATACGGGCGGAAATAACGATCGCTTCAGCGCCGAAGGTCGATGCCGCGTAGTCACGCACTTTTTTCACCATGGCATGGCTGTCAGGATTTTCGAGGGCACCGGCGAGCTCGTCCTCGGAGACGTTACAGGCGAAAATGGAGCGCTTTGCGGAAAGGAGGAAAAAATCGCGCATGACTTTCTTCTCTTCATCCGTCAGTTCGGCCGTGAGCGCGGGCGAACCGGAGTCGAGATGAGGCATGAGCTTGTCGATTAGCGCGACTTCGACTTTCGATTCTTTATCGCCGGTCTTGGCCTTTTTCTCCCGGGAGGAACGTCGTTTTTCCAGGGTTGCGATATCAGCGAGGATGAGCTCGGAATTGATGATCTCAATGTCGCGGAGCGGATCGACAGTGCCGAGTTCGTGAATGATGTCATCGTTTTCGAAACAGCGGACGACCTGGACGACAGCGTCGACTTCGCGGATGTTGGCGAGAAATTTGTTTCCGAGACCGGCTCCGGCTGAGGCACCCTCGACGAGACCGGCGATATCCACGAATTCGATCGCGGCAGGGACGAGTTTTTTGGATTTGCTCAGGTCGCTGAGGACCTGGAGTCGATCATCCGGCACGGTGACAACTCCGACGTTCGGATCGATCGTGCAAAAAGGATAGTTCGCCGCCTCCGCATTTCGCGTGTGGGTCACTGCATTAAAGAGCGTGGATTTGCCCACGTTCGGAAGTCCAACAATACCTGCCTGTAACATGCGCGGACGGTAGCACGGGATTTTGAGGGTGCTCGGGGAAAATTAGGGGGGCGAAAGGATGAAGGAATGATGGTAGGCTTCGAGCATGCGCAAGTTGGATTCCAATTTTGTCGCGGTTACTTAAGTGGAGGTCTGTCAAGCATTTCGGAAAAGACGAGGTGCTCCCGCTGCCCCGGGAAGAGCCGTTTGTGTTGGATTGAGCTGACTGGCAGGCGTGTTGCGCCAGAAATAAATGACACCGGGTTATAATTTCCAGAGAGGTTCGTTG